>NZ_JBSFOK010000035.1:0-96811 GCF_053587635.1 Streptomyces sp. NPDC003635 | reverse complement strand
TGTTTGGAGTGCCGAGTGGTAGTCGCCCGCTGTCGGGGGCGCGGGGGGGGGCCCGGCGGGGGGCCCGCCCCCGCCCCCACGGCAGGGGGTTCGCGGACGCTCGGGCCGCGGCGACGAGGGTTTCGCGGACGGTCAGGCTACGGCGGTGAGCCGCTTGGCCTTCCCCGTCCGGGCGTTGGCCACGGTGAGCAGGGTGAGCCCGAGCGCGGCCCAGCTCAGCAGCACGGCCAGAGGGCCGGCCGCTCCCGCGCCGTCGAAGAAGCTGGTCGACCGCAGCAGCGAGGCACCGGAGCCCGGAGGCAGCAACTGGCCCAGCGCGCCCCAGGGTTCGGGCAGCATCTCCGGCGCGGTCGACACGCCGGACAACGGGTTGCCCAGCAGCAGAACGGTGATGACGCCGAGTCCGATGCCCCGGTGGCCCAGTGCCGTGCCCAGTCCGGCCATGGTGACGACGATGGCGAACACGATCAGGCCCACCGCCGACGCCTCGGCCAGGTAGCCGCCGTCGAAGGCGCCGATCCAGCCGTGCACGACCCCCGTGGTGCACAGCCCCGCGGCCACCGCGAAGGTCGCGGCCGCCACCAGCCGGTTGCGCAGGCCGGTGACCTTCAGGGCGATCAGGATGCCGCCGATCATGCCGGTGAGGACCAGGGGCAGCAGCGAGGAGGCGAAGGCAGCGCCCCGCGGGTCCTTCTCCGGGGCGGCCCGGACGTCGTCGACGGCGACCGGCTTGCCGCTCTGCTCCTCGATCTCCCCGGCGATCTGGGTGAAGGCGGCGGTGACCGCGGCGCTCGCCGCCGAGGAGACCAGCACCTTGGGTCCGGCGGGGTCGGCGACGATCGCCGCGTACGCGTCGCGGTCGAGGATGGCCTCCCGGGCGGCCTTCTCGTCCGCGAGGACGGTCGTGTCGAACGCGCCCGGCTTGGCCTTCTCCATGTGGTCCTCGACGGCTGCCACGGCCTGGCCCTGCCCGGCGAGCACCACCGGGACGTCATGGGGGGCCGACCTCGCGTTGGGCCATGCGAAGGCGATGACGACGACCAGCTGGACGACGGCGAGCGCGCAGGCGATGACGACGGCGAGTTTGAGACCGGACGGGCCGTGGCCGTGCCGCGCGCCCGCGCCGCCGTCCCCGTTCCCGGGACGAGCGCCGGGCTCCGGCCCGGAGGTGCCGTCGCCGGTGGAGAGAGGTGCGTAGGGGGCCATGGTTTCCTCCAGGGAATCGGGAATCTCCGCAGTGCGAAGGGAGAGGTGGGGGTGGCGGTGAGTGCCGCGAGACGCTGCTCCGACTACCGCCGCCCTCGCCTCGTCCAGCACACCGGGAAGGGCAGGCGTTCGGCGTCGGGGCCGAACCCCAAGCTTTGGGGTGGGGCCCCCAGGGCTCGGGGTCTGGCAGCGCTGCCTCCGCGAGGTGCACCGGCGGGAGAGCGCGGGCGGCGTCGGTTCGGGAGGGATGTTCGGCGCGGTGCCGGCCGAGGTCAGTAGTTCGCGATCGAGGGCGCCCACGCGGCGCGCGGCAGGTCGTGGACGCCGGGCGGATGTGCGGCGCCGTCGGTGTGCGTCCAGCCGACGGCCGAGACCATCAGGGCGGCCGTCAGGTCGAACGAGTTGAGGCTGTCGCCGTCACCGGCGGCGAGGTTGACGAGGTGGCCGGCGGAGACGAGCAGGATCTCGCCGCCGAAGGGACGGTGGCTGGTGATGTGGGGCAGGAGCTCGGTGCCGGGGCCGAGCGCGTCGAGCGCGATCTCGGTCGGGGAGTGGCCCGCGTTGAGCAGGAAGCAGCCACCGGTCAGCAGAGGAAGGACGTTCTCGCAGATGACCCGGTCCCGGCCGGTGGCGGTGACCAGGATGTCCGCGCGTGCCGCCAGGGCATCCACGGTGCCGGTCTCGTAGCCCTCGTACTCGGCGATCAGGCGCCGGTCGGCGGATTCCTCCGCGACGAGCACGCGGGCGCCCAGGGAGGTGGCGGCGCGCGCGAGGCCGGACCCGACCTCGCCGTAACCGACGATCACCACCACGCTGCCGTGCAGCGTGAGGTTGGTGCGGCTCATGAACGCCTGCCAGGTGCTGATCCCGACGGCGTACCGGTTGTGGACGTTGTTCTTCAGCGGGACGCGGTCCAGGTCGAAGACCGGATGCCGCAGCTCCAGGCCGCGCAGGCGGGTGATGCCGGTACGGGTAACCTCGATGGCCGCTCGAAGTCCGTCGTATCCGCCTGCCGTGGCCGCCGCGCTGAGCTCGGCGCCCATTTCGAGGGCGTGCGTGGGGCCCCACTCCAGACAGGCCTCGGCCGCCGACCCGGCCGCGGGGTCCGCCGTGTCGAAGACCCGCATTCCACGGGCCAGGTGTTCGGCCACGTCGGCCCTGGTGGTGGCGGCGTTCACGGGTACTACGGCGACCTGCGCCCCGGCCGAGGCGAAGGCCTCGAGGAACACGGCGGCCTTGATGTCGAGGTGCACGGAGGCCGCGAGCCGCATGCCGTCCAGATCGGGCAGTTGCGCGGCGGTGGCGGCGGTGAGCCACATCTGCCGCCGGCTCCACGCGTGCCGTTGGGGCAGAGGGACGCTTTGCCATGCCGAGGGATGTGTGGCCATCGGGGTGCTCCTGTGGGACCGCGGGATGTGCTGACGGCGGTGTCCGAAGGGGTCTGCGAACTCCTCGACCCCGGCGCCTTCCGTCCGTGGAATCCAACGTAGGGGCGGGGGAGTGGGAGCCGATCAGCAACTGTTACTCAACCTGGCGGCTCTCCGGTCGCTGTGTGCGGGCAGGTGATTGCCTGCGGCTTGTGGTGTGGCGTGGCGTGGCGTGCGGGGTGCGGACTCGGAGGACGCGATGCCTGGCGGCCGGTCGGCCGGCCCCGCCCGCGGCTTGCGGGTTTCGCGTCAGCCCCGCACCCCTCCCCGCACGGCCTGCATCCGCACCCACCCGGCGCGATATGCACCCCCCGCGCGGCAGGCACCCGCATCCCCGGCGTGGCAGGCACGCGCACCCTCCGGCGCGGCAGGCGCCCGCGCCGCATGGGCGCGCGGTGATGCCTTCCTGGGCCGCCCCGCTGGGATCAGGCGCAGAATGAGTGCATGCCCGGTGTTCTCCTGGAGCGTGACGCGGAGCTGGAGCGGTTGCGGGCCGCCGTGACAGGGGTGGCCTCGGGCGACTGCCGGCTGGTCGAGGTGGTGGGTCCCGCCGGGCTGGGCAAGACGCGGTTGCTCACGGCGGCGGGCGAGCTGGCCCAGGACGCCGGCCTGCGGGTGCTGTCCGCGCGGGGCTCCGAGCTGGAGCGGGAGTACGCCTTCGGACTCGTCCGCCAGCTGTTCGACCGGCTGTTGTTGACGGCCGCGGACAACGACCGCGAACGGTGGCTCTCAGGACCGGCGGCGACGGCGGGAGCCGCTCTGGGCTACCAAGGAGCCGTCGGATCCCCACCGGGCGAGTTCGCCTTGCTGAACTCGCTGTTCTGGCTGGTGTCGAACATCGCCCAGGACCGTCCGCTGGCCCTCCTCGTGGACGATCTGCACTGGGCTGACGAATCGTCGTTGCGCTTTCTGCTGTACCTGATGCCGCGCCTGACGGACCTGCCCCTCCTCGCCGTGGCGGCGCTGCGCCCGGACGAGCCCGGCGGACCCGCACATCTGCTGGACGTGCTCCTCGCCGACCAGCAGTGGGAGGAACTGCGTCTGTCGCCGCTGGGGACCGAGGCGGTGGCCGAGGCGCTGACCGCCCACTTCGGGCGTCCGCCCGCGATCGAGTTCACCGCCGCCTGCCATATTGCGACCGGGGGCAATCCGCTGCTGCTGGCCGAGGTGTCCCGGGCCGTGCGCGGCGAAGGGCTCGACCCCGACGCGGCGACCGCGCACCGGGTGGAACTGATCGGCTCGCGCGCGGTGTCCCGGCGGGTCGGGGTGGAACTGGGCCGGCTGTCCCCCCAGGCCGCCGCCCTCGCCAGAGCCGTCGCCGCGCTCGGCCCGGGGGCGACGGCGGAGCTGGCGGGAGCCGTTGCCGACGTGCCGATGAGCGACGTCTTCGGATGCCTGGCCCAGCTCCAGGCATCCCACCTGCTGCAGTCCTCCGAAGCGGGCGGGAACGACGCGGCATTCGCCCGCGGGGCACGGATGGAGTTCGTCCACCCCCTGGTGCGGGCGGCCGTCTACGAGTCGACGGCCGCTGTCGAACGCTCCCGGCTGCATCGCCGGGCCGCGTCGCGGCTCGCCGAAGCGGGCGTGCGGCCGGAGCAGATCGCCGCCCACCTGCTCCAGGTGCCCCCCGCCGGTGATCCCGGCGTCGTCACCGCGCTGCGCAGGGCCGCCGCCGACGCCGTACGCACCAGCGCTCCGGAGGCGGCGCTCGCCTATCTGCGCCGCGCCCTGGCCGAGCCGGTCGACTCCGTGCAGCAGCGCGTCGCCGTCCTCACCGAGGCGGGCGAGGCGGGCTTCCTGGCCGACGTGCGCTCCGCCGTCGAGTACCTGGACACCGCAGCCGAACTGGCCGGCGACCCGGTGGTCGCCGGCCGCCACGCCGGTATGCGCGAGATGGCGCGCCTGCTCGCCTTCCAGGACGCCGACCAGGCGGTGGCCCGTCTGACGCAGGCCATCGAGGCGCTGCCCGAGGAGGAGGACGACCTCAGGCGCGGCCTGGAGGCCACGATGATGGTCGTCGCGCTGTTCGCCACCGGATGGGACGGCGTCCTCGAGCGGGTGCCCCGGCTGCGGCTGCTGCCCGTGGCCGAATCTCCGGGGGCCCGCGCGCTCGACACGATGATCGCCGCCTACGACATGCACCGCTGCGACCCGGCGGCCGGTGACCGCGCACGCCGGGTGGCGGCCCGAGCGTCGGTCCGAGCCCAAGGCACCGATTCCGCGTTCATCCAGGTGGCGACGTCCATGTGCCTGCTCGCCGCCGACCTGGACGAGGGCCTGGGCGCCTGCGACGCGCTGCTGGCTCAGGCCCGGGCGACGGGATCCCTGCTGACGATCAGCGCGGCGCAGACCTACCGGGGCTGGGGCTGGCTGCTGCGGGGCGACCTCCAGGAGGCCGTGACCGATCTGCGCGACGCGCTGAAGACCGCGGTGGCCGTCAACGTGTCCATGACCCGGCCCACCACGCTGGCCTGGCTGGCCGAGGCCCTGGCCGAGCAGGGACGCGTGGAGGAGGCCGAACAGGTCCTGCGGCAACTGCCACCGGGCGAGCCGCTCAAGGACGTGGGCCCCTTCTACTACTCGCGCTACGCGCAGGCAGTCGTCCTGATGCAGCAGGGCCGTTACGAGGAAGCGCTGGCAGCCGCCGTGGAGGCGGGCCACCGCTACGGACTCTACGGGCGGTGCAACCCCGCGGTCCTGCCCTGGCGCTCACTCGCGGCGGTGGCGCTGCGCGCGCTGGGCCGCGAGGAGGAAGCCCGGGCGCAGGCGGCGGAGGAACTGCGTCTGGCCCGCGCCTGGGGCGCACCGCACGCTCTGGGCCGGGCCCTGCGCGTCACCGGCTTGGTCGCGCCCCGGGCGGAGGGCGCCGCGCCGCTGCGCGAGGCCGTCGACCTGCTGAGCGGCACCCCGGCGCGACTGGAGTACGCCAAGGCCCTGGTCGATCTTGGCGCCGAGGCGCGCCGCGGCAACTCCCGCGCCGAGGCACGCGAGTACCTCGCGCAGGGGCTGGATCTCGCCCACCGGTGCGCGGCCGCCCCGCTCGCCGAGCGGGCCCGGCACGAACTGCGTGCCGCGGGCGCGCGCCCGCGCACCTCGGCGGTGAGCGGGCCGGAGTCCCTGACGCCCAGCGAGGCGAGGGTGGCGGAGCTCGCGACCGGCGGTCTGACCAACCGGCAGATCGCGCAGGAGCTGTTCGTGACCCCCAAGACGGTGGAGGTCCACCTCTCGGCGGTGTACCGCAAGCTCGGCATCAGCCGGCGCAGCCAGCTGGCCGCGGCCCAGCAGGTCGGCTGACGGCCCCGCCGTCGCCCATGGCTTCCAGGAGGGACATGATGTACGACCCCTTCGTCCGCGGCCCGGCTCCCACGGGCGTGACCACCATCGACCTCGTCGACGAGTCCCGTGGGAGGCGCCGGCTGCGGGTGGAGATCTGGTATCCCGCTGCGTCGGGGCACCGGGGCCAGGACCTCTCGGAGGAGACCGCCGACCGGTACGTGGCCGCCCCCGGTCTGCCTCCGGCCGTACAGCACGCCGTGCGCGGTGCCGCCGCGGCGTCCGGCCGCTTCCCGCTGGTGGTGTACTGCCACGGAGCGTGGGGGCATCGCCGCAACGCCTCGCATCTGTGCACCCATCTGGCCGGCCACGGGTATGTGGTGGCCGCGCCCGACTTCGCGGGGGACACGGCCGAGGATCTCCAGGCGGCCGTCGCGGACGCCGGTGGCGGAGCTCTGGACCTGGACGCGCGGCTGCCGCGGACCATCCGTGACCGGCCCGCGGACGTGTGCTTCGTCGTGGACGGTCTGCTGGCCAGGAGGGAACCGGGTGCGCCCGCCGCCCTGATCGATCCGGACCGCGTCGGCACCTGTGGCATCTCGTTGGGGGGCTGGACCGCGCTGAAGGTCAACGAGCGGGACGACCGGATCGGCGCCGTCCTCGCCGTGGCCGTCCCCACCGGCACGCGCGGCCGGCTCCCGCAGTCTCCGCTGCTGGGATCGCTGCTCGAGCCGACGGCCTGGCAGCGGCAGGTGCCGGCCTTCGTTCTGGCCGGTGGGCAGGACGCCGTCATCGCGGTGGAGGACCTGCGCGACCTCCATCGCGAACTCGCCGTACCCAAACAGTTCGCCGTTCTGGCCGGGGCGGGCCATGTGCATTTCAACGACAATGCCGAGGAGATGCACGAATCAGCCCGTGAGCAGTGGCTGAGCGGCCAGATGCGGATCGCCGGTATGGACTTGGTCGCCCTGGCGGAGGCGTCGCGGCCCTTCTCGCAGCTCTGCCCCGCCGCACACGGTGGCGACACGCTGCGTGCCCTGTGCACCAGCCACATGGACACGCACCTCAAGGGCGATGGCGAGGCCAGGCGCTTTCTGACCGGCGACCTGCGCGGCTCCTTCGCGGCCCGGGGCATCACGCTGGACACCAGGGTGTGAGGACACCCGAGAGGCCCGACCATAATGGGCGCATGGCTGGTGTCCTGCTGGACCGGGACGAGGACGTGGCGCTGCTGCGGCAGGGTGTGAGTGACGCACTGGCGGGCGCGCACGGCTTCCTCGCGATCTCGGCACCGGCCGGCATGGGCAAGACGCGGCTGCTGAGGGAAGCCGGGACCCTTGCCCGCGAGGCGGGCCTGAGGGTGCTCACGGCCAGAGGGTCGGAACTGGAACGCGAGTACGCGCTCGGGCTCGTACGCCAGCTGTACGAGCCGTTGCTGCACTCCGCCGCTCCGGGCGACCGGCAGCGGTGGCTCGCGGACGCGGCGCAGCCGGCCGGGGCGCTCCTGGCCGTGTCCGGCGCTCAGCCCGACGAGAGTGCTCAGCTGGGTGAATTCGCCGTCCTCCACGGGCTGTTCTGGCTCACCTCCAACCTCAGCCAGGACGCTCCGGTCGCCTTGGTCGTCGATGACCTGCACTGGGCCGACGAGGCGTCCCTGCGGTTCCTCGCCTATCTGCTGCCGCGTCTGTCCGATCTGAGGATCCTGCTGGTCACGGCGTTGCGCCCGGACGAGCCCGGGGCCGCCCGGCACCTGATCGACCTGTTGCTCTCCGACCAGGAGTGCACGCATCTGCACCCGACGCCGCTCAGCGAGTCGGCGGCGGGCCGTGCCCTGGCGGCCTGGTTCGGCCAGGAACCCGAACCGGCCTTCGCCGCCGCGTGCCACGAGGCCACCGGCGGCAACCCCCTGCTTCTCGCCGAACTCTCCCGCGCCCTGGTCGCCGAGGGTCTGCCACCCACCGCGGACACCGTGCCCCAGGTCGAGGATCTCGGCTCCCGCGCGCTGCAACGCCGGGTGGCACGCGAACTCGGGCGCCTGAACGCGGAGGCGGCGCGCCTGGCCCAGGCGGTGGCCGTACTCGGTCGGCGGGCACACCCGGCCCACGCGGCGCGGCTCGCCGGACTCGACCCACAGGACCTGGGCCGCCACCTGGCCGACCTGTACAGCGCTCACTTGCTGTCACCGCCGCAGCGGGCCGAACCCACCGAGCACCTCGACTTCGTCCACCCCCTGGTCCGTGCCACCGTCTACCGCACCACTCCTTTCGCCCGGCGCGCCGACTTCCACGCGCAGGCGGCGGCCCTGCTGACCGCGGCCGGAGGCCGGCCGGAGCAGGCCGCCGAGCATCTGCTGTACGTCCCTCCCGCCCACGCCCCTCAGATCGTGACCGCGCTGCGCGACGCCGCCCGGCAGGCGCTCGCCACCGGGGCGGCCGAGGCCGCCCTCACCTACCTGCGTCGAGCCTTGGAGGAGCCGCCGCCCCAGCAGGAGCGCATCGCCCTGCTCACCGAGGCGGGCACGGCCGCCTTCCTCACCGACCTGCCCGCCGCGAAGCGCTACCTGGACGAGGCCGCGGAACTCGCCGAGGATCCCCGTGTGCGGGCGCAGTTGGCGACCATCCGAGAACTCGTCCACCTGCTGGGGATGCAGGATCCCGCCCACGCCGTCGCGGGGGTGCGCGAGGCGCTGGCGGGCCTGCCCGCCGAGGACGACGACCTGCGCCGGAGCCTGGAGGCGATCCTGCTGGCCGTGCCCCTGGTCACCCCCGGCTGGACTGACCTGCTCGAAGGGCTGCCCCGGCTGAGGGCACTGTCCCCGAGCGAGACCATGGGCTCCCTCGCCCTCGACTCCATGATCGCCATCTGTGACGCCTACGCCGGTGATCCGCGGTGCGTGGCGATCTCCCGCCGGGTCGTGGCCGATCCCCGGGTACGGCAGGCGGCGGCGGGGGGCGCGTTCTTCTTCATGAACGCGGCCTTCCCGCTGGTGGTGCACGATCCCGACGAGGGCAGGGCGGCCTGCGAGGCGCTGGTCGCAAACGCCCGTGCCACCGGTTCCCTGCTGTCCCTGTCCACCCTCCAGGGATGCAGAGGGCTCGCCTGGCTCCAGCGCGGGGACCTCGCGGAGGCCGCCGACGACCTCAAGGAGGCGCTCAGCCTGGCGGTGACGGCCCACACTCCCGTCCAGCAGTACGCGGTCACCGCGTGGCTCGCCCAGACACTGCTCGAACAGGGGCTGCCCGCGCGGGCCGCGGCCGTCGTCGAGCAGGCTCTGGATCCCGCCCAGGACAGCGAGCACAGGGCGTACGGCTTCCTGCTGTATGCCCATGCCGCGGTCCTGCACGCGACCGGCAACCACGAGGCGGCGCTCAAGGCGGTCCTCGACGCCGGTGCGGACTTCACCGGCAGCGGCGGACAGAACCCGGCCATCCTCCCGTGGCGTTCGCTCGCCGCTTCGTGCCTGCACGCACTGGGCCGTACCGAGGAAGGACTCACGCACGCGCGGCACGAGCTCGACCAGGCACGCGGATGGGCGTCGCCCGGGGCCGAGGGAAGGGCGCTGCGGACCGTCGGCCTGCTCACCCCGGGAGGCCGGGGGATCGAGCTGCTCCGGGAAGCCGAGCGGCTCCTGCGTCCGTCCTCGGCACGGCTCGAACACGCCAAGACGCTGGTGGCGCTCGGAGCGGCCGTCCGCCGCTCCAATCAGCGAGCAGAGGCCCGCACTTTGCTCGGGGAGGCGATGGAACTGGCCCACCGATGCGGTGCCCCGCTCCTGGTCGAACACGCCCGCACCGAACTGCGCGCCGCCGGCGCCCGCCCCCGTACGCCCCGGCAGAGCGGCCCCGAAGCCCTGACCCCCAGCGAGACGAGAGTGGCGCAGCTGGCGGCCACCGGGCTGACGAACCGGCAGATCGCCCAGCAGTTGTTCGTCACGGCGAAGACGGTGGAGGTGCATCTGTCCGCCGCGTACCGCAAGTTGGGCATCAACCACCGCAGTCAGCTCGCCACCGCAGGCCTCGCGGCACAGTGACGGGGCGCTCCCGCACGAAGGAGTACCCATCACTCTCGGCTGCTGACACAACGTCAAGAACACTCGAACCGCACCGTAGGAGCGATTCGTGGAAGGACGTGTTCATGACTGCGCTGCGAGGCCGAGCCCGCAGGCGTGGAGGCCGTGTGATCGTCGGCGTGGCGAGCGCCGCGCTGATGATGACGACGGTCCCCGCACTGACCCATGCGACCGAGACGGACGGACCGCTCGCCCCCGGCAGGGCCGTCGGCACAGAGGCAGGAGGCCGGGGCTGGGTGGAGGAGTCCTTCTTCGCCGAAGTACCCCAGGACGGCGTGTTCGAGACCCACCGAGGTGACCTGCCGTTGGCGCTCTTTCCCGAGGGGATCGCCAAGTTCACCGAGCCGCGCCTGCACAACGCCTTCGCGCTGGGCGGAAAACTCCGCGACAAGACCGGTGAAGTGGTCGGTTTCTCCACCGAGATCGAGGAAGTCCTCCCGGAGACCGACTTCGAGTCGGGGAAACTGCTCACCCACACCGTCTGGACGCTGTTCCTCCCGGGCAGAGGAACTCTCGTCCTCGATCAGATCGAGGACTCCTCAGCGGTGGCCACTAAGGTGTTCAAGCCCGCCTTCGACAGTGGCCGACCGTGGACCGGCACCTTGCGCGCCGTGACCACGGCAGGACCGCGCAAGGACGGCAAGGGCGTCATCCTGGGCGGCACAGGGGAGTTCGGGGGAGCCCGCGGCACCGGCATCGAGATCGCCGACCTGCGGAGCTTCGACCCGGTGACCGGTACGCTCGAAGGCACCTTCGAACTCCGTTTCCGCTACCAGCGGCCCGCCGGACGCTGACTCTGCGCGTGAGAGTGTGTGGGGGCCCACACAGTGGGCCCCCACACCTGCGATCAGGCCGGGGTCGAGGTCACCATCAGGTCGAAGGCGAACGCGTCACCGCATGTCAACGGCACGGTTTCACCAAGGAGTACGACCGTGACGGTGGCCGAGAGCTGCTGGTTCGTGCCCCTGGAGACGACGTTCCAGCCCGGCTCACGGGAGACGTCGTGAACGTGGGTCGGCTCTCCCACGAGGTGGTAGTCCCCGGTGATCGAGGCAGTGCCCACGGAGCCTCCCTCTTCGCCGAGTCGCTCGATCGGCACCTCGGCGGCGACCGTGCCGTTCTCGAACAGCGTCGCGGGGTTGCTGCCGCCACCGTAGTTCCCGTCGGGTCCCTCGACGGAGACGGCGACGAAGTTCCCGTAATGGGAGTTGCCGTAGAGCTCCACGGCGACGGACCGGTCCCCGGCCTGCCCGTAGCAGGCCAGGACGTGGCCCGCCTGCACGGTGTTGACCGCGCCGGAGCCGCTTTCGGCCGCCTGCGCCGGCAGGACCGCAAACCCTGCGCTGATCGCCGCACATCCCGCGATGGCGGCCATCCGTCTCAACTGCTTCAAGTTCTCTCCCGAGTGCTTCGCATGATCACGTCCAGTGGGCGTGTCTGCCGAATTGGACACTCAGTCGCGCGTTCTGAAAAGGGTAATGACTACTCCACGGCCCGCCGACTTCCGTGCGGTTGCTGCCAGTCGGCCTTGGCAGGCTCCTGGGAGGGCGTTACCGGTGATTTCACGGATTCGGCGAGACCTGGCGCCGCGTTGGATGGCATGGAATCGAGCGTCGCCCGAGCGGCTGCGTGGGCGGCGCGGATGACGAACAGCTCCGGAGGACGATCACGCATGACCGAGAAAATGGTTGACGTCGGCGAGGTGCAACTGTGGACGGAGGCTTTCGGAGATCCGGCGGACCCCGCACTCCTCATGATCATGGGTGCGTCCGCCCCGGTGATCCACTACGAGGAGCGGTTCTGCCAGGATCTGGCCTCCCGGGGGCACTACGTGATCCGCTTCGACCAGCGGGACATAGGCAAGTCCACGCCCGTCGACTGGGAGCAACACCCCTACGACTGCCGGGACCTGGCCCGGGACGCCGTAGCCGTTCTGGACGCCTACGGCATCGACTCCGCGCACGTCTTGGGCGCATCGATGGGCGGCTTGATCGGTCAGTTCCTGGCCCTGGACCACCGGCACCGGGTGCGATCCGCCACGCTGATGTCGACGTCGTCCGCACTCCCCTTCGTCCTGTCGGCGCTGGCCGGTGAGCCTTCGCGGTTCGACCCGCCGCCGTTCCCCTCCTTCCTCGACGGCCTCCGGGCTCTGGGAGAGGACCTGGCCGCCAACCCCCCGACCACTCGGGACGAGGTCATCGACGCACAGTTCAGGTCCTTCCTGCTGTGCGCCGGATCCGTCCGCGACGAGGCGCGCCTGCGTGAACTGACCGTCGAGGGATACGACCGGGCGGTCGTGCCCGGCCGTCCCGACCACCACCCCCTGGCGGTCGGTGCCTCGGGCGACGACCTGGCACCCCGGCTCAGGGAACTCGACCTGCCGGTCCTGGTCATCCACGGCAGCGAGGATCCGCTCGTGCCCGTGGAGCACGGCCGCCGCCTCGCCGACACCATCCCGGGCGCCGAACTGCTCGTTCTGGAGGGTTACGGCCACCTCGCACCGAGCCGAGAGGTGTGGACCCAGGTCTCCGACGCGATCGCGGAACTCACCGGCAAGGTGTAGCCGATCGAGGCGGGGCACGATGCTCGAAGGCACTCGCCGCGAGCATCGTGTCGGGTGCCGGCCAAGTCCCGGAGAAAACAAAGCCACGAGTGGACCCGGGCGAACACCGCCCGGGTCCACTCGCGTGGGCGCGTCGTGGCCGACGCGGTCGGCCGGGGGGCCGGGGGCCGGGGCATTCCTCGGTGGGGCCCGACGTACGGAAGTGCGCGTGGGCCGTGCGACTCCGCACCGGGGAGGGCCCCGTCGTACCACCACGTCCGCGAGCACCGCCGTCTTCGGAGGCGGTCCGGTCCACGCCTGGACCGGTGCCGGTCCCAAGGCCGTGAGGGTGGCCATGCGCTCCGAGCCCAGCTCGGCCCTACGGCGGGCTCCCGCTGGTCGCCGAGCACGACAAGGAGGCCGTGGGGCATGTTGCCTTCCAGGCCATCAGACTTCCGCGGTACGAGTCGTGGACGACGGGGACGCCGGTCTGTGCCGAGCCGTTCCGGCGGTATGACGCAGTCGGCCCCCGTGACCCCGCCGCATGCCGCCGATCACTCCGTGTGGCCCGTCGCGGCAACGGCTATGCCGAGACCGATCATCGTGCAGCCTCCGACGCCCCCGATGGCCGCGAGTCGGCGGGGTGAGCGGGCGAACCAGTCCCGGGCTGTCGCCGCGGCAAGTCCCCACAGGCTGTCGAACACCACCGCCATGAGGTTGAAGACCAGGCCGAGCAGCAGCATTTGGGCCATGACGCTCCCGCCGTGCCGGTCGACGAACTGAGGGAGCACGGCGGCGAAGAAGACGATGGTCTTGGGGTTGGACACCCCGACGACGAACCCTTCCCACAGCGTGCGCAGCCCACCGCCCTGGCCCCGGTGCTCCTTGAAGGCGGGGTGCGGAGCGCGCCGGGCGCGCAGTGCCTTGACTCCCAGGTACACCAGATAGGCGGCCCCGGCCAGCTTCAGTGACATGAAGACCACGGCTGACCGCTCCACGATCGAGCCGATCCCGCACGCCACGGCCACCACCAGGACGTACGCGCCGAGGGTGTTGCCCAGCACGGTGGTCAGGGCGGCACGGCGCCCCTGCGCCAGCGCGCGTCCGATGACGAACAGCACGCTGGGGCCGGGGATCACGATCAGCAGAAAGGACATGGCCGTGAAGGCGAGGAACCGGTCAGTGGAAACCATGCGGTCACGGGAACACTTCTTCGCCGTCCCGCTCAACCTTCAGGGGCCAGGTTGAGTAGCGATTACCCAACACCTCAGGACGTGAGGGGCGCGAGTACCTGGTTGTGGGTGTGCTGGTAGATCACGGACGTACGAAAGCCGACGACTTCCCGGCGTGCGGTGAACTTGTCCATGAGGAAGCCGTGGAGGTGGTCCACGCTCGGTGCGGAGACGTGCACGATCATGTCGTCGCCGCCGGTGACGACGTAGACGGTGCTGACTTCGGGCAGACCGGCGGCGTAGGTCTTGAACGCCTCGATCACCGCCCGGCTCAGGGGGCGGATCTGGAAATGGATGAGTGCCTGGACGTGGCGGTTGAGGGCGGCCGGGTCGACCGCCGCGTGGTAGCCCGTGATCACCCCGCGGGCGCGCAGTGCGCGGATGCGTTCGAGACAGGTCGACGGCGCGATGCCGAGGGTACGCGCGAGGTGGCGGTTGGTCTGCCGCGCATCACGCTGCAGATGCTGGATGATCGCCGAATCAAGTTCGTCCATGCCGCGATTATGGCCCCCGTGCCGAATTCCATTCGGCTGACGCTTCCAGCCTCCGTCGAAACGGCTAGCTTCACGGCATGACAGCCGTACTTCAGGAAGCCCTCGCCCCCAACGTCCCTTGTCCGTCGCACGAGTTGGTGCAGGTCGTGCGCGGCCGCCGTAGCGGCCTGGCCCTCACCATCGCGATCCACTCGACCGCTCTCGGCCCGGCCGCCGGCGGATGCCGGATCGCTCACTACCCCGACCCCGCCACCGCGATCGAGGACGCGCTGCGGTTGTCGGTGGCGATGACCGAGAAGAACGCGCTGGCCGGCCTGGACCACGGCGGCGCCAAGACGGTCGTAGCCCTGCCCACCGCGGCCCGGCCGACCGGCGCGGAGCGAACGGCGTTGCTCCACGACCTCGGCGACGCGATCGACTCGCTCGGCGGTCGCTACATCGCGGGCCCGGACGTGGGAAGCAGCCCGGTCGACATGTCGGTGATCGGTGAACGCACCGCGCACGTGTGCTGTCGGCCCGTCGAGGACGGCGGCAGCGGCGACTCCTCCCAGCACACCGCGATCGGCACCCTGGCGGCCCTGTGCGCGGTGGCCGAGGAGGCCTTCGGCTCGCCGGAGCTCGCCGGCCGGAGCGTCGGGGTGATCGGCCTCGGGGCGGTCGGCGGCCACGTGGCCCGGCTCCTGCACCGGGCCGGCGCGCGGCTCGTCGTGACCGACATCGACCCGGCAGCCCGCGGCCTGGCCGAGGAACTGGGCGCGACCTGGACGGATCCGGGCCAGGCCCTCGCGGCGGAGGTCGACATCCTCGTGCCTGCGGCGCTCGGTGGCCTGCTGACCGCCCGCACGGTGCCGTCGCTGCGTTGCGCCGCCGTCGCGGGACCGGCCAACAACCAGCTCGACGAACCGGCCACGGCCGGTCTCCTCGCCGCACGCGGCATCCTCTGGGCACCGGACGTGCTCGTCAGCGCGGGCGGAGTCATCCACGCCACGGGTGCGGAACTGCGGCGGGAATCCGAGGAACAGCTGACCGAGCGGCTGCACGGCATCGCCTCGACGCTGCGGCAGGTCTTCCGCACGGCCCGCGCCCGCCGCGTCACGCCTGCGGAGGCCGCCGCGGAACTCGCCGCCCGACGAGTGCGTCAGGGGTCCCACCGCGCGCTGACCCAGGAGGCCTGACGATGGCGAACCGCTGGGCCGGAGTGACCATCGACTGCGTCGAGGTCGAACGGGTCGCGAACTTCTGGAGCGCACTGCTGGACCGCCCGCGTGTGCCGTCCCGGCCCGGCTGGGTCTACCTCGACCGTGCCGACGACCCGCTGCCCCGCCTCAACTTCCAGCCCGTGGCCACGCCGAGGCAGGGCAAGGCGCGCCTGCACCTGGACGTCGTGGTTGACGACATCGACGAGGGCATCGCCCAAGTCGTCGCCCTGGGCGGGCGGTTCACGAATGAGCGGCACGACTTCGACGAGGGCGTGGTCGTGGTGATGGCTGACCCCGAAGAGCACGAGTTCTGCCTGGTCCAGTACTACTGACCGGGCGTGCCTCCCCGTCCGCCTGCGCAGCCCTACGCTCCCGAGGGGAGCAGGACGTCACAGCGCCCGCGCCGCATAGGCCCTGACGTCCGCGTCCGAGTCCGTCGTCGCCCGGGCCAGGACCACTCGGGCGTCGTCGAGGGCACGGTGGCGGGTCAGGGCCAGTACGGCGGCTTTGCGGACGTCGGCGTTGGTGTCGGCGACGGCCTTGGTGAGGGCGGTGACGGCGCGGTCGGCATCCGCGGCGGACAGGGCGGTGGCGGCGCCGGCCCGCACCTGCCAGGCCGGGTCCGCCAGTGCCGCCTCGGCTCGGGCGGCCAGGGAAGGCGGGCAGCCCGCCGCCCCCAGCGCCTCGTAGGCGGCCGCCCGGACCAAAGCGTCCTGATCGTCCACGAGTTGGGCGAGGGCCGAGTGGGCGGTGGCCGGGTCCGGGCTCGCGGCCAGGGCCTTGGCGATGGTCACGCGGACCTCACGGGACGGCTCGGCGGCCGCCGCGCGCGCCAGTTCCGCGGCGGCGTCGACCGACACGAGTCCGCGCACGGCCGCGATACGCACGGCGCTGTCAGGATCCGACAGCGCCCGCGTGAACAGCTCCGCGTCGCCCAGACGCAGGGCGCGCAGGACGTCCAGTGCGGTCGCTCGGACCACGCGGTCCGCCTCGGACAGGGCGGCGACGAGGCCTTGGTGCAGGGCCGGTTCGGGCGGCAGCGTCTCGACGAGTTCGCGCAGGGAGGCCGACGCCGCTGCCCGGACACCGGCGTCGGCGTCGCGGAGCGCGGCGGCCAGGGCCGGTCCTGTTCCCAGGGGCACGGTCTCCGTCAGGACCGTGACGGCCGTACGGCGCACGGTGGGGTCGGGGTCGCCCAAGTAGGGCGTGAGCGTGGTCAGTTGGGGCTCGTCCTCGGTCAGGGAGAGGAGGTCGAGCAGGCGGGGTGTGGCCGGGGTGTCCGCTTGGGCGGTCGCGGAGCCGGCGGGGGACGCGGTGGGCAACGTCACAGGCGCCTGCTCGCGGGCTCCTGCCGTCGCCACCTCTTCCGGATGGATCTCGCCGAGGTGCCGGGAGGCGCCGCCGGTGGGGGTGAAGCCGTCGACGGGGACGAGGTAGGGAGCCACCGGCCGGGCCGTGAACTCCATCGCCCCGGTGGGGGACTTGCGCAGATCGATGTGGTGGAACCAGGAGGCGTCGTCGCGCTGCGGGTGGTCCAGGCGCTCGTGGTAGAGGCCCCATCGGGACTCCGTGCGGGCCAGCGAGGCCCGGGCGGCCATCTCGGCGCAGTCGCGGATGAAGGTGACCTCGGCGCAGCGCATCAGCTCGTGCGCGGTGTGGGCGCCCATGGCGGCGATGTCGGCGTGCATTCGCTCGAACGCCTCCAGGGCCAGTGACAGCCGGGCGCCGGTCTTCGGCGGGGCCACGTAGTCGTTGACGAACCGACGCAGCTTGTACTCGACCTGGGGCTGCGGCGGTCCGTCGGGGTTGCGCAGCGGGCGGTAGATCAGTTCGTGCGCGTCGCGGAGCTGGTCCGTGGGCAACTGCCCTTGGTACGGCGTGTACTGGGCCGCGTCCGCGCCGGCCAGGTCCCCGAAGACGAACGCGCCGATCATGTAGTTGTGCGGTACGCAGGCCAGGTCCCCGGCGGCGTACAGCCGGGGGACGGTCGTACGGGCGTGGTCGTCGACCCGTACCCCCGAGGCCGAATGACCCCCGCACAGCCCGATCTCGGAGATGTGCATCTCCACGTCATGGGTGCGGTAGTCGTGACCGCGGCCCGTGTGGAAGGTGCCGCGCGTGGGGCGCTCGGTGGAGTGCAGGATCGACTCCAGCGCCGTGATCGACTCCTCCGGCAGGTGGCTGAGCTTCAGGTACACCGGGCCCCGGTCGCTCGCCACCTCGGCTGCGAACTCGGCCATCATCTGGCCCGACCAGTAGTCGGAGTCCACGAAGCGTTCGCCGTGCCGGTTGACCTGGTAGCCGCCGAAGGGATTGGCGACGTAGGCGCAGGCCGGGCCGTTGTAGTCCTTGATCAGGGGGTTGATCTGGAAGCACTCGATGCCGGTGAGTTCCGCTCCCGCGTGGTAGGCCATCGCGTAGCCGTCGCCCGCGTTGGTCGGGTTCTCGTACGTGCCGTACAGGTAGCCGGAGGCCGGCAGGCCGAGGCGGCCGCAGGCGCCGGTCGCGAGGATCACCGCGCCCGCGCGGACGGTGACGAACGCGCCGGTGCGGGTGTGGAAGCCGACCGCCCCCACGGCACGCCCGTCGGCGGTCAGCACGCGCACCGGCATCACCCGGTTCTCGATCCGGATCCGCTCGCGCATCTCGCGCCGCCGCAGTTGCCGGTACAGGACCTTCTTGACGTCCTTGCCCTCCGGCATCGGCAGCACGTACGAGCCCGAGCGGTGGACCTGGCGGACGGCGTACGCGCCGTGCTCGTCCTTCTCGAACTTCACGCCGTACGACTCCAGGCGCTGCACCATGGCGAAGCCGCGGGTGGCGGTCTGGCGGACGGTGGACTGGTCGACGATGCCGTCGTTGGCGCGGGTGATCTCGGCGACGTAGTCGTCGGGCTCGGCGCGGCCGGGGACGACCGCGTTGTTGACCCCGTCCATGCCCATGGCGAGCGCGCCGGAGTGACGTACGTGCGCCTTCTCCAGCAGCAGGACGTCCGCGCCGTGCTCGGCGGCGGTCAGGGCGGCCATGGTGCCGGCGGTGCCGCCGCCGATGACGAGGACGTCGCAGGTCAGTTCCTCGGCGTCGGTGAGGTCGGGGATCTGCAGGGGGGTCATGACCAGGGGGCCTTTCGGGGACCGAGCGAGGTGAGGACGGATCGGCGCAGCGCCGCACGGGCCGGGTCGTCGCGCGCCGTACGGTCGCGCGGCCGCGGCACCTCGTGTACGGCGAGCAGCCGGCCGGAGCCGAGGAGGGCGACGCGGTCGCCGAGGAAGAGGGCCTCGTCCACGTCGTGGGTGACGAAGACGACGGTCGCGCCCGTGCCGTGCAGCACCTCCACCAGCAGGTCCTGCATGCCGGCGCGGGTCTGGGCGTCGAGTGCGCCGAACGGCTCGTCCATGAGGATCGCGCGCGGGCGTCCGGCCAGGGCGCGGGCCAGCTGGGCGCGCTGGCGCTGGCCGCCGGAGACGTGGTGCGGCAACTGCCGTGCCCGGTCGCCGAGTCCGACCCGCTCCAGCCAGGCCTGGGCCTGCTGTCGGCGCTGGGCGCGCGGTACGCCGTGGACGGCGAGCGGCAGTTCTACGTTGGCGCGCAGGGTGCGCCAGGGCAGCAGGGCGTCCTCCTGGAAGATCAGCGCCCGGTCCGCGCCCGGGCCGTTCACCGGGCGGCCGTCCTGTTCCACTGTCCCGGCCAGCGTGGGCAGCAGGCCGGCGACGGTGCGCAGCAGGGTCGACTTGCCGCAGCCGGAGGGGCCGACGACGGTGAGGATCTCGCCGGGGGTGATGTCCAGGTCGACGTCGGCCACGGCCGGGGCGTCGGGGCGGCCCAGGGTCGCGCCGCGCAGGGTGAGCCGGGTGCCGCGCGGACGCGCCGGGTCGGGCCTCGTCTCGGTGGGCCTGGTCTCAGACGAGGTGCTCATCGCGTGCCTCCTCGGCCGTGGCGGGGGTGACGGGGGACGCCGGGGACGCCGGGGACTTCGTGGGCCGGGGCCGGGCGCCGGCGACGTAGGACGTGCGCGGCAGCCACCGGGTCAGTCGGCGCCCGGCCAGCTCCACGGCGGTGGAGGTGAGCCAGCCGAGCAGGCCGATGGTGACCATGCCGACGAAGACACCCGGGTAGTTGACGATGGTGTAGTCCTGCCAGGTGCGGTAGCCGACGCCGTACTGGCCGGAGATCATCTCGGCGGAGATCACACAGATCCACGAGACGCCGATGCCGACGGACAGCCCGCCGAAGATGCCCGGCAGGGCACCCGGCAGGACGACCGAGCCGAGGATCCTCAACCGGCCGCCGCCCATGGTCAGAACGGCCTCCTCCCAGACGGGCGTCAGGGCGCGGACCGCGTGCCGGGTGGAGACCAGCACCGGGAAGAAGGCGGCGGTGAAGGTGATGAAGACGATGCCCTGTTCGTTGGAGGGGAACAGCAGGATCGCGACGGGCACCAGGGCGATGGCCGGGATGGGCCGCACGACCTCCAGGACCGTGCCGATCAGGTCCTCGGCGAGCCGCGAGCGTGCCACGAGCACGCCGGTGGCCACGCCCAGGACGGCGGCGAGCAGGAAGCCGGTCACGATGCGGGTGAGGCTGTCGGTGAGGTCGGTCCAGTAGTCGGGGCCCGAGAGCCGGTCGGCGAAGGCCCGTGCCACGTCCGTCACCGTCGGGAACTGCGAGAACCGTACCCACAGGTCCACGTCGAGGACGGTCACCAGCTGCCACAGGCCGAGTGCGGCGGCCAGCGAGCCGGCCCGCAGCGCGAGCCGGCCCGTCCGCCGGGGGTACCGGATCATGAGGCCCGCTCCAGGGCGTCCTCGTACGTGATCACCCGGGCGCCGCGGTGACCGGCCACATAGGTCTGTGCGGTCTCCGGAGCCACGAAGGGGAGCAGCTTCCTTCCGTCCGCGACCCAGACGGCCCGGTCGGCGAACCACAGGGTGCCGGTGGTGGCGTCGGGGACGTAGGCAGCGCGGATGCCGGCCTTGTGCTGGGCGACGTGGGCGAGGAGCTGGGCGGGGGTGGCGAAGCTGCGGGTCGTGCGGGCGCCCTTGGGCCAGACCTCGCTCGCCGCGGCGGGCGGCTCGGCGGACAGGCGCTCGGCATAGCCCGCACCGAGGGCCTTCTTGACGTGGGTGTCGTCGACGAAGGAGTCCACGTCGATGTCGCCGGTCAGTTCGGCCGCCTTCAGCACCGCGACGTCCTGCTTCAGCGCCGAGACGAGCTGCGGCTTGATGGCGGGGTCGAAGGTGGAGATGCCGTGGGCGCCGTTGTAGAGGTAGACGACCTCGGCCGGCAGTTCGGTGGCCTCGGCGACCTTCTCGGCGGCCTGCACCGGATGGGTGTTGAGGTAGTCGGTCGCCTGCGCCTGGGCCTTGAGGAATGCCTTCAGTACGGCCGGGTGCTGCCCGGCGAAGTCCTCGCGGACGGTGACGCCGTGGAAGGTGGGCAGATTCAGCTGGGCGCCGTCGTAGAGCGCTTTGGCCTTGCCCTGGTAGGCGAGCAGGCCGGGCCAGGCGACGAACTGCGACAGCGCGTCGGCGCTGCCCGCCGCGAGGGCCGAAGCGCCCACCGCGGGCTGCTGGTTGAGCTTCTCGATGCCCTTGACCGGGTCGATGCCGGCTCGTTGAAGGGCCCGCACGAGGGTGCCGTCGGCGGCGGAGCCGACGCTCGTGGAGACCTTCTTGCCCTTCAGGTCCCGCAGGGAAGCGAGCGTCGACGTCGGTGGTACGACGACGGTGTTCAGACCGCCTTTGAGGTTGTAGCCGGTGACCGAGACCAGGTGCGTGGGCGCGCCCAGCTGCTGGCCGCGGGCGGCGTTGATGAGCAGCGGGAAGTCACCCATCGAACCGATGTCGATCTTCCCCGCGGTCATCTGGGCGGTGATGGGGGCGCCGGTGGCGTAGTCCTGCCAGTCGACCTTGTACGTCCTGCCGTCGTGGAGGGCGTTGAGCTGTTTCTCGAAGTAGCCGAGGGAGCGCAGGAGGGTGCCGGCCGTGACCGTGTTGATGGTCTTGGACTGGTATCCGACGGTGACGGTGACCGTGGAGCCGCCGTCCGCGGCGCTGGTGCCGCAGGCGGACAGGGGGAGCAGGGAGACGGCTGCGATGAGTGCGACTGCCGTGCGTTTCATGGGAGTTGGGGCCTCTCAGCGGAGCAGATAGGGCATGTTGACCGTGACGGCTCCGGTGGGACAGCGGGCCGCGCACGGGCCGCAGTACCAGCACTCGTCGACGTGCATGTACGCCTTGCCGCTGCTGTCGTCGATGGCGAGGGAGTCCAGCGGGCACATGTCCACGCAGAGCGTGCAGCCGTCGATGCACTTCGACTCGTCGATGGTCACGGGCACGTCGGCCCGCTGGGGCGCCAAGGGCATGGCTGTCTCCAGGAAGTTCGTGCGGTGGGGAGCGGGCGGGGGCTACAGGGAGCGGTGCAGCAGGCCGCTCATGGTGATGCGGTCGCCGCGGAAGCGGATGAACTCCAGGTCGACCGGGCGGCCGTCGGCGAGGTGCGTGAGCCGTTCCAGCATCAGGACGGCCGAGCCGCGGGGGGCTTCGAGGATCGCTGCGGAGTGGGCGTCCGCGTTCACCGCTTCCAGAGTGATCTCCGCGTGGCCGAGCTGTTGGCCGGTGATGCCTTCCAGCAGCCGGAAGACGTCGGTGTTCTCCAGATCGGCGCCGAGCAGGGCGGTGCCGAGGTCGAGGGGGATGTAGGTCAGATCGAGGGACAGCGGCAGACCGTTGAGCCGGCGCACGCGTTCGATGTAGAGGACGTCGCTGCCGGGTGGGACGTGCAGGCGTTCGGCGACCGGGGTGGGTGCCGGTGCGGGGCCCAGGGTGCGGACCTCCTTGGTGACATGGCCGTGCTCACGCAGGGTTTCCGCGAGCCCCATCAGACGGTGGAGTCCATGGGGGTACTTCTCGGCGACCACCACCGTGCCGACACCGGGCAGCCGTTCCACCAGGCCCTCGGCACGCAGCAGGTCGAGAGCCTGGCGGACGGTGTTGCGCGAGGACCGGTACTCCGTGGCGAGGGTCGTCTCGTGCGGGAGGGCGCCGTCCGGGAAGCCTCCGGTGAGCAGCTGGTGGCGCAGGAGGTCGGCCAGCTGACGTGCCCGGTCCGCGCGCAGCCGACGCCGGGTGCGCTGGGCGGCGACGGTGGGCGCGGCCTGGCCGGCGTGGTCTCGGATACGGTCGGTGGGCGGCATGGCCGGAACCATATCCATCCGGTAGGGATAGTGGTGTTGCGGCAGTGTTGCGCCACCTGACGGATCGACGGAGACGGCGCTGACCTGCGGTTTTGATGGGGAGGGGAGAAGATCTGCCAGGGGCTGGTGGCGGTTGACGGAATGCGAGGGCGCAGGCCCGGGCGGCTGCGAGGTCCGTCAGGTGATCGCCGGAGCAAGGGTGGTGGCGACGGACCGCATCCGGAGCGCTTCTGCCAGGTGCGCCATTTCCACGTGCGTGCCGACCAGGCCGGCGCCTTGCAGATGGGCGGCCGCCAACCGGGCTTCGTCCACGGACAGATGCCGCACCTCGCGGAGGGCCCGCATCACGGGTACGAGGCTGGTCTCCCCAGGTGCCAGACGAAGCCTCGTGGATCCGTGCCGCGCAAGCAGGGCCTGCCTGATCTCGTCCGGAGCCGAGCCGATGCCCGTCTCGCACCACCCGTCCTGGCAGGTTCGGCACCGTCCCTCGACGCCCCAGCGCAGTAGCCCCCGTTCGGTGAACTGACCGACATCGCGGACCAGTACGCCGCCACACTGTGCGCACGTCGACGTGACCTCGACTCCCTGGGCCACGGTGATCATTGGTCTCTCCTTGATTTCCGAGGAGTCGTGCATCCGGCCCCTTGAGGGCCGGGCTCAGCGACTCACAGGAACGTGGTGAGACCGTCGAGGAATCGGTCCACGTCCTCGGCGCTGGTGTAGGGGGCCAGGCCCGCGCGCAGGGCGGGGGTGTCGAGCTTGAGCGCGGTGAAGGTTTCGTAGGCGTAGAACGACCCGGCCGGTGCCACCACGTCGCGCGCGGCCAGGTGTTCCTGGGCCTCACGGGCGTCGCGGCCCTCGATGGTGATCAGGACCGTCGGTGTGCGGTCGACGGCCTTGGAGTGCACGGTGACGGCGTCGCCGAGCGAGCGCAGTCCGTCCTGCAGCCGTGCGCGCTGAGTCTGTTCGTGTGTGTGCACGGAGGCCAGGGAGGAGGTCAGGCGCTCCCTGCGGGATGTGCCCGAGGCCGGGTCCAGCGCGGCGAGGAAGTCGACGGCGGCGGTGGCGCCCGCCAGCATCTCGTAGGGCAGGGTGCCGAACTCGAAACGCTCGGGCACGTCGTCTGAGGAGGGCAGCAGTTTGTCGGGGCGCACGGTCTCAAGGAACTCGGGCGCCGCCGCGAGCACACCGCAGTGCGGTCCGAGGAACTTGTACGGCGAGCAGACGAACAGGTCCGCTCCGAGGGCGGGTACGTCCACGAGGTGGTGTGCGGCGTAGTGAACGCCGTCCACGTACACGAGGGCGCCGACCTCGTGGGCCCGGTCGGCGATCCGGCGCACGTCGGGCTTGGTGCCCAGCACGTTGGAGGCGGCGGTGACCGCGACGAGGCGGGTCCGTGGGGTCAGGGCCCGCTCGAAGGAGTCGAGGTCGAGTTCCGTGGTCTCGGGGTCGATCTCGATCCAGCGCACCGTCATTCCGATGCGGTCTGCCGCCTGGATCCAGGGGCGGACGTTGGCGTCGTGGTCGAGACGGCTGAGGACGATCTCGTCACCTGCGCGCCAGCCCTTGGCGAGGTGGCGGGAGAAGTCGTACGTCAGTTGCGTGGCGCTGCGGCCGTGGACGATGCCGTTCGCCGGCACGTTCAGCAGGTCGGCGTAGGCGGCGCGGAAGTCGGCGACGGCGTGCTCGGCGTTGAGCTCCGACCGGCTGACGTTTCCCCGGTTGGACAGGGGGCCGGTCATGGTCGCGGCGATGGCGTCGGCGACGGGGCGCGGCGTCTGCGTTCCGCCCGGCCCGTCGAAGAAGGCGAGCCCGGTGGCGAGGGAGGGGAAGTGGGCCCGCAGTGCGCTGAGGTCGATGGCCATGTCTTCTGCTTTCTGCAGGGCGCGGATCCTGGTGTTGCGGAGCCTCCACTCTGACTTGATCTTGCCGGTGCGTAAAGAGACGGCCCCGAAGCGAGTAGCGGGACGCGGGCCGTGGGCGACACAGTCGTCGGGTGGCCCGGGCGGTTGCGGAACAGCCGCAGGTCGAGGACCGGGGACTCGGGCACCGACTCCACGACGGCGGCGCCGTACAGCACCAGGACGAGCCCGAGGGCAGGACGGGGCGGTGCCGTCCATCGTGATTCTGCTCTGCAGAATCCCCATGTTCCATCAGCAGACACGCGGCACGCTGAACCCGTGACTGAGTCCTCCATCACCCAAGACATCACGGCGAGTTCCCCCGTGCGGCTGCGGGCACTCGCCGCGGAGGGGCAGCCCGAGGTCACCCCGGCGCTCGAGGAGCTCTACCGGGGCTTCGAGCAGGAACTCCTCGTCCCGTTGTGGACCGAGATCGGCGACCTGATGCCCGCCCACCCGCGCTCGCGGGCCGTGCCGCATCTGTGGCGCTGGGAGCGGCTGCGGGAGCTGGCGGGCCGGGCCGGCGGCCTGGTCCCCGTCGGCCGCGGCGGTGAGCGCCGGGCCATCGCGCTGGCCAACCCCTCGCTCGGCGGCCGGCCCTTCGCCACCCCGACGCTGTGGGCGGCCATCCAGTACCTCATGCCCGGCGAGGACGCCCCCGAGCACCGGCACACCCAGCACGCCTTCCGCTTCGTCGTCGAAGGCCAGGGTGTGTGGACGGTCGTCGGCGGCGACCCGGTGCCGATGAACCGCGGTGACTTCCTGCCGCAGGCGGGCTGGCACTGGCACGCCCACCACAACGCCACCAGTGAACCCATGGCGTGGATCGACGGCCTGGACATCCCCTTCCAGTACGTCACCGAGGCGCAGTTCTTCGAGTTCGGCCGGGACGAGATCAGCGACGCCGAGCGGACCACCCCCGAACGCTCGCGTTCGGAGCGGCTGTGGGCCCACCCCGGCCTGCGACCCCTGTCGGCCGCGCCGACCGCCCCGGGCAGTCCGCTGCTGTCGTACAAGTGGGAACACACCAACGCCGCCCTGCGCGACCAACTCCTCCTGGAAAAGGAGGGCTTCGGCGGTACCGTCGAGCCCGGCCATGCCGCGGTGCGCTACAGCAACCCCCACGACGGCTCCGACGTGCTGCCCACGATCCGCGCCGAGTTCCACCGGATCACCCGGGGCACCGAGACGGCCCCGGTGCGCGAGACCGGCTCCTCGGTCTACCAGGTCTTCGACGGCTCCGGCACGGTGAGCGTCGGCGACACGTCGTGGACAGTGACCCGCGGGGACCTGTTCGTCGTTCCGTCCTGGGAGCCGTTCTCCGCCAGGTCCGAGGCCGGTGCGACCGACTCCGACTCCGGCGGCCTCGACCTCTTCCGTTTCTCCGACGCGCCCGTCTTCGAGGCGCTCAAGCTCGACCGCACCCAGAAGGACGCCTGATCATGAAGCTCGCCACCATCCGCACCGCCGCCGGGACCCGGGCGGTCCGCCTCGACGGCGAGGCCCTCGTCGACCTCGGGTACGCCGACCTGGGCGCGCTGTTCGCCGAGGACGGCTGGCAGGAGACGGCGGCCGCCGCGGCAGGCGCCACCCACCCGGTCGATGGCGCGGACTTCGCGCCCGTCGTGCCCAAGCCGTCCAAGGTGATCTGCGTCGGCCACAACTACACCAACCACATCAAGGAGATGGGCCGGGACCTGCCCGCCTATCCGACCCTCTTCCCGAAGTTCGCCGAGACCCTGATCGGTGCCCGTGACGACATCGTCAGGCCGGCCGAGACCGAGGCGTTCGACTGGGAGGTCGAGCTGGCCGTCGTGATCGGCAAGCGGGTCCGCCGCGCCGACGAGCAGCGGGCGGCCGAGGCCATCGCGGGCTTCACCGTCATGAATGACATCTCGGTACGCGACTGGCAGTTCCGCACCATCGAGTGGACCCAGGGCAAGATCTGGGAGGCCACCACCCCGGTCGGCCCGTACGTCGTCACCCCAGACGAGGTCGGCGGCGTCCGCCCCGCCCTCCAGGTCACCACCACCGTCGACGGGCAGGTCATGCAGCGGGACGACACCGGCACGCTGCTGTTCGACCCGGTCTTCCTGGTCCGCTACATCTCGACCGTTATCACCCTGAACCCGGGCGACATCATCGCCACCGGCACCCCGGCCGGCGTCGGCAACGCCCGCGACCCCAAGGTCTTCCTCCTCCCCGGCCAGAGCGTTGTCACCGAGATCGCGGGCCTGGGTGCCTGCACCAACAAGGTGGTCGCGGGATGACGGACACCGTCCGCACCCTGGCCGACGCGCGCGGGTGGGCCCGCACCGGAACCGAGCTGCTGCTCGACGCCGTGGCGGGCCTGGACGACGCCGGGCTCTCGGCGCCGAGCGTGCTGCCGGAGTGGACCCGGGGGCACCTCGTGGCGCACGTCGCCGCCAACGCCGACGCCCTGGGCAACCTGGTGCGCTGGGCGGCCACCGGCGAGAAGACGCCGATGTACGCCTCCGCCGAGGAACGCGCCGCAGGCATCGCCGAGGGCGCGGCCCTGCCCGCCGAGGCGCTCCGGTCCTGGCTGACCGCGTCCGCCGGGGAACTCGCCGCGGGTCTGGACCGGCTCACCGACGAGCAGTGGCACCACGAGGTCGTCACCGCCCAGGGCCGTACCGTCCCCGCCACCGAACTGCCGTGGATGCGGGCCCGGGAGGTGTGCGTCCACGCCGTCGACCTCGGCACCGGCGGCGTCACCTTCGCCGACCTGCCGAGGGGCTTCCTGACCGCCCTGGTCGCCGACATCCGCGCCAAGCGCGGGCTGACCGAGCTTCCCGACGGCCCCCTGCCGGAGGTCGCCGCCTGGCTGGCCGGCCGCCCCCACTCGCTCGCCGACGCTCCCGAGCTCGGCCCCTGGCTCTGAGGAGTGCAGCATGTCCCCACGCAGCGTGTCCCCACCTGATGTGATCGTCGTCGGCGGCGGCATCGGCGGCCTCGCCGCGGCGTTCTCGCTGACCCGAAAGGGCCTGCGCGTCCGCCTGTTGGAGCGCGCGCCCGCCTTCGGGGAGGTCGGCGCCGGCATCCAGCTCGCCCCCAACTGCACCCGGATCCTCGATGACTACGGGCTCCTCCACGAGGCCAAGAGCCTCGGCGTCGTCCCGGACGCGATGATCATGCGTGACGCCGTCGACGGCGACGAACTGACCCGGCTGGACCTGCGGGACCTGGAGAAGCGCTACGGCTACCCGTACCTGGTCATCCACCGCAGCGACCTGCACGGCCTGTTGCTGCGGGCGTGCCGACGCTCCGGCGTCGAACTGATCACCGACGCTGAGGTGACGTCGTACGAGAACACGGGCGGCGGCGCCCGCGTGACCCTCGCGGCCGGCGACACCCACGAGGCCGGTGTGGTGATCGCGGCCGACGGACTGCACTCCGTGGCCCGGGCGCTGCTGGTCGACGACGAGCCCGTCTCCTCGGCGTACGTCGCCTATCGCGGCACCGTTCCCGCCGAGCAGCCGAGAGTGCGCTCCGTCGATCTCGGCGAGGTCGTGGTGTACGTCGGGCCCGGCTGCCACTTCGTCCACTACGGCCTGCGCGGTGGGGAGTTGCTCAACCAGGTCGCCGTCTTCGAGTCGCCCAAGGCGCTGGCCGGGCGCGAGGACTGGGGCACGCCCGACGAGCTCGACGCCGCGTTCGCCGGGACCTGCTCGTTCGTCCGGGACGGTCTGTCGTTCATGTGGCGGGACAAGTGGTGGCGCATGTTCGACCGGGACCCGATCATGAACTGGGTGCACGGCCGGATCGCGCTGCTCGGTGACTCCGCGCACCCGCCGCTGCAGTACATCGCGCAGGGCGCGATCATGGCCATCGAGGACGGATGGGTGCTGGGTGAGCACGTCGCCCGCAATCGCGTCGAGGACGGGACGGTCGACTGGGACGGCGCGCTGGCCGCCTACGAGGCCGTCCGCCCGGAGCACTGCCGCCGCGTGCTGACCACCTCCCGCGCGTGGGGCGAGCTGTGGCACCTCGACGGCGAGGCCCGTGAGCGGCGCAATGTGCTGCTGCGCTCTCGCGACACCTACGACTACGCGTTCACGGACTGGCTGTACGGCCCGACCGCGCTGGTGCCGGAGCAGGAGCCCCCGATGTTCGCGCCGATCCCGCTGTCCTCGGCGGCGGCCGAGACGACGCCCCCGCCGGCGCACCGCTGACGCGGGTGGGCGACACCCGTGAGTGACGCCCACCCGTACACGGCCGTCCGCACCCCGTTCGGCAGGTTCGACGGGGTACTCGCCAAGGCGCGGCCCGACGACCTCGCCTCCGGCGCTTCGAGCGGCCGGCCTGCAGTCCCCGGAGCTGGACCGCGCGGTGATCGGCGAGGTCGTGTGGGGCGGCGCCGACGGCGCGGCGCTCGTCCGACGCCCTGGATCAGCCGGGCCACGTACCGGTCAGGCGGCGGGTCGCTGCCGCGCCGCCGCGGTCGACGGCGGCCTTCACGCCGGCGAAGATCGCGCCTTGGAGGACCGCGGCGGTGAGGACCTCGCCCCAGGCGCGCTCCTCGTCGGTGGCGTCGGGGGCGTCCTCGTCGTGACCGAGCTTCTTCCAGACCTGCTTGAACACTCCGCCCGCCACCACGCCACTGACGGCCCCCAGGGCCAGACCGACCGGCTTGTAGGCGATCTTCGAGCCTTTCATCGCCGCCTCCTGGCACGCCGTACGAACAGCAGCGCTATGAGAGCCCCGGCAGCGGCCAGCAGCGGGGTGCGGTTGGCCCGTGCCATGCGCATGCCCTGGTCGGCCTTCTCGCGCACCGGCTCCGGAGCCTTCTCCCGGGCCAGCTCGCCCAGGTGCACGGCCTTGTCGTGCACCTGGCCGGTGGCGGCGACGGCCTTGGCGCGCACCGGTTCAGGCGTCTTGTCCTGCACCAGGTGGGCGGCCTGCGCCGCCTTGTCCCGGACCTGAGCCCTGACCTGCGTGGTCTTCTCGGCGACCTGCTCCCTGGCGGCGGTCGTCTTTTCGCGGGCACGGCTCTTCACATCGGTCTTGGCCGCGAGAGCCTCGACGGTCTCACCGAGTTCCTCGCGGGTCGCCTCCACCTGCTTGCGCAGCTCCTCCGGCGTGGGTGCTGCCTCATCGCCCGTGGGCGGCTTGTCCTGGGTCATCGCTGTGCCTTCTCCTTGATCTCGGCCACATCGGCCTTGACGCTGTCCATGGTCCGCTCCGGCTTCGGCGGGGAGGCCTTGCCGATCTGCTGCTTGCCCAGGGCCGCCATCAGGGCAGTGACGGCGGCCAGTACCCCGGTGACGATCAGTGCCGCCACCCATACGTCCATCGCCAGGGACAGCGCGGCGATCACGGTAGCCACCAGGGCCTGCAGGGTGAGGACACCGACCAGGCCGGCGCCGCCGAACAGGCCACCGCCCTTGCCGAACCTCTTGCCCTTCTCGGTCATCTCCGCCTGTGCGAGGCGCATCTCGTCGCGCACCAGCTGCGACAGTTGCTGCGAGGCACGCTGGACCAGTTCGCCCACCGGTTCCTGCGTGCTGCCGCTGGTGCGGGGGGAGCCGTCTGCTGTCATGGGTGCTCACCTGTCCTTCGTCGTCGCTGCCGGATACGTGGTGGCGTTCTTGGTGTGCGCCAGTGATCGTCTTGTGGGTGACGGCCGAGCAGCGATCTCTCCTTCCGCTGACCGGGGGCCCGAGTACCCAAGCAGCGAGGCGTAACCGCTCGTCAGAACACACATCTGCGCAGAAGACGTGGCGTGGCCCGTACCAGGGCGGCCCCGCCCAGGCCGATGACGCCGCCGACGGCCACGTCGGAGGGGTAGTGCGCGCCGCTGTGCACCCGCTCCGCCGCCACTGCCATCGCCGACACCGCGCACAGGGCACCGGCGGCCGGCCACACCGGCGTGACGGCCCCGGTGAAGGCGAACGCGGCTGCCGCGTGGCCGGAGGGGAAGGAGGAGCTGTCCGGCCGGTCGCGACGCTCTTCCGGCGGGATCCATTCCGGTGGGGGGCGGCGCCTTGGGTAGAGCGGCTTGGCAACCACGTTGGCCAGCAGCTGAGCCGTTGCCATCGCCGTCACCCCGGCGGCAGCGGCCGTACGCCCCCGCCATCCACCGAGAGTGGTCATCACCCCGGCCGCCGCCAACCAGAGCTTGGTGTGCTCAGCCGCCTCCTCCACGGTCGGCACGGCCCGCCGCAACCACCGCGGACCCCAGGCGATCGCCCGCCTGGCCAGCCGGCGATCGCCGTCGCGCAGATTCGTCATCGTCCCCATGACCAGCCCACTCCCCGGACGAAACACTCTGTCGGTATCTCAGGATTCAAGACGGCGCCGATCCTCCTCGTCCCACTTGCGGGTGTCACGCGGCTCGACGTAGGGCTCCTCGCCGGGCGGGTGACCGCCGGCCACGGAACGCTGTCGGGCCAGCTCCGCGTCGAACTCCAAGCCGAGCAGGATCGCCAGATTGGTGATCCACAGCCACACCAGGAAAATGATCACGCCGGCGAACGTGCCGTAGGTCTTGTTGTAGGAGGCGAAGTTGGCCACGTAGAACGCGAACCCGGCCGAAGCGATCAGCCAGATCACCAGGGCCAGGAAGCTGCCCGGCGTGATCCAGCGGAAGCCCCGGACCTTGGCGTTCGGCGTCGCCCAGTACAGCAGCGCGATCATGATCATGACCAGGAGGACGAGCACCGGCCACTTCGCGATCGACCACACCGTCAGCGCCGTGTCGCCCACGCCGAGCGCCGAGCCGGCCTGCTTGGCCAGGCTTCCGGTGAAGACGACGATCACGGCGGTGATCACGGCCAGGACCATCAGCACCACGGTGACGCCGACGCGCACCGGCAGCACCTTCCACACCGGGCGGCCCTCGGGGACGTCGTACACGGCGTTCGCGGTCCTGATGAACGCGGCGACATAGCCGGACGCCGCCCAGATCGCCAGGAGGAAGCCCACGATCGCCATGACCGAGCCGATCCCGGCCTTGCCCTGCATCTGCTGCACCGCGTTGCGCAGGACGTCCTGGGCCGCTCCCGGAGCGAGCTTCTGGATGTTGTCCAGCACCTGCTGTGTCGCTGACTGCCCAACGACGCCGAGCAGCGAGATCAAGGCGAGCAGTGCCGGGAAGAGCGCCAGAATCGAGTAGTAGGTCAGAGCGGCGGCCCGGTCGGTCAGCTCGTCCTTCTTGAACTCTTTCACGGTGCCTTTCAGCACCGTCCCCCAGGAGCCCTTGGGCAGATCCGCCGGAGTGTCCGGCGCCTGCCGCTCCACCTGCTCATCCGGTCCGGCACGCGTCCCCTGAGCGGTGACCTCTCGGTCGCCCACAGCGTGCCCGCCGTGCTGTCCGTGTTGTTTCGCAGTCCGTACCATGCCGCACGGGTATCCGGCCGAACCCCCTGATAATCACATTCCAGACATAACGGGTAATTTTCCGGTCGTCGGTCGGCGGTGGTTCACGGTGCCGACTGGATGTCCCCGCGGGTCGAGGACGCGATGGTGTCGCGGTGGGCGAAATCGCCCGGCGGGATGCCGGGGTGGTGGCCGAGCTGAGACTGCGGCGCGGTCGCCGGGGGACCGAGGGTGAGCCGGGAGACGATGCGGTAGCGGTCGCCGCGGTAGATCGAGTGCACGTACTCGACGGGCCGGGCCGTGGTGTCCGACGTGAGCCGCTCGAAGAGAAGCGCCGGTGACAGCTCGGGCACGTCGAGCAGCTCGGCCTCGGCCCGGGTGACGACGGTCGGCTCGATGGCCTGGACGGCCTCATGGACTTGCACGTCGTGCTGGGTGCGCAAGTGCTCGTACAGGTCGCCGGTTTCCAGTTCCCGGGCGGACAGGGCCGGGACGAGGTCGGCCCTGATGTGCAGGTGCTCGATGGCCATCGGGGCGCCGTCGACCAGGCGCAGCCGGGCCACGTACACGATCTCGGCGGCGGGGGACAGGCGCAGCTTGCGGCCCACGCGCGCGCCTGCCGGGATGGTGGTGAACTCCAGCAGCCGGCTCGACCAGGTTCCGGACGCCTGAGGCACCGTCATGGTCTGCTGACCGGAGACGAGTTCCTGGGTGATCTTCTCGGGTGCGACGAACATGCCGCGGCCGTGTTCCCGGACCAGAAGACCCGCGGCGACGAGTTCGTCGACCGCCGCGCGCAGGGTCGGGCGGGACACGCCCAGGCGGGCGCACAGGGAACGCTCGGAGGGAATCGCGTCCCCCGGGCGGAGTGACTCGACGAGGCCGAGGATGAAGTCGCGAACGCGCTCGCGTTTGAGCAGCGCACCTGGTTCGTCGGCTGTCACGTTGCGCTCCCTCGTGCACGGATCCTCTGGCTGACCAGTTGACCACTGGTTTGCTGGGGTAGCCCTCCCTGGCGGGAGCAGTGTAGCTGTCATCGCATGACGATCGTCCGAGATCCGACTGGCCTGCGCGACAATTCCCGCCACGACGCGGGGGGTTGACGACACGATTGGTCTATGCCACCTTCATCCCCACATCAAGTGGTGAGCTGACCAGTTGCCCTCACTGGTCAGATACTGGCTTTCCCGGAAACCGTGAAGCTCTGCTCGCTGGACGGTGCGTCCGTGCTCGTTGACCACGGTCGGGCCGAGTGTCCGCACCACCTCACAGTCCACCCGTTCCGGAGACCACCCATGCCCGCACTCCTCCCGCGTCCCACCGAAGTGGCTCTCCGGCCAGGCCACTTCAGCCTTGACGGCGACACCTCGCTGCACATCGGCGAAGGCGCCGAACCGGCCGCCGAGTTGCTGCGCACCCTGCTCGCCCCCGCCACCGGACTGCCTCTGCGCCCCTCCGCTGACGGCCGGTTCGTCCTCACCCTGGATCCCGGCCGAGGCGACCTGGGCGAGGAGGGCTACACCCTCACCATCGATGAGCACGCCGTAGTGCTGCGCGCCGCACACCCCACCGGCCTGTTGCGCGGCATCCAGACGATCCGTCAGCTCCTGCCGCCCCAGGCCCTGTCGCAGACCCCGCAGGCCGGTGCCCGGTGGCAACTGCCGTGCGCCGACATCACCGACCTCCCGCGGCACTCCTGGCGCGGCGCCATGCTCGACGTGGCGCGGCACTTCCAGCCCGTCTCCTACCTGCGCCGATACGTCGACCTCCTGGCCCTGCACAAGATCAGCGTGTTCCACCTGCACCTCACCGACGACCAGGGCTGGCGCATGCCCGTCGCCGCCTACCCCAAGCTCACGGAGATCGGCGCCCACCGCGCCGAGTCCCAGATCGGCCCGGCCGGCAGCGGCACGTACGACGGAGTTCCGCACAGCGGGTCGTACACGCGGGCCGAACTCGACGGCCTGGCCCGCTACGCGGCCGCCCGCGGCGTCACCGTCGTGCCGGAGATCGAGATGCCCGGACACGTGCGGGCCGCTCTCGCCGCCTACCCCCACCTCGGCAACCACCCCGAGCGCACCCTCGACGTCTGGACGCGCTGGGGCGTGTGCGACACCGTCCTCGGCGTCCACGACGAGGCCCTCGACTTCTGTCGCACCGTCCTGGACGAAGTGATGGATGTCTTTCCCTCCCCGTACATCCACATCGGCGGCGAGGAGTGCCCCACCGCCGAGTGGACGCACAGTGCCGCCGCACGCGAACGAGCGGCGGCGGAGGGCCTGACGAACCCCGAGGCGCTGCACGGCTGGTTTCTCCGACAGATCGGCGACTTCCTCGTACGACGTGGGCGCCGCCCGGTCGCCTGGGCCGAGACCGGCGCCGAACTGCCCCTCGACTTCACCGTGATGACCTGGCGGGACCCGGCGCACACGGCGACGGCCGCCCGCCGCGGCCACGCCGTCGTCAGCGCGTACCACCGGGCCACCTACCTCGACTACGCCCAGTCCGACAGCCCGCACGAGCCACCGGCCCAGCCCGGTGCCGTCGTCGATCTGCGTGCCGTCCAGGCCCACGACCCCCTGCCGGGGGACCACGACGCGGACGTGACCGGGCGGGTGCTCGGCACCCAGGCCCAACTGTGGACCGAGTTCGTATCGACGCCGGAGCACATCGAGTACCTCACCTTCCCACGCTTGTGCGCCCTCGCCGACCGCGGCTGGAGCGGCGCGACCGACTGGGCCGACTTCCGGTCCCGTCTCGACGAGCACACCCTCCGGCTCGACGCACTCGGCGTCGGCCACCACCCCTGACCAAGGAGAGACTCGATGAGAATCAGCAAGAACCGGCTCCGCGCAGCCGCAGTCACAGCCGTCGCGGTGGCCCTGGGCGCCGCCGCGCTCCCGGCCACCGCGGACGCGGCGGCCGGCGGGCTGAGCGTCCAGTACCGCACGAGCGCGACCGGAGCCAGCGCCGACCAGGCCGAACCCTGGTTCAAGGTGAAGAACACCAGCGGCAGCAGCGTGCAGTTGAGCGGCGTCAAGGTCCGCTACTACTTCAAGGCCGACTCGGCGAGCGCCACCTACCGCTTCGCCTGTTCCTGGGCCGTGAAGGGCTGCGCCAACATCACGGGCACCTTCGGCACGCTCGCCAACCCCACCGCCACCGCCGACCGTTACCTCGAGATCGGCTTCACCTCCGGTGCCGGTTCGCTCGCCCCCGGCGCCGACACCGGCGATATGCAGCTGCGTTTCTACCAGTCGACTTGGGCGCCACTGAAGCAGAGCGACGACTATTCCTTCGGCGCCTCCCAGACCTCCTACGGCGACTGGTCCAAGGTCACCGCGCAGCTGGCCGGCAACGTCGTGTGGGGCACGGCCCCCGCGGGCAACGACCCGACGGACCCGACCGACCCGACGGACCCTCCGGGCGACGGTGCCACGCTGTTCGACGACTTCAACTACAGCAGCCACACCGACCCGAAGATCTCGGCGAACGGCTGGAGCGTCCGGTCCAACTCCGGCGGCCCCGGCGTTCCCGGCGCCACCTGGGCCCCCGAGAACGTCACCTTCGCCGTCTCGGCCGGCAACTCGATCATGAACATGGAGACCTCGACCGCGGGCACCGCGTCGAGCACCGAGCACACCGAGGTCCTCACCCAGGCACGGAAGTTCAAGAACGGCACCTACGCGGCCCGGGTCAAGTTCAGCGACGTACCCAAGTTCGGCCCGGACGGCGACCGTATCGTCCAGACGTTCTTCACGATCAACGACCTTACGGCGCCCCTGGCCGACGACTACGCCGAGTACGACTTCGAGTACCTGCCCAACGGCGGCTGGGGCGAGCCGTCGAACATCCTCTACACCACGTCCTGGGAGACCTACCAGGCCGAACCCTGGGTGGCCGTCAACCAGCACACCGAGAGCCGCCAGAGCTGGGCCGGCTGGCACGACCTGGTCGTGACCATCGACAACAGCAGCATCAAGTACTACGTCGACGGCCAGCTGTTCGGCACCCACGACGCCGCGTACCTGCCGGAGCGGCCGATGTCGATCAACTTCAACCAGTGGCTGATCGACCTGGCGGGCCAGACCAGCACCACCGCGCGGGCGTACGACCAGCAGGTCGACTACGTCCTGCACGTCAAGGACCAGGTCCTCACCCCGGCCCAGGTCGCCGCCAAGGTGGCGGCCTACCGGAGCGCGGGCACCACCTTCCAGGACACCGTCCCCAACAGCTGAGCCCTCCGCGTCGGTGCCTCGCGGGACCGGGGGTCCCGCGAGGCACCGGGCTCACACGCGGTCGGCCGCGATCAGGACGTACTGGAAGGAGCCGTCGCGGTAGGACTCGATGAAGGCCTCCTCGATCCCAGTGACCAGTGACGACGTGGCCCGCAGCTCCCAGTAGGGCAGCGTCTCCGCGGTGAGGTCGACGATGGTGTGCGGCACCAGCCGGTTGTCGGCCATGGCGCGCAGGTACTCGCGGCGGGAGTGGATGTTGCACTCGAAGTGCGCGTTGATCTGCGAGACCCACTTCGACGGCTGGCCGTAGCGGGGGTTCCAGCAGCCGGTGATGGTCACGTACCGGCCGCCCACCCTCAGGAAGCGGGAGTGCTCGGCGAACAGGTCGTGCAGGTCGACGTACATGGTCGACTCGTTGTTCCACGAGGCCGCGACGCTGCCCTTGTCGAAGGGTGTGTCGAGCATGTTGCACACCCGGGAGCGGACGTGGTCCTCGATCCGCAGCTCGCGTGCGCGCCTGTTGCCGAAGTCGGCCTGGGAGGTGGACAGGGTGACGCCCTCGACCTTGCAGCCGAAGCGGCGGTGCGCCATGACCATGGACCCACCGCGCCCGCAGCCGGCGTCGACGAGGGTGTCGTCGGGACCGATGGCGCCCAAGTGGTCCATGAGGAAGTCCGCTTGGGCCGACTCCAGCCGGTGCAGCTCCGCGATGAGCTTCTTCTCGTACTCGCTGTGGGCCGGGTCGCCGAGCGCCGCGTGGTCCACGGCGCCGATGCCGTAGTGGTGGTGGTAGAGCCCGTCCACGTCACCGAGGCGCAGGTTGACCGGCCGTGCCTCGTTGTTCCAGTAGCGGGCGATGTCCCCCTGGTAGGGCGTCGCCGGGGCCGGGATCTTCGCGGTGGTGGTGGAGGTGGCTTCAGTGGTCACAGAAATGTCCGTTCCTTACCAGAAGTCGGGCAGGCTGTAGCGGTAGGTGTTGGTGCGGTGCCAGTCGTGGTTGCCGTCGACCCAGGCGGCCACGCCCTTGAGGAAGCGCAGCACGGTGGGCACCGGGCAGGCCTTCGCGAGGTCCGCCGCGGCGGTTTCGAAGGCGTGCTGGAGTTCGTTGTGGACCTCGACCGCCTTGAGATAGGCGTCGCGCTCCGAGAGCTGCTCGCGTTCCGCGATCACCACCGGGAGGTTCAGGTGGACGCCCGGGCTGTCGAGTTCCTTGGTGTACGAGTAGAGGTCGTTGACGATGGTGGTCGCATTGCCGGCGAGGGCGATGACGCGTTGCGTGTCCGGTCGCGCGTGCAGGTCCGCGGGCAGCTCGTACCCGCCGACGGTGTCGGTGATCGTGGGGCAGGGGCGGAAGTTGTTGAACTGGCGCATCGCCAGGTACTCCCACACCTCCGGGATGTACCCGGTCTCCGCCCAGGCGGCTTCGGCGAGATAGCCCATGTGCAGTCGGGCCATGTCGTGCCGGTACCGGTCGGCCTGGGAGGGTGTGGCCGCGCCGACGAAGTAGTCCATCGCGCTGCGGTACGCCCGGCGCGGGGCGTCCGAGGTGAGGGACGCCTGCCACTGCGGCGCGTACTCCGCGGTGGTGTGACAGTGGTCGAGTGCGGTGTGCGCGAGGAGGAGGCGTCCGCCGAGACCGACGGGTGTGCCGCCGTGGTCCTCGCAGTAGCAGTCGTCCACCGCGTTCTCCGCGACCATCAACCGCGTGGCGAGCATCAGGTGGTCGACCGTCGGGGCGTCGGGGTGGCAGGCGACCATGTAACGGCCGACGGAGAAGCCGTCGAACTGGCCCTCCCACTCCTCGGGATAGAGCTGGACCTCGTCCTCGGCCCAGAGCTTGATCCGGCGACTCACCTCCTCGACGCGCCCGGGGTCGGGTTCCGGGACGGGGTGGTAGTAGAGACCGGGGACGGCTCGCCCCTCGGCGGACGGAGCGGGTGCCGGGGCCCCTGGGACCGGGAGCGGGGGTTTGTACCTGTCGGTCAAGGAGAGCGAGGCCGTGCCCACTCCGGTCGGTCCTCCCAAGAGCTTGTGCAGGACGGATTCGTCCGAGGCCGGGGCAGAGACAGGTGTGTCCGGTACGACGGCAGCGCTGCCTGGAAGGACGTCAGGTGTTGCTGGTACGGCGGAAGGTGTCTCCCGTACGGCGGCAGGTGTCTCTGATACGGCAGCAGGTGTCTCCGGTTCGGCGGCTGCGGGCGCCGGGGCCGGTGGCGGTACGGGGATCGTGACCGTCGGATGCAGTGCTGCCAGGAAGTCGGAGGCGGTCGGCCTGACCGGAAGGTCCGGGACCACAGGCGCGGGGGCGTCCGGTACGGCTGAGGGCGGCGCCGGCCGCTGCTCAGGGGCAGATGTTCCGAGGGGCCCGGAGGCGGGCATCGGCAACTCCTTGCTGCGGTGTGGTGTGTACTCCGTGGTGCGTGATGCGTGAGGCATGTCCGGCCGGGACGTGCAGCCGATAATGGCTTCAACGCGGCGGGTGAGCACTCAGGGCTTCAACGCGGCCGGTGAGCGATCTGCACGTTCTCCAGCACGCCGAGGGCGTCGGGGAGGAGGACCGCGGCGGAGTAGTAGGTGCTGACGAGGTAGGAGGTGATGGCCTGCTCGTTGATGCCCATGAACCGTACGGAGAGACCCTCTTCGTACTCGTTCGGCAGTCCTGTCTGCCGCAGGCCGATGACGCCCTGGTTCTTCTCTCCAGTGCGCATGGCGATGATGGAGCTGGTCTGCTGCTTGCTGATCGGGATCTTGTTGCAGGGCAGGATGGGGACACCGCGCCAGGCGGGCACGGACTGTCCGCCGAGGTCGACGTGGTCGGGATGGAGCCCGCAGGCGTTGAGGCCCCGTCCGATGGCGGCGATCGTCCTGGGGTGGGCGAGGAACATCTTGGTGCCGCGTCGGCGGCAGAGCAGGTCGTCCATGTCGTCCGGAGTCGGCGGACCCGAGCGCGGCTGGATGCGCTGCTTGAAGTCGGCGTTGTGCAGCAACCCGAACTCGCGGTTGTTGATCAGCTCGTGTTCCTGACGCTCACGCAAGGCCTCGACGGTGAGCCTCAGTTGCTCCTCGCTCTGGTTCATCGGACCGTTGTAGAGGTCGGCGACCCGGGTGTGGATGCGCAGCACGGTCTGGGCGACGGAGAGTTCGTACTCGCGCGGTTCGAGCTCGTAGTCGACGAAGGTGCCGGGCAGGTCGGCCTCGCCGACGTGGCCGGCCGACACGGCGATCTCGGCCTCGCCGTGCTTGTTCTGCCGGTGCCCCGCGCGGCATCGGAACGCGTCGACGTGGGCATGAAGGCGGGGCGCGGAGGCCTGCACGGCGGCGAAGTCAGCGCGAGAGAGGGTCAGGAGGGTGCCGGAGGTCTCGGCGGTGACCGTGCTGTCGTGACGGGTCTCGCCGTCCCACAGCGCGTTCTGACCGAAGTGCTGGCCGTCGGCGAGCACCGCGACGCCGACCTCCTGGCCGTACTTGCCCTGGGAGGTCTGGCTGACCCGGCCGTGGGCGATCAGGTAGACCCGGTCGGCGGGACTGCCGCGCTCGACGAGGACTTCTCCCGCCGTGAAGTCGCGTTGGGTGCAGCGCTCGGCGAGGGTGCTGAGGACGCCGTGGTCCTCGAATCCGCGCAGAAGGGCCAGTTCACCGAGTTCCCGGGGGATCACCCGGGCCGTGGCGCCCTCCTGGACGAACTCGATGCGCCCGTCGCCGAGGGTGTGGCGCAGCCGCCGGTTGACCCGGTAGGTGCCACCTGTGGCCTCGACCCAGGGCAGCATCCGCAGCAGCCAGCGGGAGGTGATCTCCTGCATCTGCGGGGCGGACTTGGTGGTGGTGGCGAGGTTGCGGGCGGCTGCGGTACTGAGGGACTGCTGCGGCGCGTCGGGTGTGGTCTGAGCTTCCGGGATGCTCTCGACAGACATCGGAGGGGCTATCTCCTTGCACGACGGGTCGTCCGGCTCACACGGGTGCGCCGACCGGGAGACGGGAGGAGTGGGCAACGAGCGGGACGGAGCAGGGAATTCCGTCCACGTCCAAGAAGCTATCCACGGAACCGGCCGCATCCACCAGCGAGAGGAGAGGCTTACTTCGAAGCAGTGACAATTGATCGGATGCGGTTTATCAGTCCGTATGTGTCATTGCGCCATTCTCGCGCGTGGCGCGACCGGTATGCGCCGGCGGTCCGGCAACGATCGGCCGACGAGTGGGCCTTGGGACAGGGCCGAAGGAAGAGCCACGACGCGTGACCTGCACGGCTCCCACCACACGATCCAGGCCATCCCTTCGGCGGGGACGACGGACCACCGTGTTTCGCGGCCCGCTCAGCCCGCGGGTCGGGCCTGGCGGGTGGAGGCGCGGCGGCAGGAACGCGGTGTCACCCCCCGGCGGTGCACGAACCGCTCGCGCAGCACGGACGCACTGCCGTAGCCGACGTGGCGGGCGATCTCCTCGACCGGCAAGTCGGTCGTCTCCAGCAGCTCCTCGGCACGGCTCAGCCGAAGCTCCCGCAGCCACGCGTGTGGCGTCGTGCCGGTGGCCGCGGTGAAGCCGCGCGCGAAGGACCTTTTGCGCCCCTGTGAGCGGCCTGCCTTGGATGCGGTCCCCGGTGGCGCCGAAGACCGTATCCGTTCTTTCTGAGCGCTGTCTGTCGCAGGGAGCCCGGACCCGCGACGCCTGACGTGTGGGCCTCGCCCTTCAGTTGACCGGTGGTGCCGGTGAGGCCTCAGTGACGGCCGTCGACGAGCAGTCCCGCGGCGGTCGGTGCCGTGACGTCCGCCAGGGCCGCGGCTCCGACCAGGCCGGAATCGGGGCCCAGTTCGGCGGGGACGGCGTGCAGATGACGCAGAAAGGGCATGGCCGCGTAGCGCCGCAGATGGTGGTTGAGCGGGGAGAAGAGCACTTCGCCCGCCTGGGCGACCCCGCCTCCGATGACGGCGATGTCGATCTCGACCAGTGCGGCGGTGGCGGCGATACCGGCTGCCAGGGCGCGGGCTGCCCGGTCGAACGCGGCGACCGCGGCCGGGTCACCGGCTCGGGCCGCTGTGGCGACCGCCGCCGCGTCCGCCGTCGCCGGCGGTCGCCAGCCGTGCGAGAGGGCGTGCCGGGTGATGGCCGTGCCGCTGGCGACGCCTTCCAGGCAGCCGAGCGCACCGCACGGGCAGGGCTCGCCCTCGAAGTCGACGCTGATGTGCCCGAGATGACCGGCGTTGCCGGTGAGGCCGTTGCGCACCCTGCCGTCGAGGATCAGACCGGCGCCGACACCTGTGGACACGACCAGGCACAGTGCGTCCCCGTATCCGCGTGCGGCGCCGTGGCGGTGCTCGGCCGCGGCCATCGCCACCGCGTCGCCCGCGAGCACCACGGGCCTGGTTGCCAGCGCCGGATGCGCGCCGACGGACGCGACCAGCGGAAACTCCCGCCACGCGGGGATGTTGACGGGGCTGACAGCGCCGCGGGCCAGGTCGACCGGGCCGGCACTGCCGATGCCCAGTGCGCGGACGTCTTCCCACAGCTGGTCGGCGGCCAGGGCGTCCACGACCTCGTACACGGCGGCGAGGAGTGTCTCGGCGGACTCCTTGGCCGGGGTGGTGCGGCGCACCTGGTGAACGAGAGCGCCGGCCCGTGTGACGAGCGCCCCCGCGATCTTGGTGCCGCCTATGTCGAGGGCGGCTATCAGGCCATCGTCCGGGGCCGGGACGGCACGTTGCTGATTACTCATGGTGATGGCGCTCCGAAGGGGGTGCGTACGACCGGGCCAAGAGACCGCTACATCGCAGCACAGTTCTGACAACGATGTCTACGGCCGGGCGCGGCTGCTTCGCATCCGGTCGCCCAGGTCCGTCAGATTTAGTCAACGTTTAGTAAAGTCGCAGTTCAGCGCCCTGGAAATCAACGAAATCGATCTAGACCGGTCTATGGACATGGCTGCGAAGTTACGTCTACGTTGAGCCCGCATCAGGCCGGGGTCTTGAATGCCGGTACGGCGTTCCCCCGGGCCTGGCATCGACAGTTCGCGATGAGAGGTGGCGGGGATGCGGAGAAGGTGGGCGGTTTGCGCGGCCGCGGTCATGGTGGCGGCCACAGCCTGTAGCGATCAGGGCGGCGGCGAGCGTGGCGAGATCGCCGCTCCGCCGAGCGATCCGGCGAAGGTGTCGGGCGAGATCACGGTGCTGACCAACAGGACGGACCAGATATCCGACGGCACGCTGGAGAAGTACGCCGCGGAGTTCCGCAAGGTGTACCCGGGTGTGAAGGTCAAGTTCGAGGGTCTGACCGACTACGAGGGCGAGACCAAGATCCGGATGAACACCGAGAACTACGGTGACGTCCTGCTGATCCCCAACTCGTTGTCCCTCGAGCAGTACCCCACCTTCTTCGCCCCGCTGGGCAAGGCCGGCGAGCTGTCGGCGAAGTTCGACTACACCGACCACGCGACCGTGGACGGTCAGGTCTACGGCCTGGCCAACATCGGCGTGGCCAACGGATTCGTCTACAACAAGGCGGTCTGGGCGAAGGCCGGCATCACCGACTGGCCCACCACGCCCGCGGAGTTCGTCACGGACCTGGAGGCGATCAAGGAGAAGACCGGTGCCGTCCCCTACTACACGAACTACAAGGACGGCTGGCCGCTGACCAACTGGACGAACGCCGTCGGTTCCCCCGAGTGCGACCCCGGTGCCTACGACGCGCTCGCGACGACGGAGAAGCCGTGGACCGAGGGTTCGGATCTGCACACGATCGACAAGCTGCTCTACACGATCGTCGAGAAGAAGCTGAGCGAACCCGATCCCACCACGACCAACTGGGAGGATTCCAAGGCGCAGATCGGGACCGGCAAGGTCGCCTCGATGTGGCTCGGTTCCTGGGCCATCTCCCAGATGCGCGCCGCGGCGGAGGCGGCCGGAGAGGACCCCGACGACATCGGGTTCATGCCGTTCCCCGCGCAGAAGGACGGGAAGTTCTGCTCCGTGCTGCGTCCTGACTACCAGTACGCGGTCAACGTCCACTCCGACAAGAAGGCCGCCGCCCGCGCGTGGATCGACTGGTACATCACCGAGTCCGGTCAGGCCGCGGCCGAGGGATCCATCTCCTCCGTGAAGTCCGCCCCGCTGCCCGACACGCTCAAGGCGTTCGCCGACAACGATGTCACCACGATTCCGCAACACCAGAAGAAGCGGGCCGAGGTCAACGAGATCGACAAGGCTTCCGAGGTCGGGATCACCGCGCAGGACTACCGGCAGAAGCTGGTCGACGTCGCCCGCGGCGCGGCCGACGGGGACATGGACAGCTACTTCGACGAGCTGAACGGCAAGTGGTCCGAGGCTCAGCAGACCCTCGGCGGCTGACGCACCACGGCACGGCGAGAAACGGCCAGGCAGCACGTCCCGGCCGCACCACGACGCCACGTGGCCCTCGCTCGCCGTGCCCAGGCCGCTCACTACGCCCGACCGGGAACTCACCACGAGGAACCTTGAGATGACCGCTGTCCAGAAGACCCGCGCCGCGGCACATGCCGTCGGTCGGCGAAGCGCTCCGCCTCCCGAAGAACCGGACGTCGGCCGGCCCCGTCCTGCCAGGCGTCGGCGTACCGCCGTTCTGACCCCCTGGCTCTTCCTGGCCGCACCCTTGACGCTGCTGGTGATGTTCACCTACCTCCCGGTGGCCGACATGATCGGTTACAGCTTCACCGACTGGGACGGCGTCAGCCCCACACGCTCCTATGTGGGAGGGGAGAACTACACCGACCTGGTCACGCAGCCGGCCCGGTTCGAGGTGTTCCTCGTCAGCGGCTTCTACCTGGCGGCCTCCGTCGTGCAGATCGCCCTCGCGCTGTACTTCGCGACGGTCCTCAGCTTCAACACCCGGTTGCGCAACCTCTTCAAGGGCTTGCTGTTCTTTCCCTACCTGATCAACGGGGTGGCCGTCGGCTTCGTGTTCCTGTATTTCTTCCAGCCCGACGGCACCCTCGACACACTGCTGCGGCTGGTCGGCGTGGACGGCGAGCACCTGTGGCTCGGAGACCCGGACCTCGCCAACCCCTCACTCGCCGGGGTGTCGGTGTGGCGTTTCATGGGGCTGAACATGGTCTTGTTCCTCGGCGCCATCCAGTCGATCCCGCCGCACCTGTACGAGGCGGCCCAACTGGACGGGGCGAACCGCTGGCAGCAGTTCCGGCACATCATCGCGCCCAGCATCAAGCCGATCATCAGCCTGAGCTTCATCCTCGCCGTCTCCGGCTCACTGGCGGTCTTCGAGATCCCGTACATCATGACCGGCGGCGCCAACGGCACCGAGACCTTCGTCATCCAGACGGTCAAACTCGCCTTCCAGTTCGACAAGGTCGGCTTGGCCTCTGCCTCTGCCGTGGTCCTGCTGGTCCTCATCCTGCTGATCACCTGGGTGCAGCGCCGGCTGATCCCCGAGGAGAGGGTGGAACTCTCGTGACCATCGGCACCCCCCTTCCCGCCCGGCGTGCGGCCCGGGACCGCGGCGTCCTGTCGCGCACCGCCGTAGCCCTGAAGTATGTCTCCCTGCTGCTGGCCTCGGCGTTGGTCGTCGTGCCGCTCGGCGTCGTCCTGCTCACCTCGCTCAAGACGCGGTCGGAGATGGTGAACAACGGCCCGCTGTCGCTGCCCGGCGACTGGCTCAACTTCGCCAACTACGCCACCGCCTTCGAACAGGGAGCCATGCTGCGGGCGTTCGGCAACACGGCGCTGATCCTCGCGGTCTCCACCGCCGGGACCGTTCTGATCGGCTCGATGACCGCCTACGCCGTCGACCGTTTCCGGTTCCGGCTCAAGAAGCTGGTGATGGGCCTGTTCCTGCTGGCCGCGCTGGTCCCCAGCGTCACCACCCAGGTCGCCACCTTCCAGGTGATCGACGATCTGGGCGCCTTCAACACCCGCTGGGCACCCATCCTGCTCTACACCGGAACCGACATCGTCTCGATCTACATCTTCCTGCAGTTCATCCGCTCGATTCCGGTCTCCGTCGACGAGGCCGCGCGCATCGACGGCGCCAACGCATGGACGATCTACTGGAAGATCATTTTCCCGATGCTGCGACCGGCGATCGCCACGGTCGTCATCGTCAAGGGCATCGCCGTCTACAACGACTTCTACGTGCCCTTCCTCTACATGCCCGACCCCGAACTGGGCACCATCTCCACCGCCTTGTTCCGGTTCAAGGGCCCCTTCGGCGCCCAGTGGGAGACCATCTCCGCCGGCGCGATCCTCGTGATCGTCCCCACTTTGATCGTCTTCCTGGCGCTGCAGCGCTTCATCTACAGCGGCTTCGCGGCGGGATCCTCCAAGTGACCCGCCCGCGCACCGCACCTCGCACCACGTCTCACAAGGAGTCCCGCATGAAGGTCCGCACCCCGCTGTCCCAGGGTTGGACGCTGCGCCTGAACACCGACCGTCACACACCCGGGCAGGCGCCCCCGGGGCTGGCCGGGACCGATGTGCCGGCCCAGGTGCCCGGCTGCGTCCACACCGACCTGATGGCCGCGGGACTCCTGGCCGACCCCTACCTCGACCGCAACGAGGACGAGGTGGCCTGGGTGGGCCGCGCCGATTGGACGTACACGACGCAACTTCCGCGGCGAGAAGGCGCGTTCGAGCGTGCCGAGCTGGTCTTCGACGGACTGGACACCGTCGCGGCCGTACACGTCGACGGCAGGCTGCTGGGCCGCACCCACAACATGCACCGCTCCTACCGGTTCGACGTCACCGACGTGCTGGCCGACGGGCCCGCCCCGCTCGAAGTCGCCTTCACCTCCGCCTACATCGAGGCGGAGGAGACGCGCGCACGGCTGGGGGAGCGGCCCAATTCCTATCCCGAGCCGTTCAACTACGTGCGCAAGATGGCTTGTTCGTTCGGCTGGGACTGGGGGCCCACGCTGGTGACGGCCGGTGTGTGGCGCGAGGCGCGGATCGAGCAGTGGTCCACGGCCCGGTTGGCGGCGGTGCGTCCGCGGGTCACCGTCGCCGAGGACGGCACGGGCGTCGCCGAGATCGTCGTCGACCTGGACCGCACGGCGAGCGGCAGGGACCGCGCCCTGACGCTGGTGGCGGCGGTGGGGGAGGCGTCCACGGAGATCGACGTACCGCCGGGGGAGAGCACCGCCACGGTGACGGTGCGGGTCCCGGACGCGGCACTGTGGTGGCCGCGCGGCTACGGTGAACAGCCCCTGTACGGATGCACCGTCGTTCTCAGGGAGGCAAGCCGCAACAAGGCCCTGGACACCTGGGAGCGTTGCATCGGCTTCCGCACGATCGAGCTCGACACGTCCGCGGACGAGCACGGAAGTGCCTTCACCCTGGTCGTCAACGGCACACCCGTCTTCGCGCGGGGCGTGAACTGGATCCCCGACGACGCCCTTCCCGCCCGCGTCACCCCCGACCGCTACCGCGCCAGGCTCACCCAGGCCGCCGAGGCGGGCGTGGACCTGGTGCGGGTGTGGGGTGGCGGGATCTACGAGGACCGGGCCTTCTACGACGTGTGCGACGAGCTGGGTCTGATGGTCTGGCAGGACTTCCTGTTCGCCTGCGCCGCCTACCCGGAGGAGCAGCCGCTGCGCTCCGAGATCGAGGCCGAGGCCCGGGAGAACGTGACCCGGCTCATGCCCCACCCGTCGCTGGTGCTGTGGAACGGCAACAACGAGAATCTGTGGGGCTTCGCCGACTGGGAGTGGGAGCAGAGCCTCGCCGGTGACTCCTGGGGTGAGGGCTACTATCTCGGTCTCCTGCCGCGCGTCGTGGCGCAGACGGATCCGACCCGGCCGTACTGGGCGGGCAGCCCCTGGTCGGGATCGTGGGACCACACGCCCAACGACCCCGATCACGGCACCGCGCACTCGTGGGAGGTGTGGAACCGCCGTGACTACAGCGACTACCTGAGCACCGTGCCACGCTTCGTCGCCGAGTTCGGCTGGCAGGCGCCGCCCACGCTCGCCACCCTGGAACGGGCCCTGTCCGAGCGGCCGTTGACCGCCGATTCCCCCGGCATGCTGCACCACCAGAAGGCGGAGGACGGCAACGGCAAGCTGAACCGCGGACTCGCCCCGCACTTCAGCGCGCCGGCCGACTTCGACACCTGGCACTACCTGACCCAGCTCAACCAGGCGAGGGCCGTGGCCGCGGGGGTCGAGCACTGGCGCTCCCACTGGCCGCGCTGTGCCGGCACGGTGCTGTGGCAGCTCAACGACTGCTGGCCGGTCACCTCCTGGGCGGCCATCGACGGGGACGGACGGCTCAAGCCCCTCTACTTCGAGATGCGCCGCCTGTACGCCGACCGGTTGCTCACGATCCAGGACCGCGACGGCGACCTGCTGCTCGCGGGCTGCAACCAGAGCGGGTCGACCTGGGACGCAACCGTCACCGTCCGTCGAGTCGCGGCGGACGGCACGGTGCTGGCACGCGCCGAGATCGTGCTGAAGGCGGCAGCGCGCGGCGTCGCGCTGGAGCGGCTGCCCGAGGCGGTCACGCGGTTCGGTGACGCGCGCGAGGAGTTCCTCGTCGCCGACAGCGACGGCCTGCGCGCGGTGCACTTCGCCCGCGCGGACCGTGAGTTCGCCTATCCAGCCGCCGCCTACGACGTCCGGATCAGCGAGGACGGCGGGAACGGCGTGCTGGTCACGGTCACGGCCGACGGGCTCGTCCGGGACCTGTTGCTCCAGGCCGACCGGTTGCACGCGGACGCCCGCACCGATCACGGACGGGTGACCCTGCTGCCCGGCGAGAGCATGACGTGGCGGGTCACCGGGTGGCCGCGGCCCGATGCGCAGGCCGCCCGGGCGGCGCTGTTCAGCGTCAACGGCGTCGGAGCGGTCCGTGAGTGAGGGCAAGGCACGCCGCTCCGGACGCGTCACCATCTCGGACGTGGCCGCCCGTGCCGGTGTGTCCCGGGGCGCGGTCTCCCTCGCCTTCAACAACCGCCCCGGTGTCTCGGAGGCCACGCGTGAGCGCATCATGGCCGCCGTCGCCGAGCTGGGTTGGGTCCCGAACCAAGCCGCGATCAAGCTGTCCGGTTCGGCGACCGGTGCGGGGGACACCGTCGGTCTGGTCATCGCCCGGCCCGCGCGGCAACTGGGACTCGAGCCGTTCTACATGGAGTTCATCTCCGGCGCCGAGTCGGTGCTGGAGGAGCACGGCTGTTCGCTGCTGCTGCACCTCGTGCGGGACACCGCCCAGGAGATCGCTGTCCACCGTCAGTGGTGGCAGTCCCGCAGGATCGCCGGATCGATCCTGGTGGACATCCAGCAGAACGACGCTCGGATCACCGAACTGGCGACCATCGGGCTGCCGGTGGTCGCCGTCGGTCACCCCTCGCTGACGGGCGACTTCACCTCGGTGTGGACCGACGACGAGACCGCCGTGCACGAGGCGGTGCGCTACCTCGCCGCCCTCGGTCACCGGCGCATCGCCCGGGTGGGCGGTGACCCGGCGCTCGGCCACACCGTGATCCGTACCGCCGCCCTGAACGCGATGGTGGCGGAACTGGGCCTGGAGCCGGCCCGCAGCCTGACCACCGACTACTCCGGCGAGCAGGGCGCTCGCGCCACCCGCTCGCTGCTCGCCTCCCGGGACCGGCCCACGGCGATCATCTACGACAACGACATCATGGCCGTCGCGGGACTGTCCGTGGCCGCCGAGATGGGCCTGAGCGTGCCGAAGGACGTCAGCCTGATCGCCTGGGACGACTCGCAGCTGTGCCAGCTCACCCATCCGAACCTGTCCGCCATGAGCCACGACGTGTTCGGCTTCGGCGCGGACGTGACCCGGCGGCTGTTCGACGTCGTCCACCGTCGCAACCCCTCCTCGGGCCCCGTCGCGACCCCTGTCCTGCTGCCCCGCGGCAGCAGCGCGCCCCCGCGGGGCGACACCGACTGACGGCGAGCCGTCGGGCCGGCGGTCCGGGCCCCAGGGGTACATCCCTCGCGCCCGGGCCGCCCTCGCCCACCGTTGCTCTTCCTCTGCCTCGCCGCTCCTTCTGCCTCCCCTTGAGCCGAAAGACAGGTCCGCCGTGCCCAGGAGCCGCCGAAGAATCCACTCGATCACCGCCACGGACTGACGTCCCCACCGATCCGCCGGGCATGGCCTCCTGACGCCGTGCCCGGCACCCGTGTGCCGCCCTCGTCCGCCGACGGCGGTCCTTCCCCTGCCCCGGAGCACCCCATGACAGCGATCTCCCTTCTGGCTCCCGTCGTACGCACCTACTCGTGGGGTTCGCGCACCGCGATCCCCGCCCTCCTCGGGCAGCTGCCGGACGGTGAACCCCAGGCCGAGCTGTGGTTCGGCGCGCACCCTGCGGCTTCCTCACGCCTCACCGGCCGCCCCGGGACTCCCGACCTGGCCGCCGCGATCGCCGCCGACCCCGCCGGGGAACTGGGACCGGCGAGCCTGGCCGCCCACGGCGCCGAACTGCCCTTCCTGCTCAAGCTGCTGGCAGCCGACAAGGCCCTGTCGGTACAGGTGCATCCCACCCGCGAGCAGGCGCAGGCGGGCCATGACCGCGAGGAAAGCGCCGGCATACCGCTCGACGCCCCCCACCGCACCTTCAAGGACCGTAACCACAAGCCGGAACTGCTGTGTGCGCTGGGCCCCTTCGAGGCGCTCTGCGGCTTCCGCGACCCCGCCCGCACCGCCGCTCTTCTGGACGACCTCGCCGTACCCGAACTCCACCACTGGGCGACGCTGCTGCGAACCCTTCCGCCGCAGGACTCCCTCGCACACACACTTCACGCAGCCCTGCAGGCACCGGAACGTCTGGTGCACGCGGTCTCCAGCGCCCTGCCGCGCCTGGCCGGCTCGCCGAGCCCCTGGGGCACGACCGCCGCCGTGTACGCCACCGTGGCCGTCGACTTCCCCGGCGATCCCGGGCTTCTCGCGGCCCTGCTGCTCAACCACGTCCGCCTCGACGCCGGGCAGGCCCTGTACCTGCCAGCGGGGGTGCCTCACGCCTACCTGCGGGGTACCGGTGTGGAAATCATGGCCAACTCCGACAACGTGCTGCGCTGCGGCCTGACCGACAAGTACGTCGACGCCGCGCTGCTGAGCGACATCGTCGACCTCACGGCGACGCGACCGTCCGTCATCCACCCCGCGCCGACGGCGATCGGGGGCGAGAGGCACTACGGCACTCCGGCGCGGGAGTTCAGGCTGTCGCGCCTGGACGCGGGCACCGAGGCCGTGTGCCTGACCGACGCCGGACCACAGGTGCTCCTCTGCCTCGTCGGCGAGGCGCGTCTGGAACCTGGCCCGGCCCTCGTGGCAGGTACGGCCGCGTTCGTACCGGCCGGTTCACCCTGTGCGCTGACCGGCGCGGGGGCCGAGCTCTGGCGTGCCCGGGTGCCCTTGGACGCCCTCGCGTGAGGCTCGCGACCCGCGTCTGGGGCGGCGGCGCCCGCACGGCCGTTCTCGTGCACGGCATCATGACCGACTCCCGCAGCTGGAACCGCGTGGCTCCGGCTGTTGCCGAATTCGGCTACCGGGTGGTCGCCGTGGATCTGCCCGGCCACGGAGCCAGCGGTCCCGCCGCGACGTACACGCCCGCCACGCTCGCCGCGGCCCTCCTGGAAACCCTGCCCGCGGCTCCTGACCTCGCGATCGGTCACTCGCTGGGTTCGGCCGTGCTGCTGCGAGCCCTGCCGGCTCTGCGCTGCGCCCGCGCCGTCCACTGCGACCCGGCCTGGCTGCGACGCCCGCGGGACCTGGCCGCGCTGCGCGCCGTCAAGCACGCCGGCTGGCCGGAGTTGCGTGCGGCGCACCCCCGTTGGCACGACGACGACATCACCGCCGAGCACCTTGCCCTCACGACCTGGGACCCGGCCTCGGTCACCGCGCTCGAGCACCTCCCCGGACTGCCGGCCGTCCCGGTCGTCCGCTCGCTCGTCCTCCTCGCCGACCCCAGCGAGCGGATCCCGCCGGCGGAGGCCGCGGCCCTGAGCCGCCGCGGCTGGTACGTGCGCACGGTGGACGGTGCGGGGCACACCGTCCACCGTGACGATCCGGCCGGTTTCCTCCACGGGCTGCGCGGTTGGCTCTGAAGGGCATCGCCGGGCGGCTCGGGCGCGAGGGCCCAAGGGGTCAGGGCAGGGCTTCGGCGTAGTCGAATGACGCCCGGTTCGTGGCAATCCGTCAGCTCGGCGGCGCTCTCGGAACGTGACAGGCACGGCTTACAAGATCATGGAGTTCTCGGCGCCCTGCGATCCGAGTGGAAGACCGTGCCTGCCTGTGACCAACTCCGCGAGCATGGCGAGGCCGTGCCCGGCATGCCGTGCCTGCTGGAGCGATTGGTGCGAGGTGCCCGACCCGCGCGATCCGCGTGGTGTGCGGCATGCTCTGGTCGTCGTGCTCGCGCTGACCGCGTGCGCGGTGCTGGAACGCCTTGGCGTACGGCCCGATCCGGTGTTCCCGAAGCGGTGCCTGCCTGCGGAATCGACGGTGCGGCCGCTACTGGGCCGCATCGACGGCGAGGTGGCGCATCACTGCGCCGAAGCCCTGGGGGGCGGGCTCGTCTCGCTTCTCGCAGATCATGTCGATCGGTCACTGGCCTCCGGTGCCAGGGGGATGGTCAGATGCCCGCCTGGTCCAGGGCGCTCTGCAGGGACTGCCGGTAGCCCGCGCTGGTGTAGGTGGCGCCGGACACCGTGTCGATGTTCGCGCTCTGGGCCGCCAGTGTCTCCTGGTTGAGCTTGGAGACGGCGGCGGAGGAGATGTCCTGGCTGCGGGCCGTCTCATCGGGGTACTGGACCGCGGTCGCCCCGGTGATCGTGCTGCCGGAGAGCGTGATCCGCACCTGGACCGGGCCGTACTTCGTCGACGCCGTGACCCCGGTGACGGTGCGGGGGGCGGGTTTCGGCGCGGCCGAGGTGGTCTTCGGTGCGGCCGGCGCGCTGGTGGTCCGGGCAGGGGTCGCGGCGGCGGAGCGCGAGGCCGACGCGCTCGGGGAGGAGGAGGCACGCTTGTCCTTGGCGCTCTTCGACGGCGGGGCCGACGCCGCCGGTGAGACCGCAGAGGCGGTCGGGGACGGGGAGGCCGTTGCCGTGGCCTGGACGCTGGGCGTGCCGTCGGCCTGCACGACGGCCGCGGGGTCGGTGCGGGGCTTGAGCGCGAGCAGCAGCACGATGGTGGAGACAGTGGCGGCGCCGAGCAGCACCGTGCGGCGCAGGGGGTGGTTCTTCCTCACACACCTCACAGCGCACGCGTCCCTGGAACTGTCACCTTTCGGGTCGGCGTCGAAGCGCCTTCGCAACGGCGTGAGAGCGAAGTCAGAACTCGAAGGACTCGTGGTGGATGCGCCGGTCGGGCACGCCGACCTCGCGGAGCGCGGCGTAGGACTCCTCCGCGAGGCCGGGCGGGCCGCACACGTACACGTCGTGGCGGGCGATGTCCGGCAGGATCCCGCGCAACATCTTCGCGGTGATCGCCGGGCGGCGGCCGTCCGGGCTGTTGACCGCGTACAGCAACTGCGCCCCGCGCTCGTCCGCGATCGCCTCCAGTTCGTCCCGCAGGGCCAGCTCCTCCGCCGTGCGGGCCCGGTAGAGCAGGGTCAGGTCACCGGGCGCGCCGGGCAGCGTCTCGAACAGGGCCCGCAGCGGAGTGATACCGGCGCCACCCGCGAGCAGCAGCACCTTGCCCCGGCTGCGACGAGCGCCGGTCAGCGCGCCGTACGGGCCCTCCGCCCATACCCGGGTGCCCGGCCGCAGTGCGGCCAGCGCGGCGCTGTGCCCGCCGACCGCCTTAACCGTGATGCGCAGCAGGTCGGGTCGGGGCGGGGCGGACAGCGAGTACGGGTGCTGGGTCCACCACATGCCCCGGGTCAAGAACCGCCAGCGGAAGAACTGCCCTGCCTCGGCGCCCAACCGGTGCAGCCGCCGGCCGCGGATCAGGACCGACACCACCCCGGGGGCCTCGTCCACGACCGCCTCGACCCGCATGCGGTGCCGCAGGTTCAGCCGCACCGGACTGAGCACGCGGTACCACAGCACTAGCGCCGCGACCGTGACGTAGAGCGCGTACCAGGCCGTACGGGCGGCCGCGCTGCCGACGAACTCGTTACCCGTGGCCAGCTGATGCCAGAAGGCGAGGTAGACAGCCACGTAGGTGAACAGGTGCAGGTAGTACCAGACCTCGTAGCGCATCCGGCGCCGCACCGCGCCGGCCGACACGAGGCCGACCACCAGCAGGATCAGGGTGCCGACGGTCGCCTTGACCATGTCCGGGTAATCGGTCACCACCGACACCGTCTGCGCGACGATCCCGGTGTCCGCCTGCATCGCATATCCGTACAGGATCAGCACGACATGGGCCAGGGTCAGGTACAGCGCATAGCGGCCCGTCGCCGCGTGCCAGCGCGTCACCCGGTCGGATCCCACCCGGCGCTCCAGCACGGGCACGCGCGCCATCTGGGCGATCGTCAACGCGATCACGTAACCGGCGAGCAGTCCCGTCATCCGGCCGGCGTTCACCAGCCGGTCGGCGGTTCCGGACACGGCTGGGGTGTTCTGCCACCACAGCCACAGAACGGCGGCCGCACCGGCCCAGGCCAGGGCCAGAAGGGGTATCGCGGGAGAACGCCGGGGGCGGATCCGCCTGCCCGCCTGCCGTCTCCCCGCCCGGCTGTGGTGGATCGTCGTCAAGGGCCGACTTCCTTCCCTTCGCGTTGTGCCCCGGCACCTTATCCCAGGCGGGGAACCCTCCCGCCGACGTCCAGCGACGACCCCAGCAGGCGCGGACGGCCCCGGACAGCCCGGCGAAGAACCCCACCTCCGCGGCCGGGGCCCCTCTCCTGGCAGCAGATCCCGCTCCAGAGCCGCACCCGCGAGAGCGGCCACGGCCGCAGCGAGATCCGCCGCAACGGCAAGGTCAGCATCAAGACCGTCTACGCGGTCACCAGCCTGAGCGCCGCGCAGGCTCACCCGCCCAGCTCGCGAACATGATCCGCTCGCACTGGCAGATCGAGGCTCTGCACCCCATGAGGGACACCACCTTCGCCGAGGACGCCTCACGGCTTCGGACCGGCCGCGCGTCCCGCACCATGGCGGCCTGGCGCGACCTGCCGTTGGCGCCTTACGCATCACCGGCCGCTCGCACTATTCGGTCTCACCTGATCACGAACCGGACATCACGCGACTATGCCGAAGCCCTGGGGTGTCAGGGCAGTCGAACCTCGCCCTGGTTCAGCACTCGGGGGTGGAAGTACGCCGTCTGGATTTCGGCGTTGGTGTTGTTCCCGCGCAGATGCTCGGACCACATCATGAACCAGGCCCACTGGGTTTGGCTGTCCAGCAGGGCGGCGGTCGGCATCTTGCCCATCTCACCGATGGCCATCGGTTTCGTGCCCGCGATGCCACGCATCTGTTGGTAGTCGGCGGAACTGGGGTGGCTCTTGTACCAGACGTCCAGCGATACGACGTCCACGTACTGATTGCCCGGATAGTAGCTGCTCCAGCCGCCCGCCGGATTGTCCTGCACGTTCCATACCCAGATCAGATTGTCCAGCCCCTTCGTTCCGGCGAGATAATCCCGCGTGATCTGGTAGAGCCGCGCGCTGCCATTCGATCCGGGGCGGTTTCCCCACCAGTTCCACGATTCGTTCATCTCGTGCAGCGGCCGGAAGAGGACCGGAACGCCCGCGCTTTTCAACTGCTGCAGGTAGGGGACGACTTCGTCGAGGCGACGCTTCCAGGCATTGTTCAGAGCGCTGCCCGGGGTGAGGATCTGCGAGAACTGGGCATTCGTGATGTTCGACTTCACACCGCCCTCGAACGCGCAGGTGCTTCCGCCGGTGGGCGGGCAGACGTGCCAAGTCAGGCTGACCAGCGAGCCGTTCGCCCACTCCGTCCTGGCCTGGTCGATCACGCGTTGACGGTTGGCCACGTCGGTGGCGGCGAACATCAGGTCGCCACCCCACAGGCCCGGATACTGGCCTGTCACGTCCTTGACCTGCTGTGTGTACTGACCGGGCGCGGAAGCCGGCTCCTTGTTGTGCTGACCGGAGACGATGTGGTTTCCGGAAATGGTGCGCAGGTAGTTCAGCACCGTCTGCTTCGGAGTCGGTGGGAACGCCTGCGCGGATTCCGTCGCGGGCCACGCAAGGATCGTCGCTGCGACAGCCACAGCCGCGACGAAGGTGATCCATTGCCGTATTTTTCTCATGGGCATTCCAGCTTTCACGGCGAGGGGAATTCGTTTCGCCATCAAGGTGGCTGCTGCGGGGGCGGGCGTCAATGGGGTGCACGGCTCTGTGCAACTGCCCTGCGGCATCTTTTACTTAACGTTTCCTGAACGTCGTCGAGATGCCGATTACTTATGCCTCTTGTGTAATTTCGTGCGTTGCTCGTCGGCCGCCTGCCCCGGCACGGCTGGGTGCCCCACCCTCCGACGGGTGGGGCACCCAGCGTTTCGAGGCCGAGGGGTGTCAGTTTCCGTACTGCAGCGGGCGGTAGGCCTTGTACTCGCTGCCCGCCGCCAGCCCGTACGTCACCGATCGGTGGCTGGTGCCGTGCACGCTGCGCTGTTCGTATGCCGTGTAGGAGCGGTGGGCGTCGTCGTTCCACTTCTCGAAGATGACGACGTGCCGGGTGTTGCTGTTACCGATGGCGTCGATGACGAGGTCACCGGGCTGCAGCTCGTTCATGGCGATGGGTCGGGTGTGCCTGCGGTCCGCCAGCCCCTGGGTGTTGGTGCCGGGTGCCGGCAGGCCCAGCGCCATGGAGGCGTAACCGGAGCAGTCCTGGCGGTAGCCGTCCCGCCAGTACTTGTCCTGGGCGTAGGGCACCGGGCGCCCGTTGTTCGCCGTGAGCCAGGTCGCGGCGCGCTGCAGGGTCCGCTGCCGCGAGCCGGGCTGGGGGTCGGGCTGCCCCGCCTGCACGGGGACGCCCGGCAGCCGGTCCTCGGGGATGTCCACCGCGACGACGGTGAGGAAGCCGGTGACGGGCTGGGTGATGTGGGCCATGAAGGTGGAGCAGGCGCTGCCTTCGCAGACCCGGCGGCCGGTGTCGACCTGGTAGTCGGCCGTGATCCGGTCCTGCCCGGCGGCGGTCTTGTTGATCATGCCCACGGAGGGCGAGTCGATGTCGGGTGTGGCGTGGACGACCCAGCGTGTTCCCCAGGTGGGAAAGGACGCGGCGGCGGCCTGCACATGGGTGGTGCCGGTGTGCGCCGGTGCCGCCGCGGCGGCGTGGCCGGGTACCGCGACACCTCCTGCGGCGACGCAGGTCAGGGCGAGCGCCGGCAGCAGTCGGCGCAGGGCGGCGGACCGCGCCGCGGAACGCTGGGAGGTGCGGTGCGCGAAGGTGGGCATGGACATGGTGGCTGTGTTTCCTTCCGTGTGGGTGAGTGTTTCTGACGGGGCGGCGGATCAGCCGGCGAGTCCGCGGACGCGGAACTGCATGACGCGGTAGGGCCATCCCGCCTGGGTGTTCCACTGGCTGACCGACAGGTGCAGGTCGTCGAGGGTCGACCCGGGGATCACGTAGCCGCCGTACAACTGCGCCACGTGGGTGTCGTCCTCCCGGCCCCAGGACGTGCCCCACAGCAGCGTGCGGCGATGAGCGGTGCGCAGGTCCGCGGTGGGGTGCTCCGTGACGAGGCCCTCGATGCGGTAATCCCCCTGGTTGAACCAGGTGAGGATCCACCGGCCGTCGAGCAGCCGCAGGCACAACTCGCCGAAGGTGCCGTCCAGGACGGGTGACGGCGGGTTGCCCCAAGCCCAGCTGCCGTCGGGGCCGCGTCCCCACGGCTCGTAGGCGCCGGGCTCGGTCAGCCTGTCCGGGCGGACCCGGTGCAGGATGACCGGCTTGTTCCGCTGGAACCCGGTGGACAGGACGTAGACATGGCCGTCGTCGCCGAGGGCCCAGGTGAGCAACTGGAACATGCCGCCGTGCAGGTCCGGCGCGAACACGGCACCGGTCGGGAACCAGGTCGCGCCCGAGTCGTCCGACCGCCAGATCTCGGTGCGCACCACGTTGCCGAGCCCCTTGTTCACCATGGCGTGCAGGTACATGCAGTCGCCGAGGGTGATCACGTCGGACGGCAGCACGGTGGAGTACTCCGGGTTGTCGTGGGCGTACGGCCACAGCTGCCGGGCCTGCCGACCACCTACCGCACCGGTCCAGGCGACCGGGCGGTCCGGACCGTCGAAGCGCCCGTAGAGCGCCACGGGTGAGCGCCACCACCCGCCGCCGACCCTGCCCTCTTCGAAGGTGTCGCCGAAGACGAACAGGAGCCGGCCGTCGGGCGTCCGTGCCGGCACACCCAGGTCGGTGGCTTCCATGCGGAACCGGGTGGTGAGTCCAGGGCCGGTGAGGTCGGCGACCTTGGAGACGTGGAGCGTCTCCGCCGCGGCGTGGGCCGGGGTGCGCAGCAGGGGACTGCCCAGGGCCGCCGCGGTGGCCGCTCGCAGGAAACCGGCCCGGCTGAGGTGGACCGGGCGGATGGGGGCCCGGGGTGGACGTGCTGCCCCATCCGGTGCGGGGTCGTGCATGAAGGCTCCTTGGTGGAGGGATCGAGGGAGAGGGGCCAGGTGTTCGTCCCCACGGGCTCCGTGGGGACGAACACCTGGGCGGTGCGGGGCGGCGGTCTGCGCGGATTGGCCCCGCGGAGCCGGGCTGTCCCGACGCGGGTGCCGGGGTCCGCTACGCGGTCACGGATACCGGCACTCGAGTGATGCGCTCCCGCTTCAGCAGACCGGCTTGATCCGGTCCACCCGGCGGCCGAAGGTGTAGTCCGAGCCGAAGTCGCCCGCGTTGACCGGACGCATGGTGGCCGGCTCCGGCGGCGGCGAGTCCTGGAAGCAGCCCCCGACCGAGGCGACGAACGAAGCGACCTTGTCGGCGAGCCCGTGGGCGCCGAGGAAGACGTTGCCCTGGTCGGGGCTCCAGTCGTAGCGCGTGCCCTGGAAGTGGGCCTGCGACCACATGCAGATCTTGCCGGTGGGGCAGTGCGGCACAGCGGCGGCGTTCGCGATGCCCGTGACCGGCCCCGCCTGGGAGTGAGCCACCGGCGACTGCGCGTGCGTGGGGCCGGCCGTGGCCAGGGCGGCGGTCGCCAGGGCGACCGAGGCCAGCAGCGTCCTGATCGGGCGCGGCCGCTTCTTCATGTTCGTCATGCGATTGCTCTTTTCCGTTCGTCGTCCGGTCCTGTTTGCGGGACCTGATGCACCGTTTGTAGCCGCTAATCTGTTGTTCAGGTCCGGCCGCCCGATGGTGAACAAACGGATGCCGAACAATCTGATGGGCTTTGGGGAAAGGGGCGGTGCGTGCCACGGGGAGAGATTCCTCTGGACCCGGAAAACGGTCCTCTGTTCGAGTTCGCGGCCCGTTTGCGGAAACTGCGGGAACAGGCGGGCCGACCCACCTATCGGGACCTCGCGCGGAGGGCGCACTACGGGATCGCGACGCTCTCCTCGGCCGCTGCGGGACGTCAACTCCCCAGCCTGGCGGTCACTCTCGCCTATGTGCGCGCGTGCGGGGGAGACGAGCGGGAATGGAGGGTGATCTGGCAGCGGACGGCCGACGCGTGCAGCGGTGCGGACGCGTCGGCCGATGTCGGCACGGAGAATCGGAATGGGGTCGTTCCCAAGCCCCCCTATGCCGGCCTCTTCGCGTTCGGGGAGTCCGATGCCGGATTCTTCTTCGGTCGCGAGAAACTCACCGGCGCACTCGTCGAACACCTGAAGGCGAAACGGCTTCTCGTACTGTTCGGGGCGTCCGGGTCCGGGAAGTCGTCCGTACTGCGCGCCGGAGTGATCCCCGCCTTTCCCGATGGTTCGGCGCTCGTTTTCACGCCCGGCGCGCACCCGCTGGAGGAATGCGGCGCACGGCTGGCTGCCCGCGCCGGTGTCGCCCCCGGTCCGGTGCCCGCCGAACTCGCGGCCGAGCCGGTCACCTTTCACCGGATGGTGCGGCAGATTCTCGCCGGGCGGCAGGAAGCAGATGCCTCACCCGAGGAACTGCTCGTGGTCGTCGACCAGTTCGAGGAAGTGTTCACCCTCTGCCGCGACGCGCGGGAACGGGAGCGGTTCGTGGCCGCCCTCGTGCACGCCGCGCGGACGTCCGACAGCCGCTCCCGAGTCGCCATCGCCGTACGGTCCGACTTCTACACGCACTGCACGCGACTGCCCGGTCTCGCCGAGGCCCTGCCCCACGCCCACCACTCCGTCGGCCCGATGACCGCCGAGGAGCTGAGGGCCGCGATCGTCCAGCCCGCCGCCCGCAGCAGGCTCACCGTCGAGACTGCGCTGCTGACCACACTCACGGCCGACGCCCACGGCCGGCCCGGGGCGCTGCCCCTGCTGTCGCACGCCCTGCTGGAGACCTGGAAGCGGCGGCGGGGCAACGCGCTCACGCTGGCCGGGTACCGCGCCGCGGGCGGCTTCGAGGGCGCGCTCACCCAGACCGCCGAGGAGTTCCACGGCGCCTTGGACGACAGCGGACAGGAGGCCGCGAGGCGGCTGTTCGTGCGGCTCGTCGCGCTGGGCGAAGGCACCGAGGACACCAAGCGCCGGGTGCCGCGCAAGGAACTCGACAGCGGACCGGACACCACGTTCGTCCTCGAACAAGCGACCAGGGCGAGGCTGCTGACCGCCGACGGCGACCATGTGGAGATCGCTCACGAGGCACTCATCCGATGCTGGCCCCGGCTCGCGAGGTGGCTGGAGGAGGACCGCGGCCAGGAGCGCCTGCACCGCGCGCTCACCGAGGCCACGACGCTCTGGGAGTCCATGGACCACGACCCGGACACCCTCTACCGCGGGGCGCGCCTCGCCGCCGCGAGGGAACTGCCGCCGCAGGTGCTGACCGCCCGGGAACGCGCCTTCCTCGACGCCGGCGAGTCGGCGGCGCGGCAGGCACAAGAGCGGGACCGCCGCCGCCTGCGCCGCCTGCGCCGACTGGCCGGGGCCCTGGTCGTCCTGTTGGTCTGCGCGGTGACCGCCGCCGGTTTCGCCGTCCGGGCACAGGAGACCGTCACGCGGCAGCGCAACGAGGCCGTGGCCCTGCGGGCCGCTGCCGAGTCCGTTCGGCTCAGCCAGCACAGTCCGTCCCTGGCGGTGCAGATCGCCCTGGCCGCCTACCGCCGGTCCCCACAGGAGCGGACTGAGGACGCCTTGCTCAGCACGTTGTCCGTCGCCTCGATGGGCTCCAGGACACTCGGATCCCTACCGGCCGGGCAGGCACCCGCCGAGCACACCCCGGCCGGGCACGCCCCGGCCGTGACGGCCGACGGCCGGACTCTGGCCATGGCCGACGGTTCGCGGGTCGTCCTGTGGGACATGAGCAACCCGCTACTGCCCCGCCGGCTCGGCGTCCTCGACGCACAGGGAATCGGCATCAACGCGATCGAGTTCACCGGGGACGGCGACACGCTGGTCGGGACGGGCGTCGACGGCGCGCTCCGACTGTGGGACGTGTCCGACCCGCGCAACCCGGCCCCGCTGTCGAAACGGCCCACGGGCCACGCGGGCCCCCTCTACTCGATCGCCGTGCGCCGCGACGGCAGTATGGCCGCCACCAGCAGTTACGACGACACCATCCGCCTGTGGGACATCACCGACCCGGCCCGCCCCCGGATGCTGGGCACGCTCGCCGGGCACCGAGGGAACGTCAAGCCCGTGGCCTTCAGCCCTGACGGGAGGACCCTGGCCTCGGGCTCCGACGACCGCGACGTCCGCATCTGGGACGTCACGGACCCGCGCCGCGCCGTCTCCGTCGCCGTCCTCGAAGGCCATCGGCATTTCGTGGACGCCCTCGCCTACAGCCGGGACGGCCGAAGCCTGCTGAGCGGGAGCGACGACCGTACGGCCAAGCTGTGGGACGTCAGCGCCCTTCCCCGGCACCGGGAGCTGGGTGGGCTGGCGCGGCACGCCGACATCGTCACCGGCGTGGCCTTCGCCCCGCACGGCCGCACGGCGGTGACCGTCGGCGTGGACGGCGCGGTGAACGTGTGGGACGTGACCGACCGCGCGCACCCGGCCCATCTGGCCCACCTCACCAACCCCCGCGGGACGGTGAAGGAGGTGCGCCCTCTGACGGCGAGCGGCACCTTCCTCAGCGTCACGGCCCACTACAGCGTCCAGATCTGGTACACCGATCTGGACCGTGCGCTCGCCGAGGCCTGCGACCGCGTCCGGACCCCCATCGGCCGCGACCAGTGGGCCCGCCACTTCCCCCGACTCGACTACGCCCCGCCCTGCCCGCGCCGCGCGTGAGGGCGGGCGTGGCGCAGAGCCGTGTGACGCGCCGTGGAGAACCGGCCCGCATCGGCCGGGGCGCCGGCGGGACGGGGCCGGCTGCCGTCGGCCCCTCTATCGCGTGCATTCCCGCGTCACCGCTCCGACGAGGACAGCGATCAGGAAAGGTCGAACCGGTCGAGGTTCATGACCTTGGTCCAGGCCGCCACGAAGTCCCGTACGAACTTCTCGCCCGCGTCGCTGGACGCGTAGACCTCCGCGAGGGCCCGGAGCTGGGAGTGCGAGCCGAAGATGAGGTCGACGGCGGTGGCGGTCCACTTGACCTCGCCGGTGGTGCGGTCCCGGCCCTCGAAGACGTTCTCGTCCGTGGCCGACGCCTTCCACTCCGTGCTCATGTCGAGCAGGTTGACGAAGAAGGCATTGGTCAGTGTCTCCGGCCGGTCCGTGAGGACTCCGTGGGGGGACTGCTTGTAGCCGGTGTTCAGGGCCCGCATGCCGCCGATCAGGACGGTCATCTCCGGGGCGGTCAGGGTGAGCAGGCTGGCGCGGTCGAGCAGGAGAGTCTCGGGCGACAGCTTCTCCCCGGCGTGCAGGTAGTTGCGGAACCCGTCCGCCCTGGGTTCGAGCACGGCGAAGGACTGCGCGTCGGTCTGTTCCTGGGAGGCGTCCGTGCGGCCGGGTGCGAAGGGGACCGTGATGGCGTGCCCGGCGTTCTTCGCGGCCTGTTCGACGGCCGCGCAGCCGCCCAGGACGATCAGGTCGGCGAGCGAGACCTTCTTGCCGCCGGCCTGTGAGGCGTTGAAGTCCTGTTGGATGCCCTCCAGCGCACGTACCGTCTCGGTCACCTCGGGCAGGTTGTTGACCTCCCAGTCCTTCTGCGGTGCCAGCCGGATCCGCGCTCCGTTCGCCCCGCCGCGCTTGTCGGTGCCGCGGAAGCTGGCCGCCGCTGCCCACGCGGTGGTGGCCAGCTGGGAGACGGACAGTCCGGCGTCGAGGATCCTGGCCTTGAGGGCGGCGATGTCCTGGCCTCCGACCAGCTCGTGATCGACCGTCGGCACCGGGTCCTGCCACAGCTGCGGCTCGGGGATCCACGGGCCGAGGTAGCGCGAGACGGGGCCCATGTCTCGGTGCAGCAGCTTGTACCAGGCCTTGGCGAACGCGTCCGCGAGCCTGTCGGGGTTCTCGTGGAAGCTCTTCGCGATCGGCGCGTAGACAGGGTCCTGCTTCAGCGCGAGGTCCGTCGTCAGCATCATGGGAGCGTGCCGCTTGGAGGGATCATGGGCGTCGGGCACGGTGCCCTGGGCCGCCGGATCCGTGGGCGTCCACTGCTTGGCGCCGGCGGGGCTCGTCGTCAGCTCCCAGTCGTACCCGAACAGGTTGTCCAGATAGCCGTTGTCCCACCTGACCGGCTCGGAGGTCCACGCTCCCTCGAGCCCGCTGGTGAGCGCGTCGGAGCCGACGCCGCTGCCGTGCGTGTTGCGCCAGCCGAGCCCCTGCTGCTCCAGGGGGGCTCCCTCGGGCTCCGGGCCGATGTAGCTGGCGTCGACCGCGCCATGACACTTGCCGAAGGTGTGGCCGCCGACGATGAGCGCCACCGTCTCCTCGTCGTTCATCGCCATACGGCCGAATGTCTCGCGAATGTCCCGGGCGGCGGCCAGCGGATCCGGGTTGCCGTTCGGCCCCTCCGGATTGACGTAGATCAGTCCCATCTGCACGGCCCCGAAAGGCCCGGTCAATTCCCGGTCGCCGCTGTAGCGCTCATCGCCGAGCCAGGTGTCCTCGGGCCCCCAGAAGATCTCCTCGGGTTCCCAGATGTCCTCGCGGCCGAAGGCGAATCCGAACGTCTTGAATCCCATGGATTCCATGGCGCAGTTGCCGGCGAAAACCAGGAGATCGGCCCAGGAGATTTTCCGGCCGTACTTCTGCTTCACCGGCCAGAGCAGACGGCGCGCCTTGTCCAGGCTCGCGTTGTCCGGCCAGCTGTTGAGCGGGGCGAAGCGCTGTGCCCCGCTGCCGCCGCCGCCCCGGCCGTCCGCGATGCGGTACGTGCCCGCGGCATGCCAGCTCATCCGGATGAACAGCGGACCGTAGTGGCCGTAGTCGGCGGGCCACCAGTCCTGGGACGTCGTCATCACCTCGAAGACGTCCCGCTTCAGCGCGTCGACGTCGAGGGTCGCGAACTCGCTCGCGTAGTCGAAGTCCTCCTCCATCGGATTGGAGCGGGACGAGTGCTGGTGGAGAACCTGGAGTTCCAGCTGATTCGGCCACCAGTCCCGGTTCGTCCTGGGCCGGGTCGGCGTGGGACTCGGGGAGGGGATTACCGGGTTCTCGCTTTCGCTGCCGGGCATGTCTGTCCTTCTTCCTGTCTCCGTGTTCACCGCGATCCACGCCCAGCGCGCCATTTGTTCCCAGCGGCTGGAAAACGCGCTGTGTCAGCGTCCGTATGGTCGCCTACTACTGACCGCATCGCTACGAAACACGCAGAGCACCCCCGTATGACAAACACGGAAAGCGAATGGCCGCCGGGGAGGAATGGATGCTCCTGCCCGGCGGCCGTGCGTGCCGAACGCGGTGCTCAGGCCGCGGTGGGGGTGTAGTGGGCGGCGTCGTCGCCCTCGATGACGTGGCTGAGCGTGCCGTCGACGCCGGCCGGGACGTCACCCGCGACGGTCACCCGGTGCAGCAGGCGGGGCAGGTCGCCGTAGTCGTCGGGGGCGTAGTGCTGGGTGATGCGGTTGTCGAACAGCACGAGGTCGCCCGGCGTCCAGGCCACCCGCACGATGTTCTCGGGGCGCGTGACGTACGACTGGAAGATGCGCAGCAGGTCCCGGGAGTCGGACGGGCCGAGGCCCACGATGCTCTGGGCGAAGCCGCCGACGAACAGTCCACGCTCCCCGGTCTCGGGATGAACCCGGACGACCGGGTGGGCCGTGCGGTACTTCCGGGAGACGAACCGCCTGCGGTGCTCGGCGGCCTTCTCGCTCTTCGGGGCGGCGTAGTCGTAATCGTTGGTGTGCACCGCCCACAGCTTGTCCGCCAGCTCTCGCAGCGGCTCGGGCAGATCCCGGTAGGCGGCGGCCGAATTGGCGATGAGCGTGTTGCCGCCGTAGGGCGGGACCACGATGCTGCGCAGCGTGGACGCCTTGGGGGGCGTACGGACGAAGGTGACGTCGGTGTGCCACTGGTTGGCGCGGATGCCCTCGTCGCCGTCGACCGGCAGGATGTGGGGCTGGCCGTCGACGGAGGGGACCGTGGGGTGCGCGGTGGTCAGTTCACCGAAGAGGGAGGCGAAGCGGAGCTGGCCCGCGTCGTCCAGGTCCTGTCCCCGGAAGACGAGCGCCTTGTGCTCCAGGAGCGCGGAGTTGATCTCGGTGACGATGGCGGGGGCGAGGTCGGTGGCAAGGTCGACGCCGACTATCTCGGCGCCGATGCGGCCGCCGATCCTGCGGACGTCGAAGCCGGTGCTGGTGGTCATGGGTGGTGGTTCCTTCCGTTGGACGAGCGGTGATGGGTGGTCAGGAGGTGATGGGCAGGGAGGGGCCCGTGGCCCCCGGCGGCCCGAGTGGCGGACCTACGGCGCGCAGTGCGCCGGGTGTGCGGCCCTGTCCCCAGCCGATGTGCCGGCGGTAGCTGCCGAGCAGGCCCGAACGGTTGAGGTGGGCCTCGTCCCGGGAGGGGTCGTCGTCGGGCAGGGGGTGGGTCTGCGGGGCGACGAACAGGGCGTCGGCGGGGCAGTTCGCCTCGCACTGGAAGCAGGTTTGGCAGTCGTCGCGGCGGGCGAGGACGGGGATGCCGTCCTCGCCTCGGTCGAAGACATCGGTCGGGCAGACCTTGATGCACTTGTCGCAGGCGATGCAGCGGTCCGCCGAGACCAGTTCGATCACGAAGCCACCTCCACGGGTGCGGCCGGTACGGTTGGCGCGGTCGTCAGGGGCTCGAAGCGGGTCCACACCCGGTCCAGACCGCCCGTGGTGATGCGGTGGTGTTGAGCGGGGTCCTGTGCGGGGAAGTCGAGCCGTTTGGCCATGCCACGGGTCTCGGTACGGGCCAGGGCCGCCGCGTACATCCAGCGGGCGTGCGCCGTCATCGCCGCTGCCTCTCTCGCCCGTACGGTGTGCCCGCCCCCGGCGTGCAGGGAGGCACGCGAGTGTTCCCAGACGCTGTCGAGGATCTCCAGCGAGGCGGTGAGCCGGTTGCCCTGGCGCAGGTAGTTCTTCTCGTACGGCAGCACCTCCGCCTGGACCGCGGTGACGACCTCGTGGACGGCGTCGTCCCGGCCCGCTGTCCCGGTGGGCCGGAGCCCGGCCCCGCCCGCGGCGACCAGGCGGCGCGTGGCGGTGCGTGTGCCGAGCGAACGGGCGTGGCGGGCCGCGCCCTGCCCGGCCCAGCTGCCGGAGGAGATGGCCCAGGCGGCGTTGTGGCTGCCCCCGCCGGTGAAGCCGCCGCAGATCAGCTCGCGGGTCGCCGCGTCGCCGGCCGCGTACAGGCCCGGGACGGTGGTGGAGCAGTCGTCGCCGGTGATGCGGATGCCGCCGGTGCCACGAACCGTCCCCTCGGCGAGGAGCGTGATGGCGAAGCGCTGGGTGAAGGGGTCGACGCCGAGGCGGTCGAAGGTGAGGAAGAAGTTCGGCTGGGCCAGCCGCATGGCTGCGCGGGCCGCCTCGTCCGCCCGGTCCAGGCGGCAGTACACCTTCTCGCTGAGCAGGGCTTTCGCGATGACGGACCGGCCGCCCTGGCTGGCCGCGCCGTCCAGGACCGTGCCGTCCTCGTGATAGAAGGTCGCGAAGGAGTAGAAGGCCGTCTTGGTGACGGAGGTTCCCTCGGGAGCGATGCCGTAGGCGTTGGAGAACTCCATCCCCGACATCTCCGCGCCCACCTCCGCGGCGAACAGCGCGCCGTCACCGGTGTTGACATTGCAGCCCAGTGCACCGCTGAGGAACGCGCAGCCTCCCGTGGCCAGCACGACGGCACCGGCCCGTACCTGGTAGGGCTGACCGGCCTGGCGCCGGTGTCCCCGGGCGCCGGCCACGGCCCCGGAGGGATCCGTGAGCAGTTCGGTGACCGGGCTGTGGTCCAGGACGCGCGCTCCGGCCCGCTGCACGCGGATGCGCATCCTGCGCATGTACTCCGGTCCCTGGAGACCGTTCCTGAGCTGCTGTCCGTCCGACGCTCTGGGGAAGGGATAACGGCCCGCCGCGGCCAGCTCGTTCATGCCGGCGTACGTCTGGTCCAGCACGCGTGCCATCCAGCGCCGGTCGGCCAGGTATCCGCCGAGTCCCTCTCGGCTTGCCATGGCCGCCTCGCGCGCGGCGGGGTCCGGGGGGACGTACCAGACGCCGGTGCCGGCGGAGGCGGTGGCACCGCTGGTGCCGCAGTAGCCCTTGTCGGCGAGTACCACGTCCGCCCCGGCCTGTGCCGCCTTGAGGGCGGCCCAGGTGGCGGCGGGGCCGCCGCCGATCACCAGGACGTCCGTGGTGAGGTCGAGGCCGGTCATACGGCCACCTCCTGCCCTGCGGTCGGCGCGGTCGGCGGCGCGGTCAGCCGGTTGGCCGGGCGGGCCAGGCCGTAGTTCTCGCGCAGGGTGCGCCCGGTGTACTCGGTACGGAACAGCCCACGCCGCTGGAGGATCGGTACGACGTGGTCGACGAAGTCCTCCAGGCCGCCCGGCAGATGGGGCGGCATGATGTTGAAGCCGTCGGCGGCGCCCTCGGTGAACCACTCCTCGATCTCGTCGGCCACCTGCTCGGGGGTGCCGGCGAAGACGCGGTGGCCGCGTCCGGCGCCGAGGCGGGCGATGAGCTCGCGCAGGGTGAGGCCGTCACGGCGGGCGAGTTCGGCGACGAGCGTGAAGCGGCTCTTGTTGCCGTTGATGTCCCGTTCTTCCGGCAGTTCGGGCAGCGGCCCGTCCAGCGGCAGTCCGGTCAGATCGGTGCCGAGCATCCCGGACAGCTGGGCGAGCCCGTACTCCGGAACCTGAAGATCCGTCAGTTCCTGTTCCAGTGCGCGGGCTTCGGCCTCCGTGGAGCCGATGACGGGCGCGATACCGGGCAGCACCAGCAGTTGGTCGGCGCTGCGGCCGTAGCGGGCGAGGCGGGACTTGAGGTCCTTGTAGAAGGACTGGCCGTCGGCGAGGGTCTGCTGCGCGGTGAAGACGGCTTCGGCGTATTGGGCGGCGAACTCCTTGCCGTCCTCCGACGAACCGGCCTGCACCAGCAGCGGGTATCCCTGCGGGCTGCGCGGGACGTTGAGGGGGCCCTGCACCCCGAAGTGTTCTCCGCGGTGGTTGATCTCCCGGACCTTGTCGGTGTCGGCGTAGACGCCGCGTTCACGGTCGAGGAGGATCGCGTCGTCCTCCCAGCTGTCCCACAGCTTGGTGGCGACCTCGACGAACTCCCGTGCCCGCTCGTAGCGCAGCCGGTGTTCCAGGTGCTCCTCCTGCCCGAAGTTGCGTGCCTCGTTGACGGTGCCGGAGGTGACGATGTTCCATCCGGCGCGGCCCGCGCTGATGTGGTCGAGGGAGGCGAACTTGCGGGCGGTGTGGAAGGGCTCGTTGAACGTGGTGGAGACCGTGGCGATCAGGCCCACGTGGTCGGTGACCGCCGCCAGCGCCGAGAGCAGGGTCAGCGGTTCGAAGCCGCCGAGCGCGTTGTGGCGGACCTTCCCCCACAGGGCTAGTCCGTCGGCGAGGAAGACGGAGTCGAGCAGGCCGCGTTCGGCGGTGCGGGCGAGATCCTGGAAGTAGCGCAGGTCGGTGACGCGTTCGGGCTGGGTGCGCGGGTGGCGCCAGGCGGCGTCGTGGTGGCCGGCGTTCATCAGGAAGGCGTTGAGGTGCAGTTGGCGAGGGCTGGGCGGAGTCATCAGGTCGTCCTCGGATCAGGGAGGGGGGTGGCCGGGGGAGTGCGCGAGGGAGCGCGAGGGTGGGCGGGTCAGCCGCCCGCGGGTACGCGCCAGGAGCTGAGCCGTCGCTCGACGGCCACCAGGAGCTGGTTGAAGGCCACGCCGATGGCGGAGATGGTGATGATGCCCGCGTACATCTGAGGGATCGCGAAGTTGTACTGCGAGGCGTTGATCAGGTAGCCGAGGCCCGCCTTGGCGCCGATCATCTCGGCGGCGACGAGCACCAGGATGGACACCGCTCCGGCCAGCCGGATGCCGGTGAACATCACCGGTACCGAGGCCGGCAGGATGACCTTCTGGAACAGGCGGGGGGCGGACAGGTCCATCGACTTGGCCAGCTTCAGCAGGGTTGGGTCGACGTGCCGGACCGCGCTGATGGTGTTGAGCAGGATCGGCCAGGTGCAGGCGTACACCACGATGGAGATCTTCGAGGTCTCGCCGATGCCCAGCAGCAGGACGAACACCGGGAGCAGGGCCAGCGCCGCGGTGTTGCGGAACACCTCCAGCAGTGGCCCCAGGAGGTCGGCGACGGGCTTGTACCAGCCGATGAGCAGTCCGAGCGGCACGGCGACCGCCACGGCGATACCGAATCCGCTGAACGAACGCGTCAGGCTGGCCTGGGCGTTGTCGGCGAGCCGGCCGTCCGCGGCGAGCTCCCACCAGGCGGTGGCGACCTCGGTGAACGGCGGCAGGAAGGTGCGGTCCACCAGAGCGGCCCGGGGCGCGATCTCCCACAGCAGGAGCAGCGCCACGATGGCCGCGGACTTGGTGGCCCCCGTGAGCAGCAGGTACGGCAGTCGGCGGACCGTCCGGAGCGCCGTACGGCGGACACGGGCCGCCAGGGAGGGAGCGCGCCGTGTGTGCGGGGGTGACGAGTGGGTGGGCGGGGAAGTGCTGGGCGAGGCGGGCTCAGTTGTCTCGGTGCGCTCGGTGCGCTCGGTGCGCTCAGTGCGCTCGGTGCGGGAAGGTGCCTGGACTGCTGTGACGGGCACCTTGGTCGTGGTGGTCGCGTGAGCCTCGTCGGCCGTCTCGGCGGTCCTGCCGGTCGTGGAGCTCATACGGAGGCCTCCTCCCTCTCCAACTGCTGGGCCCTGGCCACCTCGTCATGCAGCAGCGACCAGATCTCGTGACGGTGATGTGCGAACTCGGGGCTGGAGCGGAGGTCGTCCGTCACCGTGCGGGAGCCGAGGGCGACCGGCACGATCTGCTTGATCCGGCCGGGCCTGGACGTCATCACGGCGACGCGCTGTCCCAGATAGACGGCCTCGTCGATGCCGTGGGTGATGAAGACGACGGTCTTGCCGGTGCGCTGCCAGATGCGCAGCAGTTCGTCCTGGAGAGACTCCCGGGTCTGGGCGTCCAGAGCGGCGAACGGTTCGTCCATCAGCAGGACGTCGGGGTCGTAGGCGAGGCTGCGGGCGATCGCCACCCGCTGCCGCATCCCACCCGACAGCTCGTGCGGGTGACGGTCCTCGAACCCGGTCAGGCCGACCAGGTCCAGGAACTCCCGGGCCCGTGCGGCGCGTTGCCGCCGGGGGACGCCGGTGGCCTCCAGGCCGAATTCGACGTTGCCCTGTGCCGTGCGCCACGGCAGCAGCGCGTACTGCTGGAAGACGATCCCGCGGTCCAGACCCGGGCCGGTGACGGGTTCGCCGTCCAGCAGGATCCGGCCGCCGGTGGGTGAGGTGAGACCGCCGAGCAGATCCAGCAGCGTCGACTTGCCACAGCCACTGGGACCGACCAGGACGACGAACTCGCCGTCCGCTATCTCCAGGTCGATGCCGTCCAGTGCGGTGAAGTTGGTGGTCTGCCGGTCCGCGGAGCGGTCCTTGACGGTGAATTCCTTCCGTACGTCCTCGAAGACGATCTTGGGTGCGGGAGGCTCGGGGGTGGTGGACTGCGCCATGGGATCAGCTCCCGCTCGTCGCGGTGGGGGAGGACTTCGCGTGGTCGTTGAACTCGTTGGTGTAGAGCTCGGACAGCGTGACCTGGTCCTTCTTGATGTCGCCCCGTTCGGCCAGCCAGTCGATCCACAACTGGAGCTCCTTGCCGGTGATCCGGCCCGCCGTCTCCGCGACGCCGTAGGACCGCCAGAACTTCAGGGGCCCCGCGTCCTCGTTGCGGCCGCGCTTCTTCACGATCTGTGTCATCCGCTCGATGACCTTCTCGCGCGGAGTGGACCGGGACCACTCGATCGCTCGCCCCACCCCGGTGACGAAGGTCCGGGCCGTGTCGGGGTTCTGCTTCAGGAAGCGGTCCGTCATCACATAGGTGCCGGCGCTGAACGCGCCGAGCAGCTGGTAGTCGGTGAACAGTGGTCGGATGCCGCCCGTCTCCAGGGCCTTGTCGCGCAGGATGCCGCCGAGTACGGCCACTTCGATCTGCTTCTGGCGCAGGGACTGCTCGGTGTTGACCGGGGGAACCACGAGCGGCTCGACCTTGGCGATGTCCCCCTGGGAGAGACCCCCCCGCTGGAGGTAGATGTCGAGCATGGCCTCGGAGTGGGCGCCGAGGGTGTTCATCCCGACCTTCTTGCCGGTCAGGTCGCGGGCCGAGCGGATCGGGCTGTCCTTGAGGACGTAGAACCCGTTGTAGGCGTCCTTGTCGGCGCCGTAGTAGCTGATGACGGCCTTGATGGGTGCGTTGTTGGCGGCCAGCTTGACGACCGCGCCGTTGAACGCGCCACCGAAGTCGACCTGACCGGTGGCCGCGGACTGGATGTCCTGCGGTCCGCTGATCGTGTTGCCGACCCACTCCAGCTTCACGTCCTCCAAGTAGCCGAGATCCTCGGCCAGTTCGGGCGGTGTGACCTGACCGGCCCAGCCCTGGTACCTCAGCGTTTTCGTCTGGTCCTTGGCGGCCGGTGTTCCGGACACGGCCGTGCCGCAGCTCACCGACACCGCCGAAAGACCGAGCAGGGTGAGGAAATGACGTCGGGTCGATGCCGTCGTGGCCATGGAAAGGTCCTGTTCAGGGAAATGGGGCGGGGAAAGGACAGACGTCGAACGGCGGAGAGGGAATCTCAGCGCAAAACGGCTACGGGGAGAGCCGACGTCTGGTGAAAGCAGCGGCTCGCGCACGAGCCGACTGTGAAAGGGAGCGGAGAGGAGCTGCGCCGGTCAGTGAGTGCGCCGACCGGCGGCACAGAGGGCGCTGGCCTGACATCGCAGATCGACGTGGAGGCGCGCGGCGAGGATCTCGGACTTGCTCACAGCCACGAGCGTTGCAGCGAAAATCAGCCAGGTCAATGACACTTGGGCAGGCGTCGTGTGTTCTCAACAGTCCGACATACGAGGGAAGCGCGGTGTTCACAATTGCCCGGAAGGGCGATGGCGGGGGGGCACCGCCCGGGGGGTGCTCGCCGCCGTGGTCAGCGCAGTGACTGGACGGCGTAGAGGGCACCGAGGGCGGTGGCCAGGGTGCCGAGCAGAAGACGCAGCGCCGTGTCGGGGAGCCGAGGCTGCAGATGCGCGCCGAGGTAGCCGCCGATGAGTCCGCCGAGGCCGCAGGCCAGGCCGAGGTACCAGTCGGGGGCGATGTCTCCGGAGCCGGTCAGCGACAGCAGCGCGAAGACCGCGGCCCCGGTCAGGGAGGCGACGAAGGTGGAGGCGAGGGCGGCCGGTGCGACACGGGCGACGGGCATGCCCCGGCCTACGAGGAGGGGGCCGAGGACGGAGCCGCCGCCGATCCCGTAGATGCCGCCGAAGACCCCGACGACCAGCGCCAGTGCGGTGATGGCCCGGGGTGAGGGTTCCGCGGCCGGGGCCGGCCGGGCGGGGCGGAGGGTGCGCCGGATGAGCCACAGGCCCAGTGGCAGGAGCAGAGCGGCGACCAGAAGGCGGAAGACGGTGGCTCCCGGGATGGCGAAGACCCGGATCACGGCGCCGATGACCACCCCGGGCAGAGTGCCGGTCACCAGGCGGCGGGTCAGCGGGCCGCGCAGCGAGCCCTTGCGGTGGTGGCGCAGTAGGGCACCGGGCCCTGCGACCACGTTGAACAGCAGGTTCGTGGGTGTGACCGCCGGGCTGGGCACCCCGAGCACGCTCAACTGCACTGGCAGCAGGAACACCGCACCCGATACGCCCACCGGTGCGGTCACCGCCGCTATGAGCAGACCGACGGCCAGACCCGCCAGCCCGGTTGACCACGTCACGACAGCCTCGTCCTCCCCCCTCCCGATCAGGAGGGCAGGATGAACGGAGGGTGGGCGCCGTTGAGGTAGTACTCCCCGACGTCGCGGAGCCGTTGTGCGGCGGGTTCGTACAGGGTGTGGGTCCGGGCGTTGCGCCAGAACCTGTCGAGGCCGAGCCGAGCGGACGTGGAGCGAGGGCCGACGATCTCGAGGGCGCGGACGGCGGATTCCTGAGCCGCCCTGGCCGCGGCGGTTTCGGCCATGCTCACCAGGGCGGAGATGTCCGCGCACTCGTCGAAGGTGAGGTCTTCGCCGCGAGCGAGCCCGCGCCGCACGGCTTCCAGCGCCTGATCGGTGAGTGCCGACGCGGAGCGGGTGAGGACGGCGAGCTCTCCGTAGGCGGTCTGCACCTGCGGGTCATGCGGGGTACCGGCCGGCCAGGCGGACTGCCAGGGCGTATGACCCGTAGTGCTGTACTCGCGGGCTTCGGCGAGCACTCCCTCCGTCATGCCGAGGAGGAGCTGAGCGGAGAACAGCCGCCCGACCGGCGAGGCGAGCGCGGCCCGGGGCGACAGCAGGTCCTCGTCCGCGGACAGGGAGCCGAGCACGTCGTCGGCCTCCACCGGGACGTCGTCGAACTCCACGCTGCCGCCCGCCGCGAGTCGCTGGCCGAACGTGTCGGTGTGGCCGTCGATCACCACACCGCGAAGAGTGGGGTCCACCACGACGGCGAGCGGTTCGCCGGTGTCCTCCCGCACGGCGCGCACGGCGAGACGGTCGGCGACCAGGACCCCGGTGGTGTAGGTCTGCCGCCCGTCGAGCACCAGCCCCTCGGAGGTGCTGGCGAGCATCAAAGGCGGCTCTTGACTGGCGAAACCGCCGCCCCAGCACCATTGTTCCGCCGCGGATCGCTGCTCTGTCCGCGCGGCGAGGTCGGGCTCGGCGAAGAAGCGGGCGCTCCACGACAGGAAGTAGTGGGAGCCGAGCAGTTGACCGATCGCGCCGTCGGCCGCCGCGATCTCCCGGACGACGGCGTAGGCCGTGGGCCAGTCCGGGCCGCCGACCTGGGACCCGGTCGGCGTCAGCGCCAGGAGGCCCGCCTCGCGCAGCCGGGACACCTCGTCGATCGGGGCCTTGCCCGCCTGTTCTCTTGCCACGGTGTCCGTGGCAAGGTCTTCCGCCGCCTCGCGGGCCACGCGCAGCCAGTGCGCGCGGCCGGATTCGGATGGCGAGGCGGGGAGGGACGGAGCGGAGGCAAGGCCCATGGAAAGTGTTCTCCTCAAGGTCGGCCGCGGAGCGCGGCGTCGGGGCTCTCCTGGTCCGGCACGTACTTGTAGCCCACGCGGCGAACGGTGACGATCCGGTGCCGGTGAGCCTCACCCAGCTTGCGGCGCAGGCGGGCGATGTGGACGTCGACCGTGCGGCCGTCGCCGATGTGGGCGTAACCCCAGACGGCGGCCACCAACGCATCGCGCGAGTGCACGTGGTGGGGACGCTGGACGAGATGCGCCAGCAGTGCGAACTCCAGGTAGGTCAGGTCCAGTTCGCGTCCGTCCAACTCGGCGACGTGCCGTGCCGGATCGATGCGGACGGCGTCGTCTGCCGTCGTCCGCCGGGCCGGTGCCGAGACCGCGGCGCCGACCGGGCGGATCTCGGGCCGCGGCCTGTCCTTGGCGAAGAGCTCGGCGGGATCGGTGCCCTCGGGTACGAGGACGAGATAGCCGATGAGCGGCGCGGACGTGTGCCCCTGGGCGCCCCCGGGGGTGGTGTCGCCCACCAGGCGCAGGTGCGGGGTGTCGGTGAGCGACGGATCGTGTGGGGTGGCCTGGGTTGGAAGTGCCGTGGTCATGGCGTTTTGTCCCTCGGAAGAGTGTGGGGCCGTCAGGCGCATGGGGTGAGTCGCCCGAGTGCCCGGGAAAGGGGGGAGCGGAGTGGCACGAGTGTGGCTGGGTGAGCCGTGTGCCTTACGCGCGACAGCAGGCGGCGCTGACGACGTGACCAAAGTCGACATGCCGACGACGAACGAGTCGTTGCTGCTTACGGGACATGTTCATCATGCTGCGCACTCGCGGTGAACGCGTCAAGCGTTCCCTAGTGAATCCATGGGAAAAGTAGGGAAGATCTCACACTCTGAGAGGCCGACCGTCCACCGGAGACGTTTCTGTCTCGGCCTCGGTGTCTCTCAGGGCGCGCAGGAGCGCGCGGGCCACCGCGTCGTTCTGGCGGAAGGCGGGCGCGTTGGTGCGGGGGCGGGCGAACGCGGCGACCGCCCGGCTGTTGGTGGGGGCGCCGAGGGCGATGCGTCGAGGGTGGGTACGGCCGAGGGACGGGTCGAGGACGTGGCCGTCGGCGGGGGAGACGGCGAGCAGGCCGGAGCGGTGGGTGTGGGTGGTGTCGGTGATGACCTCCTCGGTGAGGGCGCCGGCCCGGTACAGGCCGCGCAGGAGAGGGTCCTCGGTGCGGTCGAGGGAGGGGCCCGGCAGGTACGCCTCGACGAGGGCGGTGGCGTGGACGGTGTGACCGGGGACGGTGGGGCTGGTCGCGGTGAAGGTGCCGGTGGACTCGTCGGCGCCGATTCGGATGCCGGCGCCCACGAAGCGGACGACGCCGGCCCGGGACAGCGCGAGGAGCTGGCGCAGGCGGAAGCCGGGCGGTCCTGAGGCCAGGAAGCTGAAGAAGCCGTGCCACCACCCGTCGAGGTGCTCGGCGACGGACCGTGCCGTCAGCCGCCCCGCGGCGACCAGCCCGGGCAGCTGCCCGTAGACGGAGAGCTGGGCGAGGAACGCTCCGAGGTCGGCACTGAACTCCGGGTCCTCACGGCGGGCCACGTCCTTGGCGATGTGTTCGCGCAGATGGTTCTGGAACGCCTCCGCCGTAGGGAAGGCGAGGCCGTCCAGCGGGTGGTCCAGGGCCTCGAAGTCCAGACGGTCCGCCGGATCGGGTACGGCCGTGGCGACGAGGCTCGCCATGGCGTCGTCGTACCAGCCCAGCCGGTCGTAGGCGGTGATGAAGTCCGCCCAGGCAAGAGCGGTGCGCTCGGGATGGGCGTGGAAGAGCTCGTGGTAGTGGCCGAAGCCGATCTCCTTCGCCATCAGCGGCCACACGTCGCGCCTCAAGTCCAGCGGGCGGTCCTCGGCGAGCAGCGCCTCGATCGCCTCGGGTCCGAAGTGGCGCGGCAGCGGTGGCCGGGGGCCCCGGAGGCGGTAGCGCGTCTTGGAGTGGTACGGCACCCCGCGCCGCGATCCGACGTGGAGGACCGGCTCGCGGCCGGACGGGAGGTAGGTCAGCGTGCCGTCGGCCTCGGTGCGGTAGGTGCCGCCGCGGCCCTCGGTGAGCAGCGTCACCAGGTCGACGAAGGCCAGCCCGAGACCGCGCAGGATGACGTGCTCACCGGGGCGCAGGGCGGACAGGTCGGCGTCGGCGGAGAACTCCGGGGGGAGGTGGAACCGGCCGTGGCGGCGGGCGAAGTCGGCGTGGTCGCGGTGCTCGGCGGTGGGCAGGGAGCCGATGTGCCCTTGGGCGAGGACCACCAGGTCGGCGGTGAGCGGATCGCCGCGGTCGGCGAGGTGCACGTGTTGCGGGCCGTCCGCAGGACCGGTGACGGCGGTGGCGGTGGTGCGGTGCCACTCGACGGTGACCGAGGACGGCAGGTCGGCCAGCGCCCTGCGGAACACCCAGTCCAGATAGGCGCTCTGGGCGCGGCGGGTGGGGAAGGCGCTGCCTTCGAGCGTGCGCAGTTCGGCGAGCACGTCCGGGTCGGCGGGTTCGGCGTACGGGGCATGGCGTGGCTCCGGCCCCGCGAACTGGGCGGCCCACTCGGCGAGCGAGGGACCGGGCCGTACCGGTCCGTCGATGGTGGAGGACTCGTCGGTGAACATGGTGACGTCCTCGGCCATCGAGTTCATCCGCAGCAGCGCGGACTGCTCGTCGCGCCACACGCGCCCCGGGCCGGGCGGGTGCGGATCCACCAGGTGAATGTGCAACTGCCGTGTGGGGTCCCACAGTTCGGGTGCGTTCGCGGCGATGCGCTCCAGCAGGCCCGTGGCGCGCGGTCCGGCGCCGACGACGACCAGGACGGCCGCGGAAGGTGCGGTGCTCACCGGTCACCGCCGATCACCGGGTGGGCGTCGGCGGCCGTCGCCGCACTCAGCCGGCGGCGCAGGGCGCTCAGGTGGCCGCGCAGCCGCTGCAGCGGAGTGGGCGGCAGGGCACGGGAGTTGCCGCGGGCGTAGTACCGCTCGACGTAGAACTGGCCGGCGCCGAGCACGGTGGTGACCGCGATGTACCACAGGGTGGCGACCATCAGCAGCGGGATGACCTGGTACGTCTGGTTGTAGATCAGCTGCACCGAGTACAGCAGGTCATGGACGGCCAGCACGCTGACGATGCTGGTGCCCTTCAGGGTGCCGATCAGCATGTTCCCGGCGGTCGGCACGATGGAGCGCATCGCCTGGGGGACGACGATCCGGCGCAGGGTTCGGCGTCTGCTCAGCCCCAGGGCCTGGGCGGCCTCGGTCTGTCCGGACTCCACGGACAGGATGCCGCCGCGCACCACTTCGGCGGCGTAGGCGCTCTCGTGCAGGGTCAGGCCGATGACGGCGGTGAGTGTCGGCCCGAGCAGATTGACCGTCTGGACCGTGAGGAACTGCGGGCCGAACGGGATGCCGAGGCCCAAGGTCGGGTAGAGGGCGCCGATGTTGAACCAGAACAGCAGCTGCACCAGCAGCGGCGTGGACCGGAAGATCCACACATAGCCCCAACTCAGGGTGCGCAGAACCGGGTTGGCCGAGAGCCGCATCACCGCGAGGACCGTGCCGAGCAGGAATCCGAGCACCATCACCACAGCGGTCAGCCACAGCGACAGCATTAGCCCGTCGAGCACGGCGGCGGTGGTGAAGTAGCGGGCCACCACCTCCCACTGGAACGCCGGGTTGCGGATCACGGAATTGAGCACCATCGCGAAGAGCAGCAGGGCGACCGCTGCGGTCAGCCACCGGCCGACGCGCCGGCGCGGCACGATCCGCGGCACCTGGGGGCCGAGGGCTGCCGCCCGCTTCGCTGGCTTCGTGGCGGGGGCCGGCGGGACTTCGGAAGACGTGACCATCGAGAGGCTCTCCGGGGGAGGGAATCGCGGGCGTGGGTGACCACCCGGTGGCACACGCAGGGAGCGCAGCGGCACAGGCGCTGCGTGCGTACGATGCGGCCGGGGCTCGGCGTCGTCACTTGCGCCGCGTCCCTCAACGCGGCTGGAAGGGCTGCCGCATAGCGCGCAGCCGGTCCGCCGTCGATCGTATGTGCCCATGGCGTCGATGTGTCAACAGCACATGGCACAGGGCCGGTCGAGACGGTCCGGCATCCGGGCGCCGCTTGACGGGAAGCGAAAAGCCCTGCTCAATTAGTCGCATGCCTCCCCAGCCGCGCCTGGTCTCACGCGACCACATCGACTTCGGTCGGGTGTGGTCCGCCGCGTGTTGTACCTGACGCGGCAGCGGGCCGTCTGACCGGCCCTTCCCTCCCTCGGTGACCCCGTCGCGGGCCGAGTTCTTCCTTCACGCGCGCTGCCGCAGCTCCGTTTCACCCGACGCTCGTCGTCGTCACCTCTGCACCGGCCTGTCTGCCTGACGGTCCGTTCGCTCGCCCCTGCCGCCGTACGGCCATTCCGCCCTGCCCGCGTGCCGCAGCAATCCCTGAAAGGCCATGCCCATGCCCGTGGAGTTCCTCGGCATCGCCGCCACCAACAACGGTTCCGAAACCACACAGCGCTCCGGCGACGCATTTGACAAGGAGTTCACACTCCGGCTCGCCCGGGCCCACGAGGAGCACGGCTGGGACCGGGTGCTGTTCGCCTACGGCTCCGGGTCGCCGGACCCCGCCCCGGCCGCGGCGTACATCGCCAGCAGGCTGGAGCACCTGCAGATCCTGCTCGCCCACCGGCCCAACGTCTCGTACCCCACCTTCGCCGCCAAGACCTTCGCCACCCTCGACCAGATCAGCGAGGGCCGGCTGACCGTGCACTTCATCACCGGCGGCAACGACCACGAACAGGGCCGCGAGGGCGACACCCTCAGCAAGGACGCGCGCTACACCCGCACCCGCGAGTACATCGGCATCGTCAAGAAGATCTGGACCACCCGCGAACCCTTCGACCACGAGGGCGAGCATTACCGCTTCCACGACTTCGTCAGCGACGTCTTCCCCGTCCAACAGCCCCGGCCCAAAGTCTCGTTCGGCGGCTCGTCCGCTGCCGCCTACGCCGCCGGCGGCGCCGAGGCCGACATCTACTGCCTGTGGGGGGAACCCCTCGCCGAGACCGCCGGACAGATCGAGAAGGTGAAGGCCGCCGCGAAGGCCGCGGGCCGCACCGAGGCGCCCCGCATCCAGGTCGCCTTCCGCCCGATCATCGCTCCGACCGAGGAGCTGGCCTGGGAGAAGGCCCACCGCACGGTCGGCGCGATCCGGGCCCGCAAGGAGAAGGGCGAGGCGATCACCAAGCGGCACAACGGCAACGCCCAGCCCCAGAACACCGGATCGCAGCGGCTGATCGCCATCGCCGAGGCGGGGGAGCGCTACGACCGCGCCCTGTGGACCCCGACCGCCGCCGCGACGGGCGGCGCGGGCAACTCCAACGCCCTGGTCGGCACCCCGGAGACGGTCGCGCAGGCACTGCTGGACTACTACGACCTCGGCGTCGACATCCTCTCCGCCCGCGGCTACGACCTGCTCGACGACGCGATCGACTTCGGCCGGTACGTCATCCCCATCGTCCGCGAGGAGGTCGCCAAGCGCGACGCCGAGCGAGCGGCCCGCGGCACGCAGAACCTCGCGGCGGTGGGCGGATGACCTCGACCGCCCAACCACCGCTCCCCGCGGCCGCGTTGAGCGTCGTGTCAGTGCCGGTGTCCGACCCGCTGGCCAGGCCGCTGCTACGGGAACTCGGCGACGAGTACTCCGCGCGCTACGGCGGCGACGCCCACGCCGAGATGGCCCGATACCCGGACGAGGAGTTCACCGCACCCCACGGCGGCGTCCTCCTGCTGCTGCTGGAGCGCGGCGCGCCGGTCGCGGGCGGGGCCTTCCGCCGCTACGACGAGAACACCGCCGAACTGAAGCGGATCTGGACGCACTCCGCGCACCGTCGCCGCGGTCTCGGCCGCCGGGTCGTCGCCGAGCTGGAGCGCGAGGCGGGCGAGCGCGGCTACCGGCGGATCTACCTGACCACAGGGCCGCGCCAGCCCGAGGCCCGTGGCCTGTACCTGGTCACCGGCTACACACCGCTGTTCGACACGGAGGCCGACCCGGAAACCATCGGCCCGCTGCCGTTCGAGAAGCACCTCCACGTCACCCCGCGCACCTGAAAGGCCTGCGACCCGTGAACCTTCCTGGTATCAGAACCCGCCTGCGCGTCGCCGCGCTCGCGCTGCTGCCGCTGCTGGCGATGACGGCCTGTGGCTCCGGCGACACCGGCGGCGCGGCGGCAGTGGGGGCGCAGGGCTCACCCGCGCCGACCGATGACCCGGTCGCCGCCATCCGCACGGTGGAGGCGGCCGCCGCACTGCTGCCCGCAGAGGTCCGCGAGGCGGGCACGCTGCGGGTGGGCAGCTCGGTCGGATTCCCGCCGGGGGCGTACTACCCCAATGGTGCCGACAAGGCTCCCGAAGGCCAGGACATCGACCTCGCCGACGCGGTCGCCAAGGTGCTCGGCGTCAAGCTGGAGCGACAGGACGCCTCGTTCGAGACGATCCTGCCCGCCCTCGGCAGCGGCAAGTACGACGTCGGCACGGGCAACTTCGGCGTCACCACCGAGCGCCTGAAGACGATCGACTTCGTCACCTACGTCAACGACGGCCAGGGCTTCGCGGTGAAGAAGGGCAACACCGAGCTCAGCGAGAAGGTCACCGACCTCACCCAGCTGTGCGGGCTCACCATCGGCACCGGCGCCGGCACCACCTTCGAGGCCACCCTGACCGCGCAGAAGGGGGTGTGCGCCGAGGCGGGCAAGAAGCCGTACGACGTGAAGGTGTACTCGGAGAACGCGGCGACTCTCACCGCACTCCAGCAGGGCCGGATCGACGTGATCATGTCGACCATCAACGGCCTGCGCTACCAGGCGGCCCAGCCCGCGTCGCAGACCACCTTCCTCGGCGAGTTCCACCGCCTCGACGTCGGCTTCGCCTTCAAGAAGGGATCCCCGCTCACCAAGGCCTTCCAGGCCGCCGTCAACGAGCTGATCAAGGACGGCACCTACGCGCGGATCCTCGCCAAGTGGGGCACCTCCGCCTCCGCGATCGAGACGTCGCGGATCAATCCGCCCGAGCACGCATAAGAGTCGAGCAGGAACATCACGATGGCATCCACAACCGACGCCGCGCCGCCCGGTGCGGCCACCCCGGGCACCGGCCCGGAAACAGCTCCCGCCCCGGACGATCCGGCAGCCCTGAAGGTCGTCCCCGCTCGGCACTACGCCCGCTGGGCGGCGGCCGTCGCCGTGGTCGTGCTGGTCGCCCAGTTCGCGCACGGCCTCGCCACCAACCCGGTCTGGGAGTGGGGCGTCTTCAGCGACTACGTCTTCTCCGAGACGATCGTGCAGGCGGTGTGGGTGACCCTTCAACTCACCGCGTACGCCACCGTGCTGGGCTTCCTGCTCGGCACCGTGATCGCCTTCATGCGGCTGTCGCGGAGCCCGGTGCTGCAGACCGTCGCCTGGAGCTACATCTGGATCTTCCGGTCCATCCCGATGATCGTCCAGCTGGTGTTCTGGTTCAACCTGAGCGCCCTGTACGAGAGGCTGGGCTTCGGCATCCCCTTCGGCCCGGTGTTCTGGTCCGTCGACAGCAACAGCATCATCGGCACCATGGGCGCCGCCATCATCGGGCTGACGCTGCACCAGGCCGCCTACGCCGCCGAGATCGTGCGCGGCGGCGTCATCTCCGTCGATCACGGCCAGCTGGAAGCCGCCGCCGCCCTGGGCATCCCCCGGCTGCGGCAGATCCGCCGCATCGTGCTGCCGCAGGCCATGCGGGCAATCCTGCCCACCGCCGGCAACGAGATCATCGGCCTGCTCAAGGGCACCTCGGTTGTCTACGTGATGTCCATCGGCGAGCTCTTCTACCAGGTGCAGGTGATCTACGGCCGCAACGGCCGGGTGATCCCGCTCCTGCTGGTCGCCACCGCCTGGTACGTGGTGCTGACCTCCCTGCTGTCGGTCGCCCAGTACTACGTGGAGCGCCGCTACGCCCGGGGCGCCAATCGCACCCCGCCACCCACCCCGCTCCAGCGCGTCCGCCGTTTCGTCCGCGACCTGCGCGCGGCGGCCGCCCAGCGCAACCAGCCCGTCGTACCCCTCAAGCCCCTGGGAGACAGCCGATGAGTGAGGTGATGGTGGACGTCCACGGCGTCCACAAGAGCTTCGGCCCGCTGGAGGTGCTGCGCGGAGTCGACCTGAGGGTCCGGGCCGGCGAGGTCACCGTCATCCTCGGCCCGTCCGGCTCGGGCAAGTCCACGCTGCTGCGCACCATCAACCACCTGGAGAAGGTCAACCGCGGGTGGATCAGCATCGACGGTGAGCTCATCGGCTACCGCCGTTCCGGCGACAAGCTGCACGAGCTGAAGGAGAAGGACGTACTCAAGCAGCGCACCCACATCGGGTTCGTCTTCCAGAACTTCAACCTCTTCCCGCACCTGACCGTACTGGAGAACCTCATCGAGGCACCGGTCTCCGCGCTGCGCCGCCCGCGCGGTCAGGCGGAGGAGACCGCCCGGCGACTGCTGGAGCGGGTCGGCCTCGTGGACAAGACCGACGCCTATCCGCGGCAGTTGTCCGGAGGGCAGCAGCAGCGCGTGGCCATCGCCCGCGCCCTCGCCCTCGAACCCAAGGTGCTGCTCTTCGACGAGCCGACCTCCGCGCTGGACCCGGAACTGGTCGGCGAAGTCCTCGATGTCATCAAGGACTTGGCCCGCACCGGAACCACCATGATCGTCGTGACCCACGAGATCGGCTTCGCCCGCGAGGTCGCCGACACCGTGGTGTTCATGGACGGCGGCGTCGTCGTGGAGCAGGGCCCGCCCGCGGCCGTCCTCGACGACCCGCGGCACGAGCGCACCCGCGCGTTCCTCTCCAAGGTCCTCTGACCAACCCCACCCCATTCCCTGAGCAAGGAGCACGACTGTGTCCACCTCGATCACCCGCCGCACCGCCGCCGCGCTGGGACTGACCGCCGTCCTCACTCTCGCCGCGTGCAGCAACCCCGACGACGGCGGCACGACCGAGGTCGCGGCCACGTCGGGCAGCAAGACGAAGATCAACCTGAGCCCGGACCAGGACCGCGTCACCACCGACAAGGTCGACTCCATAGCCGCCGAGGTCCCGGAGGAGATCCGCAAGAGAGGCACCTTGGAGGTCGTCAACTCGTCCGGCTCCGCGGCACCGCTGACCTTCTTCGCCACCGACAACAAGACCGTCATCGGAGTCGAGCCCGACCTCGCCTCCCTCGTCGCCGACGTTCTCGGCCTGAAGCTGCACGTCAACACGGTGTCCTGGGAGAACATCTTCGTCGGCCTCGACAGCGCGAAGTACGACGTCGGTTTCAGCAACATCACGGTCACCGAGGAGCGCAAGGAGAAGTACGACTTCGCCACCTACCGCGAGGACAACCTGGGCTTCGAGGCCAAGAAGGGCAGCGGCCTGAGCGTGGACGGGCCCGAGGACGTGGCGGGCAAGACGGTCGCCGTGGGCAGCGGCACCAACCAGGAGAAGCTGCTGATCGAGTGGAGCAAGGACAACGAGAAGGCCGGCCGTGAGCCGGTGAACATCAAGTACTACCAGAACGACAGCGACACCTACCTCGCTCTCCAGTCCGGCCGCATCGACATCTACCTCGGCCCCAACCCCACCGCCGCCTACCACGCCGCAACCAGCGGCAAGACCGAGGTCGTCGGCACCTACTCCGGAGCCGGCGCCACCCTCCAGGGCCTCATCGCGGCCACCACCAAGAAGGACAGCGGACTGGTCGAGCCGCTCGCGGACGCCCTCAACCACGTCATCGAGAACGGCACCTACGCGAAGGTGCTGAAGCGCTGGGGCCTGTCCGACGAGGCCGTGGCCGAGTCGGAGATCAACCCGCCCGGTCTGCCCAAGACCAACAAGTAGCCGACCCGGGGTGCGCGGGCCGTATCACGCCCGCGCACCCCCGCCTTCGTACAGGAACCCAGGACACGAGGCCATGTCCCGCGAACTCCACCTCTCCATCGAACTCGACGGCACCGGCCACGGCCACGCCGCGCCCTTCACCGACACCCACTGGACGGACCTGTTCGAGCTCGCCGAACAAGGTGCCCTGGACTTCGTCGCCGTCGCCGATCACGTCGCCTCACTCGACGCCGTGGCCGCACTCGCCCGCGTTGCGCCGCTGACCAGCAGGATCGGCCTGGTCCCGGCGGTGGCCGCCCCCCGCGGCGCGGCCCTTCACACCTCCAGCGCCCTGGCCAACCTCGAGCTCGCGAGCGAGGGGCGGGCCGGCTGGCTGGTCGACGCCTCCGCCAACGGGGCCGAGGCGGCCGAGGTCACCGAGGCCGCCGTACGGTTGTGGGACAGGCCGGAGAACGACGCGGAGCACCCGGCTGCCGCCGCCGACGGGTTCACCGACCGCGAACGCCCGCCCCTCGTGGGGGAACCCTCGCCCGGCACCCGCCCACCGCAGGGGCGACTGCCCATCGCCGTGGCCCTCGACGCGCACGACTCGGACGGACAGTGGGAACTGGCCGCGAGCCACGCCGAGCTCGTCCTCCTGGACGCGGACCAACCGTCCACGGCCCGGCTCGCCCCGGGCAGCACTGCTGCGCCGTGCCGCGGACGCCGGACGCGACCCGGATGCGCTGCGGATACTGACACGCCTCGCGGTCGATCTCGGCAGCGGTACCGGGCCCGGACCCCTCCCGCCCGCCGAACTGCGCTTCACCGGCGCCGCCGCGGACCTGGCCGGACTGCTCGCCGACTGGCACGCGGCCACCGGCGTCGACGGCTTTCACCTCCTCCCGGCGTCGGCCCCCGCTGATCTGGCCGCCGTGGTCCACGACGTCGTACCCGCGCTGCGCGAACGCGCCCTCTTCCGCACCCACTACACCGGCCGCACACTCCGTGACCACCTCGGCCTGTCCCACCCCACCAGCCACCACGCCCGCGACACCGAGCCGGTGCGATGACGCACACGACGACGGCTCTGGGAACGCGCAAGCCCCGCGATCGAGTTCACCTCGCCGCTCAAGTCCTCGGCACCACCCGTCATTCGCACGCTGTTGAAGGAGTACGCGTGAAGCCGTTCAGAAACCGCCCTTCCGTCCGTCCCGCCCTGGTGGCGCTGGGCTCGGCCGCCCTCCTGGCCGCCTCCGTCCCTTCCGCCGCGGCCGCCGTGGGGGAGGAGCATGCGCGGTCGTCCGTCGCGCTCGACTGGTACGACACGACAGCGGCGACGATCGCGGCGGGCGGCGCCCCGACGCAGATCACCAACAGCCGCACCTGGGCCGTCAGTTGGCTCGCCGCGGCCCGAGCCACCCGTCAGGTTCCGGCCGGCGTCGACCGGAGCGACTTCCAGGACGCGGCTCTGGCGTCCGCCGTACACGACGCCCTGGTGGCGCTGGTCCCCGCCCGCACCCAGGAACTGGACGCCGCTCTGCACACGACGCTTCAAGGCCTTCCGGACGGACCGGCCGAGTCGAAGGGCGTGGCCGCCGGCGCCCGCCAGGCGCGACTCGTACTGGCCACCCGCGAGGGAGACGGCCTCGACCCGGCCTCGGTCAACGCGCCGTTCACCGTTCCGCCCGCGGCCCCCGGGGTGTGGCAGCCGACACCGCCCGCCTACGCACCGGCCGCACAGTACGGGAATCGCCTGGCCCGTCCTTTCCTGCTGGACAGTCCCGACCAGTACCGGCTGCCCGCCCCGCCCGCCCTGGACTCCGCCCGGTACCGCGCCGACCTGGACGAAGTCCGTGCGTACGGTGCGGTGAACAGCACGGTGCGCACCGAGAGGCAGACGGAGACCGCCACGTTCTGGCTCGGTTCCTCACTGACGCTGTACACCGAGCCGCTGCGGGTGGCTGTCGCCCGGTCCGCGCTGTCCAGCGCCGGACAGGCCCGGCTGGTGGCCCTGTTCCACGTGGCCCTGGTGGACACACAGATCGCCACCTCCGACAGCAAGTACGCCTATCTGCGGTGGCGCCCGGTCACGGCCATCCGCACCGGTGCGATCGACCCCGATGCCGCGTGGACGCCGCTGCACACCACGCCGGCCCATCCGGACTACCCCAGCGGCCACAACACCTACTCGGGCGCAGCGGAAGCGGTCCTCTCGGCGCTGGTCGGGCCGCGCACGGCGCCGTTCGAGCTGACCAGCCCGACGGCGCCCGGAGTGACCCGCACATACACGGCCTGGAGCCGGCTGTCCCAGGAGAACGTGGACGCCCGCGTGTACTCCGGCATTCACACCCGCTCGGCCGACGAGGCCGGTCTCGTGCTGGGTGAGCGGGTCGCGACGCACACTCTGCGCAACGCCGCGCGCCTGTTCGGCACGCTGTGAGCGGCACCGGCACCAGGCAAGAGCGGCCACCTGCTGTGTCCAGCCCTCGCATACGCGTCGGCCACAGTGAGGTGACCACCGCAGCGGTCGTATCCGTGGCAGGTGGGAACGGCGTTCGCATGGACGGGGCCCCGGGCCGCCCGGGCACGCACCTTCTGGACAACGCGGTCTGGGCCGCACTGACCGGCCCGCACGCCCGCTTCGCTCAGCGGGTGGGCCGAGCGGCCCGCTATCCGGCCGACGTCTACGCGTTCGCCGCCCTCGCCGATCCGGCGGACCCGGCCGCCTGGGCCGACCTGCGCACGCTGGTCGGGCCCGGAACCGTGGTACGGGTCAAGCCCGTTGACCGGGTCCCCGCCGGCTGGGAGGTCGTCGGTGCCGGGCAGGGCGTGCAACTCGTCGACGACGGCCTGCGGGCGGAGCCCGCTCCGGAAGCGGTGCGGCTCGGGCCCGACGACGTTCCCGACATCCTTGAACTGGTCGCCCGCACGAAGCCCGGCCCCTTCCAGCGGCGGACCGTCGACATGGGGACGTATCTCGGTATCAGGCACCGCGGGCGGCTGATCGCCATGGCGGGCGAGCGGATCCGTCCGCCCGGCTGGACGGAGATCAGCGCCGTCTGCACCGACCCGGATCATCGAGGCCGCGGCCTGGCCACGCGCCTCATCCGCGCGGTCGCGGCGGGTATCCGGGCCCGTGGCGACGTTCCGTTCCTGCACGCCGCCGCCGGCAACACCGAGGCGATCGGCCTGTACGAGTCCCTCGGTTTCACCGTGCGGCGCCGCTCGACCATCCGACTCGTCCGCAGCCCGGGACCTCACACGAGAGCGACACGCCGTGACCCATGACAGGAGGGGTGACGCGCTGAGGCGCGTGCTCCGACGGACTGAGGCGGCGGACGTGACACACCTGTCCCACGCCGTCCACCTCCACTGCCGGACCCACACAGACCTCCAGGGCGTGGCCGGCGCGCTCTGTTGTTCCTGACCCGTTCCCCAACCGCCGTGCCCGCCCTTCGGTGAGGCCGGTGTTCTCGTCACGGACTTCCAGGAAGGCACCGACCCGTGTCCTCAACTGCCCCCACCCCCTTGCACCTTGCTGTCGCGCTGGACGGCACCGGCTGGCATCCCGCCTCCTGGCGTGAGCCGGCCGCCCGCCCCCGGGACCTGTTCACCGCCGGATACTGGGCCGACCTGGTCAGCGAGGCCGAGCGCGGACTGCTCGACTTCGTGACCCTCGAGGACGGCCTCGGCCCGCAGTCCTCCCACTTCCTCGACCCGGACGAGCGGACCGACCAGGTGCGCGGCCGCCTGGACGCCGTTCTCGTCGCCTCCCGCGTTGCCCCGTTGACCCGGCACATAGGCCTGGTGCCGACAGTGGTGGCCACGCATACAGAGCCGTTCCACCTCTCCAAGGCGATCGCCACCCTCGACTACGTCAGCAGTGGCAGGGCCGGCCTGCGCGTGCAGATCACCGCCCGCCCGAACGAGGCCGCGCACTTCGGCCGCCGCACCATCGCGCGCATCGAGGCCTACGACAGCCCGGCCGCCCAGGAAGTGGTGACCGACCTCTTCGACGAGGCCGCCGACTACGTCGAGGTGGTGCGCCGCCTCTGGGACAGCTGGGAGGACGACGCCGAGATCCGGGACGCCGCCACGGGCCGCTTCATCGACCGGGACAAGCTGCACTACATCGACTTCGAGGGCCGGCACTTCAGCGTCAAAGGGCCCTCCATCACGCCCCGGCCGCCCCAGGGCCAGCCGATCGTCAGCGCCCTCGCCCACGACACCGTCCCGTACCGGCTCGTGGCCCGCGCCGCCGATGTCGGCTATGTCACCCCGCATGACGCCGACGAGGCCCGTGTGATCGTCGCCCAGGTCCGCGCCGAGCAGAACGCGGCGGGGCGAGGCGCCGACCCTCTCCATGTCTTCGGCGACCTGGTGGTCTTCCTCGACGACACCCCGGCCGCCGCGCGGGCGCGCCGGGAACGGCTCGACGCGCTCGCGGGAGAGCCGTATACGAGTGACACCCTGGTTTTCCAGGGCACGCCCGTCCAACTCGCTGATCTGTTGTTGGAGTGGCGGGGCGCCGGAGTGAGTGGCTTCCGGTTGCGCCCCGCTGTCGCCGGCCACGACCTCCCGGCGATCACCCGCGGGCTGGTTCCCGAACTCCAGCGCCGGGGCGCCTTCCGCCGGGCCTACGAGGCCGACACCCTGCGCGGACTGCTGGGCCTGGCCCGCCCCGCACACCGCTACGCCGCAGCCACCGCCTGAGCCGGAGGAACCCACCGCCATGACCAAGCCGCTGAAGCAGATCCACCTGGCCGCCCACTTCCCCGGCGTCAACAACACCACCGTGTGGAGCGACCCCGAGGCCGGAAGCCACATCGAGTTCAGCTCCTTCGCCCACTTCGCACGGACCGCCGAACGCGCGAAGTTCGACTTCCTCTTCCTGGCTGAAGGCCTGCGGCTGCGCGAGCAGGGCGGGAGGATCTACGACCTCGACGTCGTCGGCCGCCCTGACACCTTCACCGTCCTCGCCGCGCTCGCCGCCGTCACCGAACACCTCGGTCTGACCGGCACCATCAACTCCACCTTCAACGAGCCCTACGAGGTGGCCCGCCAGTTCGCCAGCCTGGATCACCTCTCCGGCGGCCGCTCCGCCTGGAACGTGGTGACATCCTGGGACGCCTTCACCGGCGAGAACTTCCGCCGTGGCGGGTTCCTGCCGCAGGAGGAGCGCTACTCCCGCGCCAAGGAGTTCCTCGCCACGGCGAACGAACTCTTCGACTCCTGGCGCGGCGACGAGATCCTCGCCGACCCGGCCACCGGCACCTTCCTGCGCGACGCCAAGGCCGGCGCCTTCGTCCACGCCGGGCAGCACTTCGACATCCACGGGCAGTTCAACGTGCCCCGCTCGCCCCAGGGCCGCCCTGTCATCTTCCAGGCCGGTGACTCCGAGGAGGGCCGAGAGTTCGCCGCCTCCAGCGCCGACGCGATCTTCAGCCGGTACGCGACCCTGGAGGCGGGCCAGGCCTTCTACACGGACGTCAAGAACCGCCTCACCAAGTACGGCCGCCGCCACGACCAGCTGCTGATCCTGCCCGCCGCCACCTTCACCCTCGCCGACACCGACGCCGAGGCGGAGGAACTCGCCGAGGCGGTACGCCGTCAGCAGGTCAGCGGAGCCACGGCTCTCAAGCACCTGGAGTTCGTCTGGAACCGGGACCTGTCCTCCTACGACCCGGACGGGCCGCTCCCCGACATCGACCCGGACGTCAGCGACCACCACATCTCGAAGGGCCGCGCCCAGGTCCGTATGTACCGGGACCCGCTGGCCACCGCCCGCGAGTGGCGCGAGCTCGCCGCCGCCCACGACTGGTCGATCCGCGACCTGGTCATCGAGACCGGCAACCGGCAGAACTTCATCGGTTCGGCCGAGACGATCGCCCGCACCATCAACGAGTTCGTGCAGGCGGACGCGAGTGACGGCTTCATCCTGGTCCCGCACATCACCCCCACCGGCCTGGACGACTTCGCCGACAAGGTCGTTCCGCTGCTCCAGGAACAGGGCGTGTTCCGCACCGAGTACGAGGGCCCGACCCTGCGTGACCACCTCGGCCTGGCCCATCCGGACGACGTGCGCGACCAGCGGGCGGCGTCGTGAAAGTTCCTCGCCATCACGCTGATAGTGCGCCGGCCCGGATGCTCATGGACCGCCCGGGGGCAGCAGGTCGGGCCGACCGGCCAGGCCGAAGCGTCCGACGACCAAATCGTCCATGGGAAGGCTGGTCAGCCGGATGCGCTCGTCGAAGCCGATGTCATCCCACCGCTGGAACATCCCGTTCGGGAAAGTGATCCAGCCCCACCGGTCCTCAGTGTTCAGGATGTCCCCGGTGGGCACCTCCTGGATGAACGCGCGATGGTAGGGGTGGATGTTGTTGGTGAAAGGTGTCGGCAGCCCGGAGAACAGGAAGGTGCGCAGCACTTCGTAGTGCGGCGGAATGATCGACTTCTGTTCGTTCTCCAGGAGGTCCCGGTTGCCCTCCGCTACCAGGCCAGTGGTGATCTTGTTCCAGGCCGCACCGTAGGAACGCGTAGGGAAACCGGGCGCGAAGGTCGGCACGAGCGCGGAGTAGGTCGTGTACTCGTTGAACCGGTCGTGCAGGTGGCCAAGCTTGATCGCCTCGCTCGGATGATCGAGGAAGGCCTCGTGCAGCCAGGCGAGGTCGAAGAAGATGTCCCGGCCGATCCGCACCATGATGGACTGCTCGATGAAGCCGGGGTCGCTGTCCAGGCCGCCCACGACGGCACCCCCGGCCATGCGCCCGAGCCCAGCCCAGAGCAGTTCCTTCGGAGCGGCGAGGTACAGGTCGCGGTAGTAGCCGTACAGGTCGACGACCCGCGCACGGTTTGCGGCCCACCCTGCCTCCGGCAGCCACTCGGCGTGGTCGGCGTTCCGCGCCTTCTCCAAGGCACGGTTGCTGTAGAACGAGCGCCGGTCCGAGTAGTGCATCTGCTGGTCGTCGAGGCTCGGCAGGGGCTCGCCGTCGAGGCGGTTCATCGTCTGCGGGCCGACTTGGCCGTCCTGCGAGAGACCGCGGGCCTCCTGGAACGCATGGACGGCGCCGGCGGTTTCGGAACCGAAGTCGCCGTCAGCGCCGAACATCGGCAGGTCGAACCCCAGATCCAGCAGCGCCCACTGAACGCGACGCACCGCCAGTCCCTTCTCCTGCAACTTCATGACATGGGTGTTCGCCGCGCATGCCTGCAGCACGGGGTCATCGGTGAATCGCGGATTGCTCAGGCCCATCGTCGATCCCTCCAGATCCCCAGGCCGATCACGAGCGACGCGGAGTGAATTCTCCTCGCTCACCCAGCCGCGATCGGCGCGACGCACCGAAGACAGTGGAGCGATCGAGCAGCCACTGCTAGATCCCGCCGGGAGCGTGCCTCGCCCGACGGGATGGCTTCATCAGCGGAGATGGACCGTGTTCGCGCAGTGGTCGTGGATCTGTCCGGAGCCGACGACCCCGGCGGAGGGGCTGACTTTGGAGTACGGCCGGCTGGTCTGCCCGTTTCGGATGGGCCGGTCGCAGGCCAGGCACATCCGTACACCGGTGAGGGTGTCGTAGTGGTCGCACAGCGCCAGAAGCGATCGTGCGAGCTTGCGGGCGTGGACCATGGCGTCGTACGTCCCCGCCCCGCGCGCGGCGTTCAGTTTCCGGCGGGCTTCGCCGGTGCAGGCGAGTGCGCAGTACCGGGGCACGTCGTCCTCGGACAGCCGTACCGCCAGTTGCTCGATCTCCGGGATGAGCAGCTCCATGTGGCCGCGCAGCAAACCGGTGAGCGTATCCAGGGTGGCGGCGTCGGTGGGGGTCACGTCGGGCGGGAGGATCAGGGCGATGCTCGCGCGCATCGTGGCGATGTCCACGGGTGGCGTTGTGGTCGTGGCCGGGCTGTCTGCCTGCTTCATGCCGGGCCCCCGTCATGGTCGACTGGGTCGCGGCCGGCCATCACGAGCGTCAGTACGTCGCTCGCCCTGCACAGCCGGCCCGGCCGGGCCATGGGTACGGCCCAGTACGAAGCCGGGGTGGGTTCCCTGAGCTGGGTGAGATCGGTGCGCGGTACTCCCAGGTAGGTGCCGTGGCCGAGGCAGACGGCTGCGGGGGCCCGCCAGTTCTCAGCGGTGCCGGGCGGCACGAGGGCGTAGTAGCGGCTGCCGCTGGGGTCGTGGATGACGGGACGGCTGTTGAAGGTCCAGCCGAGCCAGTCGTTCACGGTAGGTGGGTCACTGATCCCGGCCGCACCGCGGACGAGGTCCTCGGAGAGACGGACCGCATCGAAGCGCCGCCCTAATGGGATCAGGGCGAGACCGGCTGTTCCACCCCACTCGCCGTGCACCGCGCCGGGGGAGGGGTGCGCGGAGGCCAGCCAGTCCTGAACCGTGGTGGCGGGCGGCGAACTCGCTGGTGGGAAAGTCCCGTTCGGGGCCGTACTGTTCGTCATGTCGACGCTCCTTTGAAACGTTGGCCGTGCCCCGGGACCGTCGTGAACGGTTGCCGGGGTCTGCCTGTCTCGATCGTGTTCGTGCTGCGGTCGCCCGGTCGCGGCAACCGCCTGTGGAGATCAACCACACACAGGTCCTGCCGCGCACTAGGGCGAGGCCAGCTGCACCCAAGACCTTGTAGAGCGCCCCGCAGTCGAAGCACGCCTCACTGAGCGGGCCTCCTCGTTCCCGCGTGTGGAAGGGATGATGGGCCTACGGCGATGCCACAAGTACCCCAACGAGGGGTACCTCCGGGGACTTGCTCAGTCGGCGGCGCACCACTGCGCGAAGTGCGAGAGCGCCTCCGCGTCGGCTCGCCTCAGTCGGCGCAGTGTGGCGACGTCCTGCCGTACCCAAGGATGTTCGCGCGTGTGTTGCGGAGCGATGCGACGGGCCACGTTCAGTGATTCGAAGGCGTGCCTTGGCCGCCCGGCCCACAATTGTGCCCGGGCCAGTTCGATGTAGAAGCCGCTGCGCCGTTCGACAGGCAGGTCGGGCTGGGGCTTCCACTCGTGGGCAACGCCGAGGGCCTGTCCGACATGGTCCTGTCCCAAGCTGACCGCCACGGACACCTCGTGGATACGCACCGTGTCGGGTCCGAACGCGGTGCCGTAATACACCTTCTCCGTCAGACGATCACCCAGTTCACGGGCCTCGTCGAGGTGGGCCTTAGCCGCGGTGGAGTCCTGTGCGCGGCCTGCGACGACGGCAGCCCGCATGTGAAGGGCCCCGCGTGCGGCGACCGCTGTCTCCGTGCCCGGTGCCGGGGCGGCGTCGAGTGCCCTCTCGAGGGCGCGCAGGCCGGCGGCATGGGCGCGCGCCGCGAAGAACGTCTCAGTGCGCACGTAGGCAACGCAAGCGGTGAGCAGTGGATCACGGGCCTCAGGGGCAGCCCACCGCATGAGGTCGATCAAGCGGGCGGACAGGTCGTAAGCACCGAATTTGAAGGCAACAGAATCGGCCGAGCGGTACGCGTTGACCAGGAGAGCAGCCAGCTCGGCCCGCTCGCCGTTGCCGGCGCAGTAGTAGGCCCGCGCAAGGTGGGCAAGCAGCTCGGGCAGCGTGCCGGCGAGACGTGTGTACTGGGCGGCCAGTCGCCATCGGGCAGCCTCGTCGACCGCTGTACGCAACTCGTGCAGGGGTAGGACCGGTCCGTCCTCGGGAACGTCGTAAGCCGCAATCGCCGCGGACAGCAGAGGCAGCGCGTCATGTACCGGCGTGCGGGCGGGCTCCGGGCCCGCACGGAGCCGGGAGGCATCGATGCCCATGGCTTCCGCGAACGCATCCACCATGACCTCGCTGGCATTGCGCTCACCGCGCTCGATCTTGCGTACGGCACCCAGGGATGCGCCGGATGCGTCGGCGAGTTGCTGCTGCGACATGCGCGCCATGCGGCGCTCGTAGGCGACGCGCTGTCCGATGCCACGGTAGGCAAGTGGGGGCATCATGCCTCCAGTTCGCTGCTTTCACGGCGAACCGTACCCGCGCCGACGCGGTGCGGGTACCGAACCGGCCCTACCACCATTGGTTGCTGAGGCCGTTCGCTGTGGTCAGGCCGTAACGATCTCGGTGAGCTGTAGGAGGCCGTCGATCCGCCAGTCCGCGGCGGCGATCACCTTCGGATCGTCCGCCCACAGGAACCCCCACGGCCCACGGCGAATGTGCGCCACGCGGAGCCCCGCCGCTTTCGCTGGGAAGACGTCATTGGCGGGATGGTCGCCGACATACAGAGTCTGCGCCGGATCGGCCTGCGCCGCCTTCTTCACCCGCTCGAAGAAGGCGGGCTGAGGCTTTGCCACTCCCCACTCTCCGGATGTGGTCACAAGGTCGGCCGGAAGACCCAGGCCGCGCAGCAGTTCACCGACCCGCGGGGTCTGATTGCCCGCAATGATCACGCGCATGCCAGCACCCTGGAGCGCGGACAGGGCGGGGCGCACATCGTCGTACAGGTCGCCTTCGTCGAGTCGCTCGCCTCGCCCGGCCGCCTCCCGGGCGGCGTACTCGGCGGCGACGTCGACACCCGGACGGATGAGCCGGAGAGCGTCCGCGTTGTCCCGGCCCTGTGCGACCACGGCACCTACGAGCGCGGACAGCGTATGACGGGGCACCTTCAGCCAGTCGGCCCAGGACGCCCAGTAGCGGTCGTCACGAGTGATCGTCTCGCCGATGTCCAACACGATGGTCTGAATCACCCTGGGAGCCTACGGCGCTGGTTGAGCTCCTGTGGCAGACCGGAGGGCTGCCGCTCGCGTGCTGCGACGCGGCAGGTGCTGGCGTGCCTGGTACCGGAGGGCCCCCCTTGGCGACCGTATGGAGGGCGGTCAGGCGGCGGTCGAGATGGGGGAGCTGCTCGTCTGTGGTCGGCTCGACCAGGCGTTCCTGGGCGGCCAAGCCGCTGTCCAGGGTCAGACTCTAGACGGCCAGGTACGGCAGGTTCTCCTTGCGAGCTGCTTGCCCATCTCGCCGTGTCATTGAGGCATGCATCGCAGGATGCCGCCGCTTCCCTACCGCGTAGTTCCGTTCGCGGGTTCATGCTGCTCAAACGGCAGTTGTACGATCACGCGGGCCTCAAGCTCCCGCCCCACTGCGGACTCGTCGCCGCCTGACCTCACTGTCAGTGGCGAATGCGACGATCTCCCGACGGCTAAGGGAGGAGAGCAATGGGCACCTGGGACATCGGCCCCTTTGACAATGACACCGCCGCCGACTTCGGAGGCGACCTGGACGAGGCAGCCCTGGAAGAACGCGAAGCCCTGATCCGTGGCGCGCTCAAACGCGCCTCTGACCCTGCGGACTTCCTGGGTACCTCCGACGGCGAGCGAGGAGTGGCTGCGGCCGCCCTGGTCGTTGCTCAGCATCCTGCTGGCAAGCCGGCATGTACGAACTACGGTCCGTCACAACCGCTGCCAGCGTTGCCCACAGACCTTCGGGCGCTCGCCGTCGACGCACTGGATCAAGTGATCTCCGAGCGGTCTGAACTCGCCCGACTGTGGGACGACGCTGTGAACGGCTCGAAGTGGCGGGACGACATCACCTGCCTTCGCGACGTCCTCGACCCTCCGACGCCTCCACAGGAGGACGCCCTCTTCGACATCTGAGCGATCACCCACGGTCCGTGCGGCTCCCCGTTGCGCGGGCCGGGCGCTGTCAGTGCCCGGTGGCAAGATCGCCGGTATGAGCTTTGTTCGTACCACTCCACCGCGGCCGGTCGACGTCGCCACCGTCTTTCCCGAGTTGGCTGGGTTGGCGCGGGAGGCGATCCGGCTGCATCCCCGTGCCGGGGTGCCCACGGCGTACGAGAGTTCGGTGGGGGGCCCGTTGCTGTGGCCCGCCGAGGAGCCGTGGCCGCACTGCGATGCCTCGCATCCGGGTAGCGGCAGGTCCACGTCACCCGCGGAAGTGAGGCTGGAGCGGCGCAGGCGGGCCCGACTGAACCGAGATCCCCACGGCCCTCACTACGCGCCCGAGGAAGAGGCGACCAAGCACCGGAACGACGCGGCGTTCATGGAGCGCCTCGACGCCGGCCCTCCGTGGCCCGCGGAGAGCCCGGTCCCGATGCTGCCGGTGGCCCAGCTGTATGTGCGTGACATACCCCTGCTGCGGCCGCCCGGCCAGGCCGACCTGCTCCAGGTTCTCTGGTGCCCCTACGACCACGAACCGCACTGCAAGCCGGCCACCCTGCTGGTTTGGCGATCCGCCGCCACGGTCGTCGACATCCTCGCCGCACCGCCGGAACCGTACGAGGCGGACCACGACGGCTACGTACCGGAGCCGTGCCTGCTCGCGCCGGAGCAGATCACCGAATACCCCAACAGCCTCGATCTGAGTGCGGAGCTGCGGAAGGTGGTGGGGGACTGGAGCAGATGGCAGGCGGCTGACGCCGACGTGGACAGCTCGTACGCGGACTACCCGGCGGAGTTCTATGACAACGAACTGGCTGACTCTCCCGGCTGGAAGGTCGGCGGCTGGCCCCCGTGGGGCCGCACCGACCCGTATCCCCGCTTCTGCTCGGTCTGCGAGGTTCAGATGGTCCCGTTGCTGACCATCGCCTCGTTCGAGTGGGACGGCGGTACGCGCGGCTGGGCGCCGTACGAGGATCAGGCCGACGCGTTTGCCGCCAGTCATCGCGCCGGCCAGAACCCCGCGCAGCCGACCGCGGTCGAAGTCGGCAGCGCCGACAACATGCAGATCTATGTCTGTCCCACGTCCCCGGAGCATCCGCACACCGACTTGATCCAGTGACCGCCCGTGAGCCGTGCCACTCCAGGGTGACGCGGACGGCCGGGTTCCGCGCGCCCCCTGCGCAGCTGCTTCGGCGGGCAGGGCATCCTCGCGGCGTGCTCCAGCCGCCACGTGTCGTTGCCCTGGCGGGTGAGATTGTTGCAGACGCGTGGACGAATGATCGAATGAGGTGGCCCCGAGCGGGGTAGAACGGACGCCGGGAGCCCTGTCCGGCAGGGACTCCCGCTATTCACCCCGGCCGGCACACCCGGCGCGAACTGAAGGATTGCAGTATGGCCAGTGGCACCGTGAAGTGGTTCAACGCCGAGAAGGGCTTCGGATTCATTGCCCAGGACGGCGGTGGTCCGGACGTTTTCGCCCACTACTCCAACATCGCCGGCAACGGCTACCGGGAGCTGGTTGAGGGCGAGACGGTCACCTTCGATGTGACGCAGGGGCAGAAGGGCCCCCAGGCGGAGAACATCGTTCGGGGCTGACCACGAGAAAATGCTCACCGCATCGCGAGTGTCACTGTGTAGAGTGGCATCACCGACGCGGGGTGGAGCAGCTCGGTAGCTCGCTGGGCTCATAACCCAGAGGTCGCAGGTTCAAATCCTGTCCCCGCTACCAAAGACAGGGACCCGGC
>NZ_JBSFOK010000034.1:0-97192 GCF_053587635.1 Streptomyces sp. NPDC003635 | reverse complement strand
CGGTTACATTCCGAACCCGGAAGCTAAGCCTTACAGCGCCGATGGTACTGCAGGGGGGACCCTGTGGGAGAGTAGGACGCCGCCGAACAAATTTTGGAGAAAACCCCCGTGCCATTCGGCACGGGGGTTTTCTGCGTTTAGGCCTAACCCTCGAAGGGTCTAAGAGCTCCTAACGAAATGCAGCTCGTAGCCGTCGCCAGCAAATCAGTGAGCAGGCGAGCTTGAGGAACGCCTCGTGGATGTCGTCGCGGGTTTCCCATCGGATGCGGAGGCGGCCGAACCAGTGCAGCAGCGCGATCGTCTGCTCGACCACCCACCGCTTGGTGCCCAGGCCAGAGCCGTGCTCGGTGCCACGCCGGGCGATCACGGGCTTGATGCCCTTCGCCCGGACCTGGCGGCGGTAGCAATCGTGGTCGTAGCCGCGGTCGGCGTAGAGCTCCTTCGGCCGCTGCCGGGGCCTGCCGCGTTTGCCGCGGATCGGCGGTATCGCCTCCAGCAGTGGCAGGAGCTGGGTGATGTCGTTGCGGTTTCCGCCGGTCAATGTCACCGCAAGCGGGATGCCGGTGGCGTCGCAGATCAGGTGGTGCTTGGAGCCCGGTCGACCTCGGTCGACCGGGCTCCGGCCGGTTTTGGGCCGCCCTTGAGCGCCCGGATGTGGGAACTGTCGATCACCGCCCTCGACATGTCCAGGCGGTCCGCTGCCCGCAGCTCGGCCAGCAGCACCTCGTGCAGCCGCTGCCACACCCCGGCGTTGTTCCAGTCCCGCAGGCGTCGCCAGCAGGTCATCCCCGAGCCGAAGCCCAGCTCGGCGGGCAACCACTCCCACCGGATGCCCGTGTAGAGGACGAAGAGGATGCCGCAAAGAACTTTGCGGTCATCCAGTGCCTTGCGGCCCGGATGCCGATGCCGACGCTGCCGGACAGGCAGCAGCGGCGCGATCCGCGCCCACAACTCGTCGTCAACAACCCACGGTTGGGGGTCACGCTTCCTCACACCCAACCAACCGAGCCACCCGGCCGGAGGTCACGCCCCAACCGCATTCCGTTAGGAGCTCTAAGAGGCTCTATGAAAGAGCCCTTTACAGACGTCCCCCTGTCTTCAGTGCCAGGTAGGCGTCTGCCAGCGCGGGCGCCAGTTCGTCCGGTGTCGCGTCGACAACGGTGACGCCGGAGCGCCGGAGTTGCTCTGCCGTGCGCTGTCGATCGCTTTGAGCCTGGGCTGCGGCCGCTGCCTCGTAGACGGAATCCGTTGTGCCGCGAGCCTCCGCCATGCGAGCGACGTAGGGGTCGGCGACCGACGCCACCAGGACGGTGTGGCGCTGGGTCAATTGCGGGAGGACGGGGAGCAGGCCCTCTTCGATCGGGGCTGCGTCCAGGCTCGTGAAGAGGATGATCAGCGCGTGGCGGGGTGCCGTACGAAGTGCTGTGGCCGTCAGGCCGCGGGCGTTCGTTTCGATCAGTTCGGGTTCCAGCGTGGCCATGGCGTTGACCAGGGACGGGAGTACGTCGTGGGCTGTTTTGCCCTGGACGAGGGCGCGTACTCGGCGGTCGTATGCGAGGAGGTCCACGCGGTCGCCGGCGCGGGAGGCCAGGGCGGCCAGGAGGAGGGCGGCGTCCATGGAGGCGTCGAGGCGTGGGGCGTCGCCCACGCGGCCGGCCGAGGTGCGGCCCGTGTCCAGGGCCAGGAGGATGTGGCGGTCGCGTTCGGGACGCCAGGTGCGTACGGCGACCGTGGACTGTCTGGCCGTAGCGCGCCAGTCGATGGAACGGGTGTCGTCGCCGGGGACGTACTCGCGGAGGCTGTCGAATTCTGTGCCCTCCCCGCGGGTCAGGACGCTGGTGCGGCCGTCGAGTTCGCGGAGGCGGGCGAGTTTGGACGGGAGGTGCTTGCGGCTGGTGAAGGGGGGCAGCACACGTACTGTCCACGGGACTTTGTGTGTTCCTTGGCGGGTGAGGAGGCCGAGCGGGCCGTAGGAGCGGATGGTCACGCGGTCGGCTTGACGGTCGCCGCGGCGGGTGGGGCGCAGGCGCGTGGTGACGCGGCGGCGTTCGCCGGGCGGGACGGTCAGGCGGTGCCGGGAGGCCTCGACCTCCGTGCCGGGCTGCCAGCTGCTCGGGGGCCAGGCGTCGCGCAGGTGGGCGCGCAGGGGGCGGCCGGAGGGGTTGGTGACCGTCAGGGTGACGTCGGCGGTTTCGCCGAGGCGCGCGGAGGTGTCGCCAGAGCGGGTCAGGTTGAGGCGTCGTACGGGGGCGGCCAGGGCGAAGTCGCAGGCGCAGGCCACTACCAGGGGGGCGTTGACGGCGAGGATGCCGGTCCAGCTGGGTTCCCAGATGCCGACAGGGAGGGAGCCCAGGGCTGCGAGGAGCGCGGCGCGCCCGGTGAGTGCCATCAGCGGGGGACGGGGACGTGGGCGAGGATCGCGTTGATGACGGAGTCGGCTGTCACGCCCTCCATCTCGGCCTCCGGGCGGAGTTGCACGCGGTGCCGGAGCGTGGGGAGGGCCAGCGCCTTGACGTCGTCGGGGATGACGTAGTCGCGGCCGGTGAGCCAGGCCCACGCGCGGGCGGTGGCGAGCAGGGCCGTGGCCCCGCGCGGGGAGACGCCGAGGGTGAGAGACGGCGATTCGCGGGTGGCTCGGCAGATGTCGACGACGTAGCCGGTGATCTCGGGGGTGACCGTGGTCTTGGCCACGGCTGCGCGGGCGGCCTCGAGGTCGGCCGGGCCCGCCACGGGGCGTACGCCGGCGGCGCGCAGGTCGCGCGGGTTGAAGCCCTCGGCGTGGCGGGTGAGGACGGCGATCTCGTCCTGGCGGGAGGGCAGAGGGATCGTCAGCTTGAGCAGGAAACGGTCCAGTTGGGCTTCGGGGAGGGGGTAGGTGCCCTCGTACTCGACCGGGTTCTGGGTGGCCGCGACGAGGAAGGGTTCGGGGAGCGGCCGGGGGGTGCCGTCGACCGTGACCTGGCGTTCCTCCATGGCTTCGAGGAGGGACGACTGGGTCTTGGGAGGGGTGCGGTTGATCTCGTCCGCGAGGAGGAGGTTGGTGAAGACCGGGCCGGGCTGGAAGGAGAACTCCGCGGTGCGGGTGTCGTAGACCAGGGAGCCGGTCACGTCGCTGGGCATCAGGTCGGGGGTGAACTGGACCCGCTTGGTGTCGAGTTCGAGTGCGGATGCGAGGGCGCGGACGAGCAACGTTTTGGCGACCCCAGGGACTCCTTCTAGTAGTACGTGTCCACGGCAGAGGAGGGCGACCACGAGGCCGGTCACGGCGGGGTCCTGGCCGACCACGGCTTTGGCGATCTCGGCGCGCAGGGCTTCGAGGGAGGCTCGGGAATCGGCCCGGTCCCCGCTCTCCCCGGCGTTGTCAGTGGTCGGGTCCATCATGGACGGCGTACCTCACTTTCGAGGGCGTCGAGTCGGTCGGCGAGGGAGATGAGGGCCGCGTCGTCGCCGGGCGGCGGGCCGAAGAGGAGGGTGTGCAGGGACTGTCCGTCGCCGTGCAGGTGGGCGGACAGGGCGGGGAGCAGGGCTTCGGGCGTGTGCGCCTGGGCGACGGGGACGCCTACGAGGGGGGCGAGGCGGGTGCGGGTGGTGGAGCGCAGAGCGGCGGCCGCGCGGTCGCGGGCGTTCGCCTTGCGGTAGAGGCGGGCGCGGCCTTCGACGGTTTCGGAGGCGCGGATCGCCACGGGGAGGTTTTCGGGCACGAGGGGGCCGAGTCGGCGTGCCCGCCACAGGGCGGCCAGGGCTGCCGCGATGAAGAGCTGGAGTGTGCCCCAGAGCCAGCCCGAGGGGAGCAGGTCGAAGAAGCCGCGCTCGCCCTCGGTGCCGGCGGCGGTGGAGTCGGAGAGCGAGGGGAGGTACCAGACCAGATGGGGGCGGGAGCCGAGGAGTTGGAGGGCGAGCGAGGCGTTGCCCTGCTCGTCGAGGCGGTCGTTGGTGAGGATGTCGGGCGCGCCGAGTACGACGGTGTCGCCGTCCCCGGAGGTGTCGGGGACGCGCAGGAGGGTGGCCAGGCGCTCGCTGGGGTAGCAGGAGTCCGCCCGGAGATCGGTGGTGGTGTAGCGGATGCCGCCCGTGTCGGCGGAGCCGGCGCGGCGGGCCTCGGGCAGGTCGCAGTCTGGTCGGAGGGTGGAGTCCAGGCTCTTGGCGGGGTCGGCGAAGACACCGGGGGCGAGCCTTTCGACGGACCAGGCGCCGGGTGCGACGAGAACGGTGCGTCCGCCGGTGTCGGCCGAGGCGGAGTGCAGCGCGGTCTGTTGGCGCTCGGTCAGCAGGTCGGGGGCGGCGACCAGGAGGGTGGTGTCCGGGCCGGCCGCTTCGCTCGCCTCGTCGAGTGTGGTGACCACGCGCGTGGACACGTCTCGGTCGGCGAGGAGTTCGGCGACGGCCCGGCTGCCCTGGGGGTCGGCGGAGCGCGGGTCGAGGGTGCCGTGCCGGGTGTCGGAGCGGACCACGGCGATGGCGACCGCGGCCGCGAGGAGGAGGGCCAGGGCGAGGGCGAGGCCGCGCGCGCGGGTCCAGATCTGGCGGGCGGTGGGCGAGACCGAGGTGGCCGGGGGCGTGGCCTCGGTGGTCATTCGGCGGCTCCCTGGCGGGCGTTGTGGGCCGCGCTGTGGGTGCTCGTGTCGGCGAGTTGGGGCTTGGCGCGCTCCAGGTCGCGGTCGAGTTCGGCGAGGCGCCGGTACGCCGGTTCGGTTCCGGATCGGCCACCGTATGTCACGTCGTCGAAGTCCCGTGCGGCGGTGCGCAGTCGGTCCGTGTGGGTGGGCAGGGCGCGGCCGGCTTCGGCGGCGGCCTCGTCGGCGGTGCGGCCGGGGCGGACGTCGAGGAGGGCGCGTTCCTCAAGGGAGCGGACGATGGCCCGCATGCGTTCCTGGACGGCCTGGTTCCAGTGGCCCTGGGCGGCGTGCGCCTCGGCGGCGGCGCGGTGTTCGGCGGCGCTGCGGGGCCGGTCGTCGAACAGGGCAGCGGAGGAGGTGGGTTCCCGGCGAGGCGTGCCGAGGCGCCACCAGAGGGCCGCCAGGACGGCGAGGACCGCCACGATGACGACGACCAGGCCGAGCGGTCCTCCGGGTGTCACGGACGAGGCACTGCTGAACAGTTCGTCGACCCAGCTCCAGAAGGCGTCGAGAGCGCGTTGGAACAGGCCGGGGTCGTCCTCGTGGTACATCCGCTTGGACAGTTCACGCCGGGCCGCCTCCCGCGCGGGGTCGCGGGGGATCGTCAGCGGCGGTTCGTCGCCGGAGCGCGCCGTCGACAGCGCGGAGGTGTCGCCGAGGCGGGTCGGCATCCGTACGGCGGCGCGTGGCAGCGCCGAGGCCGCCGTGAGAACTCCCCCCGCCAGGCTCACCGGTTCAGCTCCCGGGGGTGTCGGATCCGTAGCCCTGGACGCCGGCGGCGCGGGCCAGTTCGAGGTCGAGGGCCTCGCGGCGGATGCGCTGATCGATGTAGAGGAGCACGGTGACGCCCGCCGAGATCGGGAAGGTGATCATGGAGCCGATCACCGAGCCGATCCCGCTGATGATGAGGTAGGTCCAGCCGACGTCGCCGCCCCCGCCTTCGAGGAGGCCGCTGACGCCGTCGCTGCTGAAGGCCTCGGCGAGGAAGGCGAAGGGGATGGCGATGATCGACGCGAGGACGCTCGCGATGAGCATGGCCAGCAACTGAATGCCGAAGATCCGCCACCAGGAGCCACGAACCAGCTTCGCGGAGCGGCTCATCGACTTCGTGATGCCCTGCTTCTCCAGCATCAGCGCCGGCGAGGCCAGGGAGAAGCGCACCATCAGCCAGATCGCGACGACGACGGTGCACAGGGTGCCGAGGACGGTGAGCGCGGCGCCCGCCTCGCTCGCGCCCGCGGCGGCGACCAGGATGCCCGGCAGCGCGCCGACGGCGACGATGCCGAAGGTGATGAGCAGCAGCAGGAAGATCAGCCCGAACAGGCGGGCGACCTGTGGGCGGGCGTCGTTCCAGGCCTCGCCGGTGGTCACCGACTTGCCGAGGACGGCGCGGCTGGTGACCGTGGTGAGCAGGGCGGTCGCCACGATCGTGCCGATCAGGGAGATCAGCGAGATGGCGCCGTAGCTGAGCAGGGCGTCGCCCATGGCGCGGGTGAGTTCGCTGAGGGTGGCGCTGGGGTCGTTGAGGGCGTCGGTGTCGATGCGGTCGTTCAGGAAGAAGCCCTGGAGCAGGACGACGACGATCTCGGTGAGGACCGCCACGGTGAGGGCGATGCCGAGCACGGTGCGCCAGTAGGCGCGCATGGTCGAGACGGCGCCGTCGAGGATCTCGCCGACGCCGAGCGGACGGAGCGGGATCACGCCGGGCTTGGCCGCGGGCGGGGGTCCGCCCCAGCCGCCGCCCCAGGCGCCGTAACCGCCGGGGCCGCCGTAGCCTCCGGGGCCGCCGCTTGCGGGGGGCCGGTTGCCCCAGCCCGGGCCGGGCGGCGGGGGCGGCGGGGTCTGCTCCGGGGCCGTGGGGCCGGTCGGCGCGGACCACTGGGCCGGTGGCGGCTGGTCCTTGGACCACTGCGAGCCGGAGCCCTGTGGCTGCGGGCCGGGCTGGTCCGCGGGCTGCTGGGGGTCCGGGCGGTCGGCGGGCCGGTCAGGGCCGGACGTGCCGTGCTCCTGTCCGTCGGACGGGGCGGATCCGGGCGAGGCCCAGCCCGGAGTGTCGTTCATCGTCGCTCCTTCACGGTGCCCGTCCGCGGGTCGCGGCGGCAGGTTGGCAGCCATCGTGCCATGGGGTGGTCATCGAGGGACCGGCCAAGGTATGGGCTGCACACCTTCAATTGTCCGCCGGATAACGGGCAGACTGACCGCATGGCTGATCAGCACGCGCGATCCGGCGAGGACAAGCGGCCGACCGAGATTCCGGTGATCCGTTGGGAAGAGCCACCCGAAGGCCCCGTACTGGTCCTTCTCGACCAGACGAGGCTGCCCGCAGAGGAGGTCGAACTGGTCTGTACGGATGCGCCGATGCTGGTGGAGGCGATCCGTTCGCTCGCCGTGCGCGGGGCACCCGTGCTCGGGATCGCGGGGGCGTACGGTGTCGCGCTCGCCGCCGCGCGCGGGTACGAGGTGGACGACGCGGCGGACGCGCTCGCGGGTGCCCGGCCCACCGCGGTGAATCTCGCCGTCGGGGTACGCAGGGCGCAGGCCGCCTACCAGGCCGAGCTGGCCCGCGGCGGAGACGTGGGAATGGCGGCCGAGGCGGCACTGGCCGCCGCGCGGAAGCTCCATCAGGACGACGCCGAGGCCAGCGCACGAATGGCCGAGCGAGGTCTGGCTCTCTTGGACGAGCTGCTGCCCGGCGGCGGGCACCGGATCCTCACCCACTGCAACACCGGCTCACTGGTGTCGGGCGGGGAGGGCACCGCGTTCGCGGTGGCGCTGGCGGCGCACCGGGCGGGGCAGCTGCGACGGCTGTGGGTGGACGAGACGCGTCCCCTGCTGCAGGGCGCCCGGTTGACCGCGTACGAGGCCGCGCGCAGCGGGATGGCGTACACCCTGCTGACGGACAACGCGGCGGGTTCGCTCTTCGCGGCCGGTGAGGTGGACGCGGTGCTGATCGGGGCCGATCGGATCGCGGCGGACGGGTCGGTGGCGAACAAGGTGGGCAGCTATCCGCTCGCGGTGCTCGCGCGGTACCACCATGTGCCGTTCATCGTGGTGGCGCCGGTGACGACGGTGGACCCGGACACGCCGGACGGGGCGTCCATCGAGGTGGAGCAGCGGGCCGGGTTCGAGGTGACCGAGGTGACCGCGCCGCATGTGCCAATGACCGGCCCAGGTGGGGGGATACCGGTGGCCCCGCTGGGGACGCAGGCGTATAACCCGGCTTTCGATGTGACGCCGCCGGAGCTGGTGACGGCCATCGTGACGGAGGAGGGTGTGGTGTCGCCCGTGACGGCTGAGGCGCTGGCCGAGGTGTGTGCCCGGTCGCGGCAGGTGACGATCGGCTGACGCCGCGTGGTCATCCGCGCCGGCGGCCGGCTTCGCGCGGGCCGTCGGCGCCCACCGTCGACCTCAAGATCGATGGACGAGGGCAGACAGTAGCGACCTCGTACGACTATCGTCACAGGCCAGTGACCCTTCTCACCAGCGCCCCGGTCACTGTTACGAGAATGGGATGATGTCGTTTATGAAGGGACGAGTCCTTGTCGTCGACGACGACACCGCACTGGCCGAGATGCTCGGCATTGTGCTGCGTGGTGAAGGTTTCGAGCCGTCTTTCGTAGCTGACGGCGACAAGGCGCTGGCCGCTTTCCGTGAGACCAAGCCCGATCTGGTGCTGCTCGACCTGATGCTGCCCGGGCGGGACGGCATCGAGGTGTGCCGTCTGATCCGGGCCGAGTCGGGTGTGCCGATCGTGATGCTCACGGCCAAGAGCGACACCGTCGACGTCGTCGTGGGCCTGGAGTCGGGCGCGGACGACTACATCGTGAAGCCGTTCAAGCCGAAGGAACTGGTCGCCCGGATCCGGGCGCGGCTCAGGAGGTCGGAGGAGCCGGCGCCGGAACAGCTCGCCATCGGCGACCTGGTCATCGACGTGGCCGGACACTCCGTCAAGCGGGACGGGCAGTCGATAGCGCTGACGCCGCTGGAGTTCGATCTGCTGGTCGCGCTCGCGCGCAAGCCGTGGCAGGTGTTCACCCGCGAGGTCCTGCTGGAGCAGGTGTGGGGCTACCGGCACGCCGCCGACACCCGCCTGGTCAACGTCCATGTGCAGCGGCTGCGGTCCAAGGTCGAGAAGGACCCGGAGCGGCCGGAGATCGTGGTGACCGTCCGTGGTGTCGGTTACAAGGCGGGGCCGAGCTGACATGTCCGGTGACAGTGCCGCTTCGGCGCCCGGACGCTCCGGGACCCGCGGGGGGCGGCCTGTCGGCCGGGGGACGGCAGGCTCCCGCTGGGGACGGTTCCTGGAGGGCGGGCTGCTCCAGGGCGGGGTTCAGGGCAGCCCTGTCCTGAGGTTGTTCATGCGCTGGATACGCCGGCCGCTGCTGCCCGTCATGCGGCTGTGGCGGCGCAACATCCAGCTGAAAGTCGTCGTCACGACCCTGCTGATGTCGCTGGGCGTCGTGCTGCTGCTGGGCTTCGTGGTCATCGGGCAGGTGCGCAACGGCCTGCTGGACGCCAAGGTGAACGCCTCGCAGAGCCAGGCCACGGGCGGTTTCGCCGCGGCCAAGCAGAAGGCGGAGGAAGAGGCCGTCCGGGCCGGTGCCGACGGCACCGCCGCCGACGGTCGCTCCGAGCAGAACGTCATCGAATGGATGAGCGATCTGGTGGAGTCGCTGTCCAGCGGTGGCCAGGGTGCCTTCGAGGTGGTGACCCTGCCCTCCGGCGGGGACACCGGTGGTGGCCGCGGCCCGCGCGCCTCCAACTACGTCGATCCCAGCGCCAGCGTGCCCGAGAACCTGCGGGACCGGATCGACAGCGACACCGCGGCGGCACAGAGCTACACGCGCATCATCTACAACGCCGACAAGGAGTCCCAGCCCGCCCTCGTCATCGGCAAGCAGGTCAACGACCCCAACGGCGACCCGTACCAGCTGTACTACCTCTTCCCGCTCACCCAGGAGGAGAAGTCGCTGAGCCTGGTCAAGGGCACGCTCGCGACCGCCGGGCTCTTCGTCGTCGTACTCCTCGGGGCCATCGCCTGGCTCGTCGTGCGCCAGGTCGTCACGCCGGTGCGGATGGCGGCCGGGATCGCCGAGCGGCTGTCCGCCGGGCGCCTTCAGGAGCGTATGAAGGTCACCGGCGAGGACGACATCGCGCGGCTCGGTGAGGCCTTCAACAAGATGGCGCAGAACCTTCAGCTGAAGATCCAGCAGCTGGAGGACCTGTCGCGGATGCAACGACGCTTCGTCTCCGACGTCTCGCACGAGCTGCGGACACCGCTGACGACCGTACGCATGGCCGCCGACGTCATCCACGAGGCGCGGGAGGACTTCGACCCGGTGACCGCTCGCTCGGCGGAACTGCTCGCCGACCAGCTGGACCGGTTCGAGTCGCTGCTCGCGGACCTGCTGGAGATCAGCCGGTTCGACGCGGGCGCGGCGGCGCTGGAGGCCGAGCCGATCGATCTGCGCGAGGTCGTCCGACGGGTGGTCAGCGGGGCCGAGCCGCTCGCCGAGCGCAAGGGCACCACGATCCGGGTGGTGGGCGACCAGCAGCCCGTCGTCGCCGAGGCCGACGCCCGGCGCGTGGAGCGGGTGCTGCGCAATCTCGTCGTCAACGCCGTGGAGCACGGCGAGGGCCGGGACGTCGTCGTCAAGCTCGCCTCGGCGGGCGGGGCGGTCGCCGTCGCGGTGCGCGACTACGGCGTCGGGCTCAAGCCCGGTGAGGCCACGCGCGTGTTCAGCCGCTTCTGGCGGGCCGACCCGGCACGCGCGCGTACCACCGGCGGTACGGGTCTGGGGCTGTCCATCGCCCTGGAGGACGCCCGGCTGCACGGCGGCTGGCTGCAGGCCTGGGGCGAGCCCGGCGGCGGCTCGCAGTTCCGGCTGACGCTGCCGCGGACCGCGGACGAGCCGCTCAGGGGCTCCCCGATACCGCTGGAGCCGAAGGACTCGCGCCGCAACCGCGGACTCGACGACGCGGGCATCGCGCGCGTGGAGAAGAGCGCCACGGTGCCGGCGCAGACGACGGGAGACCCGTCCTCGGTGCCGTCGCGCGACCCGATAGCGTCCAGGATGGCCTCCGTGGCCCCCACGGCGGATCCGACGGCGCTGCCGGGCAACGGCGCGCGAGTGGTGCCCCGGCCCGCCGCGGCGCCGCGACGACAGGACGACGCGCCCGCCGGGGACGAGGCGCGCGGCGAGGACACCGGGCCGCCGGAGGGCCCGAGCAGGCAAGGGGAGGCATTTCGTGGGCGCTGACCGCGAGGGGGGCACCCGGCGCAGGCCGGGGCGCGCGGTGGCGTACGCCGCCTGTGGCGCCGTACTGCTGGCGGGGTGCGCCTCGATGCCCGACAGCGGCGATCTGAGCGGCGTGGACTCCACTCCGCGTCAGGACACCCAGGTGCGGGTCTTCGCGATGCCGCCCTCGGAGGACGCCACGCCCACGCAGCTGGTGCAGGGCTTTCTCGAGGCGCTGACCAGCGACGATCCGAACTATGAGATCGCGAGCCAGTATCTGACCAAGGACGCGGCCAAGACCTGGCGGCCCAAGACGGGCACCACGGTCCTCGCGGACGGCCCCGACGCCTTCGAGCTGCCCAGGGCGCGAGGGCGGGAGGAGACCGGGGAGACCTCGTTCACGCTGAGCGGGACCAAGGTGGCCACGGTCGACGAGCAGCAGTCGTACGCCCCGGCGGACGGGCTGTACGAGACGCTGCTGCATCTCACGCAGGACCCGAAGACCAAGCAGTGGCGCATCGACCAGCTGCCGCCGGGCGTCGTGATGGGGCAGGGCGACTTCGAGCGCAACTACACGTCGGTCAACAAGTACTACTTCGCCTCGAACACCGCGGCCGGGACCGGCCGGCAGACCACGGCGGTCGCCGATCCGGTGTACGTCCGGGAACGCGTCGACCCCATGACGCAGATGGTGCGTTCATTGCTGAAGGGCCCCACCACCCTGCTCGAGCCCGTGGTCAGGACGAGCTTCCCCACCGGTACGGCCCTGGAGAAGGGCGTCACCACGCTGACGCCGGACGAGCAGAACAGGCTGACCGTGCCGCTGAACGACAAGGCGGCCCGCGTCGGTCTGAACAGGTGCACCGAGATGGCGGCCCAGCTCCTGTTCACCCTGCGCAGCCTCACCCCCTCGGTTGACGAGGTCGAACTGGAGTCGGGCGACCGGCAGCTGTGCACCTCCGACCGGGCCGAGTCCACCGCCGCGCGGGGGTCGACGGAGCACGTCGAGTACCTGTACTTCGTCGACGACAAGCACCGGCTGGTCCGGATGTCCGCCGAGGAGAGCGCCGGGACGCCGGAGCCGGTGCCGGGCGCGCTGGGCGAGGGGCAGACCCCGCTGCGGTCCGCCGCGGTCTCACGGGACGAGGAGATGGCGGCCGGGGTCGGCCTGGACGGCCGGGCACTGTACGTCGGCTCGCTGGTGTCGGGAGGGTCGCTCGGAGAGCCGGTGCTGCGCAGTACCGGCAGGACGGAGGACGACCGGCTGACGGCCCCCAGTTGGGACGCCCAGCACGATCTGTGGGTCGCCGACCGCAACCCGGCCGACCCGAAGCTGTTCCTGCTGGAGAACGGCGCGGGTGAGCCGCTGGAGGTGCGAACGCCGGGGCTGGACGGCCGGATCAAGTCGGTGCGAGTGGCCGCCGACGGCGTGCGGATCGCGCTCGTCGTGGCCAAGGGCGACAAGTCGTCCCTGCTCATCGGGCGGATCGAGCGCGAGTCGAAGCCCGGGGAGGACCGGCCGACCGTCTCGGTGATGGAACTGCGTTCCGCGACACCGCGGTTGGAGGAGGTCACCACCGTGTCCTGGGCGGGCGACAGCCGGCTCGTGGCCGTGGGGCGGGAACAGGACGGCGTGCAGACGGTGCGGTACGTCCAGGTCGACGGATCCACGCCGGAGGGGCCGGCGCCCGCCGCGCTGACCGGGGTGAAGGAGATCGCGGCGACGGAGGACGATCAGGTGCCGCTGGTGGCGTACTCGGAGGACGGCATCGTGCGGCTGCAGTCCGGCGCGCAGTGGCAGAAGGTCGTCAAGGACGGGACGGCGCCGGTTTATCCGGGGTGACCCGGAAGTCTTCCGGGATGACCCGAATACGGTGCCTGCCGGGCGCCCTGGCTGTGTGGGCGGCCGCTCCTGAACGGGGCGGCCGTCTTTTCTTTCCGGTGGTCCGGTGGTCCGGTGGTCCGGTGGTCTGGTGCTCCGGTGGTCCCACCGTGGGCTTCCACGGCCGCTCTGGAGGCTGCTCTCGAGGCCGTCCTCAAGGCCGCCGGAGTTATCCACAGGCGGTTATCCACAGGGGTGGCAGGCGGGCGGCCCGGTTGGCACAGTGGTGGCCATGCGGGGGTGGTGGTGGCAGGACCTCACCGATCTGGTGCTGCCGGCCGAGTGCGGAGGCTGCGGGAGGCCTCGTACGGTGCTCTGTCCGGAGTGCCGTACGGCCTTGAGCGGCGCCGCGCCGAGCCGGGTGCGACCGGATCCGGAGCCGCCCGGGTTGCCGGTCGTGCACGCGGCGGCCCGGTACGCGGACGAGGTGCGGGCCGTGGTGCTGGCCCACAAGGAGAGGGGCGCGCTGGCGCTGGCGGCACCGCTCGGGGTGGCGCTGGCGGGAGCCGTGCGGGCGGGGCTCGGCGCGGGGCCGGGGCCGGGGTCGGTCGGCGGTGGGCTGCCCGTGCTGCTGGTTCCGGTGCCGTCGGCGCCGCGGGCCGTCCGGGCGCGGGGGCATGATCCTGCGCGGCGGATCGCGCTCGCGGCGGCGGCAGAGCTGCGGCGGGCCGGGACGCCGGCGCGCGTGCTCGCCGTACTGCGGCAGCGGCGCGCGGTGGCCGACCAGTCGGGCCTCAACTCCCGCCAGCGGTCGGACAATCTGGCGGGCGCGCTCGCCGTGGCGCTGGGTGGGGAGCGGCTGCTGGGCGGTGGTCCGGTCGTGCTCGTGGACGACCTGATGACGACCGGCGCGTCGCTGACGGAGGCGGCTCGGGCGGTGCGGGAGGGCGTGGGGCGGGGTGGGTGGGAAGGGGCGGGGCGGGGCCCCGGATCCGCCGCCACCGCGCGACTGGGGACAGCGGAAGGCTCTCCACCGCCCCACCCGGGACCAGTTGCGCACGACCGCCCGGCCGGACCACCGCCCGCACACTCGATCGGCCCCACGCTCGGCCCCACGATCGGACCCCGGGATTGCGCAACGGCGGTGTGCCCGGCGGGAAGTCGGGAAGAGAGAGAGGAACGGTGTTCGGAAGTGACGCCGGAGACAGTGCGGAGGCACGGGGTGCCGGGAATGGCGGGCGGTGTACGCGCAGGTGAGGTCATGTGCGCGGCGGTCGTCGCGGCTTCACCGGATGCTTTCGAAATAAACCGGAACTGACTGTGAACTTGCATCGTTGCAGGTAATGAGAGGACCAATTCACCTGAACGGAGGTACGCCGCTGTAGAGGGTGACGACATCCGTCCGGGCGAGATATGTTCGGTTGTGAGAGAAAGGCGCAGGCCATCCCTCTCATATCCGAATGCCGCGCTGCGGGTTTTCCGTATTCACCCGAGCCGGCGGGGTGGAGATCTTGCCCATGGGGGAGGAGGAGGTGGACGTCACCGAGTCCGAGGTTCCGGGGTTCGCCGGAGCCTGGTGCAAAAGGGAGATGCTCCGCCGCTGCAGCGGAGCGATCCGGGAACGGAGTTCTGCGTGGACATCGTCGTCAAGGGCCGCAAGACCGAGGTGCCCGAGCGGTTCCGCAAGCACGTGGCCGAGAAGCTGAAGCTGGAGAAGATCCAGAAGCTCGACGGCAAGGTGATCAGCCTCGACGTCGAGGTGTCCAAGGAGCCGAACCCCCGACAGGCCGACCGCTCCGACCGAGTGGAGATCACGCTTCGCTCCCGCGGTCCGGTGATCCGGGCGGAGGCGGCGGCCAGCGATCCGTACGCGGCGCTGGACCTGGCGGCGGAGAAGCTGGACGCCAGGCTGCGCAAGCAGCACGACAAGCGTTACTCGCGCCGAGGCGCGCGCCGGCTCACGGCTGCCGAAGTCCCCGACCACGTTCCGGGCGCGGCGACGCTGAACGGGAACGGCCACACCTTCCAGGAGGAAGAGTCGGACGGCGTTCCCACCAAGAAGATCGGTTCGCTGGAAGTGAAGGGTGAGGGACCCCTCGTCGTACGCGAGAAGACGCACGTCGCCTCCCCGATGACCCTGGACCAGGCCCTCTACGAGATGGAGCTGGTCGGGCACGACTTCTATCTGTTCATCGACTCCGAGACCAAGGAGCCCAGTGTCGTCTACCGGCGGCACGCCTACGACTACGGCGTCATCCACCTCAACACCGACCCGATGGTGGCCGAGGGGGAGACCCAGGCAGCGGGTGGCACGCTGGGCGGCTGAGCCACCCGGCTGACGAGCGGGCAGGTGCCCCTGGAGCGCGTGTGCGCCCCCAGGGGCACCGGTGTGCGACCTGTTGGCGCCCCGCTCTGTGACCGCGGCGCGGTCCGGGCATGAAATCATGGCCGCACCGGCCCAACCGGTGGGCCGCTGCCTTGGGTTGGCGATGGCACCTGACCAGCCACAGCCTTCAGGGGGAGGAACGATGGCGGACACCTTCGGACCGATGCGGGACGAGGACGCCGACGGCGTCGTCGGCTCGGGCTCGGACACGGGCTCTTCACGCAAGGAGCCGATCAGAGTCCTCGTCGTGGACGACCACGCCCTCTTCCGTCGTGGACTGGAGATCGTGCTCGCGGCCGAGGAGGACATCCAGGTCGTCGGGGAGGCGGGGGACGGCGCCGAGGCCGTCGACAAGGCCGCCGACCTGCTGCCCGACATCGTCCTGATGGACGTGCGGATGCCCAAGCGGGGCGGGATCGAGGCCTGTACCTCCATCAAGGAGGTGGCCCCCAGTGCCAAGATCATCATGCTGACGATCAGCGACGAGGAGGCCGACCTCTACGACGCGATCAAGGCGGGGGCGACCGGCTATCTCCTGAAGGAGATCTCCACGGACGAGGTGTCCACCGCCATTCGTGCGGTGGCCGACGGGCAGTCTCAGATCAGCCCGTCGATGGCCTCGAAGCTGCTCACCGAGTTCAAGTCGATGATCCAGCGGACGGACGAGCGGCGGCTGGTTCCGGCGCCGCGGCTGACGGACCGTGAGCTGGAGGTGCTGAAGCTGGTCGCCACGGGGATGAACAACCGCGACATCGCGAAGGAGTTGTTCATCTCGGAGAACACCGTGAAGAACCATGTGCGCAACATCCTGGAGAAGCTGCAGCTGCACTCCAGGATGGAGGCCGTGGTCTACGCGATGCGGGAGAAGATCCTCGAGATCCGCTAGGCGGGTCAGGCGGTCAGGGCGGCGAGGGCCTGGGTGAGGGGCTCGCGCAGTTCCGGGGCGTCGACGCGTTCCACGCGTACGTCGGTGCAGTCCACCCAGCTCGCCGCCTCCACCAAAGCCTGGGCCACCGCCGGGACCGCCTTAGGGCCGTCCAGCGTGACTTGCTTGGCAACGAGCGTGCGGCCCTCGCGGGCCGGATCCACGCGGCCGACGAGCCGGCCGCCCGCCAGGACCGGCATCGCGAAGTAGCCGTGGACGCGCTTCTGCCGGGGGACGTAGGCCTCCAGGCGGTGGGTGAAGCCGAAGATCCGCTCGGTGCGTGCCCGCTCCCAGATCAGGGAGTCGAAGGGGGACAGCAGGGTCGTGCGGTGGCGGCCCCGCGGCGGGGTGGCCAGGGCTTGCGGGTCCGCCCAGGCCGGTTTGGCCCACCCTTGCACCGTGACCGGGACCAGGCCGGAGTCGGCGATCACCGCGTCGACCTGTTCGCCCTTGAGGCGGTGGTAGTCGGCGATGTCCGCGCGGGTGCCGACGCCGAGGGACTGCCCGGCGAGGCGCACCAGGCGGCGCAGGCATTCGGCGTCGTCGAGGTCGTCGTGCAGCAGCGAGGCCGGGATGGCGCGTTCCGCGAGGTCGTAGACGCGCTTCCAGCCGCGGCGCTCCACGCAGACGACCTCGCCGTACATCAGGGCGCGTTCCACGGCGACCTTGGAGCCGGACCAGTCCCACCAGTCGGCCGTCTTCTTCGCGCCGCCCAACTCGGTGGCGGTGAGGGGGCCTTCGGTGGTGAGTTGCTTGATGACCTGGTCGTAGGCGCCCTCGGGGAGGTCGTGACCCCAGTGGGGGCGGTTGCGGTAGGCGCGGCGGCGGAAGGCGAAGTGGGGCCATTCCTCGATGGGGAGGATGCAGGCGGCGTGGGACCAGTACTCGAAGGCGTGGGTGTCCTTCCAGTAGGCCTGTTCGACCGTGGTGCGGCCCACCGCGCCCAGGCGGGCGTAGGGGATGAGCTCGTGGGAGCGGGCCAGGACGGAGATGGTGTCGAGTTGGACCGCGCCGAGGTGCCGGAGGATGCCGCGGACGCCGGAGCGGCGGTCGGGGGTCCCGAGGAGGCCCTGGGCGCGCAGGGCGATGCGGCGGGCCTCGTCTGCCGAGAGATCGGTGGTGGGGCGCGGGGTCGTCATGGCTCGCACGATAGGGGCCGGCACTGACAACGCGGGGTGAGCTGGGGGTTTGAACAGTGGCGGTCGGTCCCTCGGCCGGGGCTCGCCCGCGGCTCCCGCCCGCGGTCGCGTGGCCCGTGCACGCCACCGCCGGCCGCCGCGAACTTCGTTGCTACGGCCGTGGTGGGAGGTACGGGGCCGTCGAGGGCAGGCCCAGGTCGGAGGGGAGCAGGGAGCCCTGCCAGCAGTCTCTGCGTACGCCCTTGTTGTTGATTCCGGAGCGCAGGGTGCCCTCGATGGTGAAGCCGGTGCGTTCCGCCACCGCGCGGGAGGCGGTGTTGCCCACCTCCGCCCGCCATTCCAGGCGGTCGACGCAGGCCTGGGTGAAGGACCAGCGGGCGGCCGTGAGAACCGCTTCGCACATGTAGCCCTGGCCTCGGTGTTCCTTCGCCGTCCAGAAGCCGATCTCCGCCACGCACAGCGCGCGCATGGTCAGGCCCAGCATGCCCACCAGGTCCTCACCCTCGGGGAGGAAGACGCCGAAGGTGAACATGGTGCCGTCGGCCCAGCCGTCGGGGACGAGCTGTTCGGTGAAGCTGACGGCGTGTTCGGGGAGGTAGGGCGAGGGGATCGTGGTCCAGCGCTGGATGTCGGGGTCCTGAACGGCGCGGTAGACGGCGTCGGTGTCGCGCGGGCCGACCGGGCGCAGCAGCAGGCGGTCGGTGGTCAGCGTCACGGGGTCCATCGGCCGATTCTGCTCGGGGTCGGTCGGACGTGCCAGATATTTGCCGTGCGTGAGCGGGTCATCACACTTCGCGCAATTCGTCGGCGTCGCGCGGCACCATTCGCGGCGCCCGTCCGTTGTCCCCTTCGAAGAGACGGCAGGCCTCCCGGCGTGGCGGGGTCCTCGCATACGATGGCCGTTGCTCAGTCAAGTCAAATGGAAACCGACCGTCCCAGGCCCGACCGGCAAGGAGACCAACCCCCGTGTCCGTCCTCTCGAAGATCATGCGTGCAGGCGAAGGCAAGATCCTGCGCAAGCTGCACCGCATCGCGGACCAGGTCAACTCCATCGAAGAGGACTTCGTCGACCTCTCCGACGCCGAGCTGCGAGCCCTCACCGAGGAGTACAAGCAGCGGTACGCCGACGGTGAGAGCCTGGACGACCTGCTCCCCGAGGCGTTCGCCACCGTCCGCGAGGCCGCCAAGCGCGCCCTCGGCCAGCGTCACTACGACGTGCAGATCATGGGTGGCGCCGCCCTCCACCTCGGCTATGTGGCCGAGATGAAGACCGGTGAGGGCAAGACCCTCGTCGGCACGCTTCCGGCGTATCTGAACGCGCTGTCCGGCAAGGGCGTTCACCTGATCACGGTGAACGACTACCTGGCCGAGCGCGACTCCGAGATGATGGGCCGCGTCCACAAGTTCCTGGGTCTGTCCGTCGGTTGCATCCTCGCCAACATGACGCCGGCCCAGCGCCGCGAGCAGTACAACTGCGACATCACTTACGGCACGAACAACGAGTTCGGCTTCGACTACCTGCGCGACAACATGGCGTGGTCCAAGGACGAGCTCGTCCAGCGCGGCCACAACTTCGCCATCGTCGACGAGGTCGACTCCATCCTCGTCGACGAGGCCCGTACGCCACTGATCATCTCCGGCCCGGCCGACCAGGCCACCAAGTGGTACGGCGACTTCGCCAAGCTGGTCACCCGTCTGAAGCGGGGCGAGCCCGGCAACCAGCTCAAGGGCATCGAGGAGACCGGCGACTACGAGGTCGACGAGAAGAAGCGCACCGTCGCGATCCACGAGTCCGGCGTCTCCAAGGTCGAGGACTGGCTGGGCATCGACAACCTCTACGAGTCGGTGAACACCCCTCTGGTGGGCTACCTGAACAACGCCATCAAGGCCAAGGAGCTCTTCAAGAAGGACAAGGACTACGTCGTCATGGACGGCGAAGTCATGATCGTCGACGAGCACACCGGCCGTATCCTCGCGGGCCGCCGTTACAACGAGGGCATGCACCAGGCGATCGAGGCGAAGGAAGGGGTGGACATCAAGGACGAGAACCAGACGCTCGCCACGATCACCCTCCAGAACTTCTTCCGCCTCTACAAGCGTCACGACCACGACGGCAAGGAAGAGCCCGGCCTGTCCGGCATGACCGGTACGGCGATGACCGAGGCCGCCGAGTTCCACCAGATCTACAAGCTGGGCGTCGTGCCGATCCCGACGAACCGGCCGATGATCCGCAAGGACCAGTCGGACCTGATCTACCGCACCGAGGTCGCGAAGTTCGAGGCGGTCGTCGACGACATCGTCGAGAAGCACGAGAAGGGCCAGCCGATCCTCGTCGGCACGACGTCGGTCGAGAAGTCCGAGTACCTCTCGCAGCAGCTGAGCAAGCGCGGTGTCCAGCACGAGGTGCTGAACGCCAAGCAGCACGACCGTGAGGCGACCATCGTCGCCCAGGCCGGCCGCAAGGGTGCCGTCACCGTCGCCACCAACATGGCCGGCCGTGGTACGGACATCAAGCTCGGCGGCAACCCCGAGGACCTCGCCGAGGCGGAGCTGCGCCAGCGCGGCCTCGACCCCGAGGAGCACATCGAGGAGTGGGCGCACGCCCTGCCGGCCGCCCTGGAGCGGGCCGAGCAGGCCGTGAAGGCCGAGAAGGAGGAGGTCGAGGAGCTCGGCGGCCTCTACGTCCTCGGCACCGAGCGGCACGAGTCGCGTCGTATCGACAACCAGCTGCGCGGTCGTTCCGGTCGTCAGGGCGACCCGGGCGAGTCCCGCTTCTACCTGTCGCTGGGCGACGACCTGATGCGTCTGTTCAAGGCGCAGATGGTCGAGCGCGTGATGTCGATGGCGAACGTCCCGGACGACGTGCCGATCGAGAACAAGATGGTCACGCGCGCGATCGCCTCCGCGCAGTCGCAGGTCGAGCAGCAGAACTTCGAGACGCGCAAGAACGTCCTGAAGTACGACGAGGTTCTCAACCGCCAGCGTGAGGTCATCTACGGTGAGCGCCGCCGCGTCCTGGAGGGCGAGGATCTGCACGAGCAGGTCCAGCACTTCATGGACGACACGATCGACGCGTACATCACCGCCGAGACCGCCGAGGGCTTCGCCGAGGAGTGGGACCTGGACCGGCTGTGGGGCGCCTTCAAGCAGCTCTACCCGGTGAAGGTCACCATCGACGAGCTGGAGGAGGAGGCCGGCGACCGGGCCGGGCTGACCGCCGAGTTCATCTCCGAGGCCATCAAGGACGACATCCACGCCCAGTACGAGGCGCGGGAGGCTCAGCTCGGCTCCGAGATCATGCGTGAGCTGGAGCGCCGGGTCGTGCTGTCGGTCCTGGACCGCAAGTGGCGCGAGCACCTCTACGAGATGGACTACCTCCAGGAGGGCATCGGCCTGCGCGCGATGGCGCAGAAGGACCCGCTGGTCGAGTACCAGCGCGAGGGCTTCGACATGTTCCAGGCCATGATGGAGGGCATCAAGGAGGAGTCCGTCGGCTACCTGTTCAACCTGGAGGTCCAGGTCGAGCAGCAGGTCGAGGAGGTCCCGGTCGAGGACACCAAGCCGACGCTGGAGAAGAGCGCGCAGGACGCTGTTCCGGCGCAGGCGGGCGCCCGCCCGGAGATCCGCGCGAAGGGCCTCGACGCCCCGCAGCGGCGGAACCTGCACCTCTCCGCGCCCACCGTGGACGGCGCGGGCGGCACCGTCGAGAGCGACTGGTCCGACGACGGCGAGCCGGTGCGCTCGGAGGCCGACGGCCTCACCCGCGCGGAGCGCCGCAAGCAGTCCCGTGGCGGTCGGCGCCGTAAGAAGTAGGCACGCGGCGCCCGGAGGGCGTCTTAGCGGCCGGGAGGGCCGGGTCACCCGTCAGGGGCCCGGCCCTTCGGCATGAGGCCGTACGGCCGTGAGGGCGGCGGTGGGGCGGGCCGCACAGTGGGCGGGGCTGCGGGGCGGGGTGCGCGGCGGTCGTCGGAGCCGTACGGCACCCTCAGTCGTCGTCCGCGCGCGGCCTGGCCGGGCCGCCCAGTTCCACCGCCGTGCAGCGCCAGCGCAGGTCCGGGCCCTGCTCCAGGCGGAAGGCCATGGCGCGCAGGCGGTCGTCGGCGCCGATGCGGGCGAAGACCTCGATGGCGCCGGGGGAGGGGACGTAGTAGCCGATGTCGCGGATCACCGGGCTGCTGCCGCGCAGGGTGCGCAGGGGGCCGCGCTCGGCGAGCCAGGCCAGATCGTCGTAGGCGCGGCCCGCGGTGTGCCGGAGCATGTAGTGGACCGGGCGCCGGCCGCTCAGTACGGCGAGGAGGCGGTCGGCGAAGACCTCGGTGGGGCGGGGCTGGGGCACGGCGGGCGGGACCGGCCGGCGCGGGGTCTGGGGTGGTACCGAGGGGGTGGTCTCCCGCGTGGTGGCCGTGGTCGTCGCCGCGCGCTGTTCGCGGGGCCCGCCGCCGTTCGGTGTGCGGGGCGGGGCGCCGCCGGGGCGGCGGGGGTCGCGGCGGCCCGGCGGGCGGGCGCCGGGGTGGTTCTTCGCCCTCGTCATGACCTTGTTCATGGGGTGCCCCCGTGGGTCGGCCCGGACCGTACCGGGCGGTAACTTTGCGGTTGGGGATCTTGTACGGGGTCGTGACGGAGGCGGCAAGCACGGGCGGGCACGGGTCACGGGGCCCGAAAGGTTCACCTATCCGGATGACCTCGGGGCGCTCGAACCCGCCACTTCGGCGGTGCGGCGGGTGAGTTTCCGGACCGGGGTGGACGGCCGGCGGGGGGTGGCCGGGGGCTCGAAAGGGGACGGCCGCACGTATCCTGAAGGCCCTTCGGGAGGTGCGGAAACGCCCTCTCCGGGGCAGCCCGGAGCCTCCGACCACGAAAGCGGCCAGCCATGCGCGTCTACGTCCCCCTGACCCTTCCCGGTCTCGCCGAGGCGTACAAGACGGGCGAACTGGGAGGCGGGTCGCTGCTCGCCTACGCCGTCACACCGGCCCTGCGCGAGTGGTACGTCTCCGACGACATCGAGGAGCTGGAGTACGCGGCCCTGAACCGGGCCGCGGCGGCGTCGCTGCGGCTGCTGGCGGCGGACTCCGGAGCGCCGCGACGCCGGGTCGTGGTCGCCGTGGACGTGCCGGACGGCGCCGCCGCTGCCGACCCGGACCGTGGGCTGGATCCGGCGGCGCTGGGCGAGGTGCGCGTCGCGGGGGCGGTGCCGCTGGCCAAGGCGGCGTCGGTGCATGTCGACGGCGGGGACGCGGAGGACGACGTCACGGCCGCGGTCGAGGCACTGGCGGCGGCGGACGGCGGGGACGAGGACGCCCAGTTCGTGGTGGACGAAACGGAGGACCACGAGCTGCTGTGGTACGCCACGCAGGAGATCGCGAACCTGGTGGCGTCCGGCGGCTGAGGCGGGCGTCATGGATCGGCTGAGGCCGGCGCCATGCATCCGGGCGGCTGAGGCGAGTGTGCTGAAGGACGACGGCTGAGGCGACCGTCCCGCTCCTGGCTTCCCTTCTTTGACCTGCGGTTCTCTTGATTGTCGGTGGGTGCGGGTACCGTTTTTCGTCATGGGGAAGCGAACAGGGGCGCACATCGTCTGGGACTGGAACGGGACGCTGTTCCACGACAACGACGCGATCATCGGGGCGACGAACGCGGCATTCGGCGAGCTGGGGCTCGAGCCGATCACGCTGGAGCAGTACCGGGCGCTGTACTGCGTGCCGGTGCCGAAGTTCTACGAGCGGCTGCTGGGGCGGCTGCCCACCGACGCCGAGTGGGTGGTCATGGACGAGACCTTCCATCGGTACTACGCCGAGCACCGGGTGCGGTGCGAGCTGACCGTGGGGGTCACCGAGCTGCTGACCGGCTGGGGCGCGGCCGGGCGCAGTCAGTCGATCCTCAGCATGTACGTGCACGAGGAACTGGTCCCGCTGGTGCGGGGATTCGGGATCGAGGCGCACTTCATACGGGTGGACGGGCGGACCGGACCGTCCGGCGGAAGCAAGGCCGAGCACATGGTGCGGCATCTCGAGGCGCTGGGCGGAGTGGTGGACCCGGCGCGGACCGTCGTGATCGGGGACGCGGCCGACGACGCGGTGGCGGCGCTGCACGTGGGGGCGCGGGCCGTGCTGTACACCGGGGGCTCGCACAGCCGCGCCAGCCTGGAGGGCGTGGGCGTGCCGGTGGTCGACTCCCTGAGCGAGGCGGTCGAAGAGGCGGAGCGGCTGGCGGCGTAGCCGGTCGGCCGGGGCGCCCGCAGGCCCCTCGCAGCCCGCAGCCCGCAGCCCGCAGCCCGCAAGCCACGTCACTCGCCAGCCGAGCCGTCTCCTCGGCCAAGCCGCCCCCTCGGCCGCGCCGCCCCGCGTCTCGGGTCAGGTCACCGGCGCCTTCGCGCGGAGCACCGTCAGGAACTCCCGCATCCAGGCGCTGTGGTCCGGCCAGGCCCGGGAGGAGACGAGGGTGCCGTCGACCACGGCCTCGGCGTCCTGGAAGGTGGCGCCGGCGGCCTGCATGTCGAGTTCCAGCGCGGGGTACGCCGTGACGCGGCGGCCTCGCAGGCCGTCGATGGCGGCCGTGAGCAGGGGGCCGTGGCAGATCTGCGCGACGGGCTTGTCGGCGTCGAAGAACGACTTGAGGATCTTGCGGAGTTCGGGGTCGTTGCGGAGGTACTCGGGGGCCCGGCCGCCGGGGATGACCACGGCGGCGTAGTCGCCGGGGTCCACCTCGGCGAAGGCGAGGTCTGCGGGCCAGGTGTAGCCGGGCTTCTCGGTGTAGGTGTCGAAGCCGGGCTCGAAGTCGTGGACGACGAACTGGAGCTTCTTGCGGGTGGGGGCGGCGATGTGGACGTCGTAGCCCTCCTCGCGGAGGCGTTGGTAGGGGTACAGGACCTCCAGTGACTCCGCTGCGTCGCCGGTGACGATGAGGATCTTGGCTGTCATGTCGGTGCGCTCCCCTGCTCGGCCGTGGACTGCGGCTGTGTCGGACTCTCTGGCAACGTGCCTCGGCCGGCGGGCCTTGCCAAGAGGGCCTGCGCCGGTGGGGTGACCCCGGGCGGTGTGGGGGTGACCCCGCCCGGGGTGCCGCCGAGTCGCGCTGCGGCACCCCCCCGGCACCCGGCACTGTGCAGAACGTCAAACTTCGACCCCTGGTTTTGTACACATACGGCTCATGACGGGCCCCCGGTAATCAGCGATAGCCTTGTGGCGTGATCAGCGCGATAGCTCGCGGGGGCCTCGGTGCCTCCGCCCTGCGCCCGGTGAGCACGGATGACATCCGTGGCCGGGCGGTGGTCGCTGGTCTTCGCGGGTGGGTTCCCGCCGTGGCGCGCAACCCCGTGGTGTCGGCAGTGCGGAGAGCAGTGTCACACCCACGGGGCACGGCGATTTTGGCTGATATCCCCCCGCTCATCTCACCTCGCGGCATAGCGTCGAAGCAGACCGGACACCCCGCGTCGCGACGTTACGTCGGAGGGGACGGGACCGTACTTTCTTCTACGTCACGCAACGGCGCGCGACAGGAGCCAGAGGACAATGCAGACCAAGCTGGACGAAGCAAAGGCCGAGCTGCTCGAGAGGGCCGCCCGGGTAGCTGAGAACAGCCCGGTCGGGGGGCACCTACCGACTGGGACCACGGGCGAGGCCACCCCGGACCGGGACACCGTGCTCTCGTTCCTCCAGCGTTACTACCTGCACACCGCCCCGGAGGACCTCACCGACCGTGACCCGGTCGATGTCTTCGGAGCCGCCTTCTCCCACTACCGGTTGGCCGAGACCCGCCCGCAGGGAACGGCCAACGTGCGGGTCCTCACACCCACCGTCGAGGAGAACGGATGGGCGTGCAGCCATTCCATCGTCGAGGTCGTCACCGACGACATGCCCTTCCTGGTCGACTCGGTCACCAATGAGCTGACCCGGCAGGGTCGTGGGATCCACGTCGTCATCCACCCCCAGGTCGTCGTCCGCCGCGACGTCACCGGCAAGCTCGTCGAGGTGCTCCCCGGCCCTCCGGCCGCCGCCGACCGCCCGCACGACGCGCACACCGAGTCCTGGATCCACGTCGAGATCGACCGGGAGACCGACAAGGCCGACCTGAAGCAGATCACCGCCGATCTGCTGCGCGTCCTGTCCGACGTACGGGAGGCCGTCGAGGACTGGGAGAAGATGCGGGACGCCTCGATCCGCCTCTCCGAGGACCTCGCCGAGGAGCACGTGCCCGGCGATCTGCCCGGCCCCGAGGTCGAGGAGGCGCGCGAGCTGCTGCAGTGGCTGGCCGCCGACCACTTCACCTTCCTGGGCTACCGGGAGTACGAGCTGCGCGAGGACGACTCCCTCGCCGCCGTCCCCGGCACCGGGCTCGGCATACTGCGCTCGGACCCGCACCACGCCGGCGCGGACGCCCACCCCGTCAGCCCCTCCTTCGAGCGGCTGCCCGCCGACGCCCGCGCCAAGGCCCGCGAGCACAAGCTGCTGGTCCTCACCAAGGCCAACAGCCGCGCCACCGTCCACCGGCCCTCGTACCTGGACTACATCGGCGTCAAGAAGTTCGACAGCGAGGGCAATGTCGTCGGCGAGCGGCGCTTCCTCGGTCTGTTCTCCTCGGCCGCCTACACCGAGTCCGTCCGCCGCGTCCCGGTCATCCGGCGCAAGGTCGCCGACGTGCTCAAGCGCGCCGGGTTCTCGCCCAACAGCCACGACGGCCGCGACCTGCTCCAGATCCTGGAGACCTACCCGCGCGACGAGCTCTTCCAGACGCCCGTCGGTGAGCTGCAGGCGATCGTCACCAGCGTCCTGTACCTCCAGGAGCGCCGGCGCCTGCGCCTGTACCTGCGCCAGGACGAGTACGGCCGCTACTACTCCGCCCTCGTCTACCTGCCCCGCGACCGCTACACCACCGGCGTCCGGCTTCGGATCATCGACATCCTGAAGGAGGAGCTCGGCGGCACCAGCGTCGACTTCACCGCCTGGAACACCGAGTCGATCCTGTCCCGGCTGCACTTCGTGGTCCGTGTCCCGCAGGGCACCGAGCTGCCGCAGCTCAGCGACGCCGACAAGGAGCGCATCGAGGCCCGCCTGGTCGAGGCCGCGCGTTCCTGGGCCGACGGCTTCGCCGACGCGCTCAACGCCGAGCTGGGCGAGGAGCGCGCCGCCGAACTGATGCGCCGCTACGGCAACGCCTTCCCCGAGGGCTACAAGGCCGACCACACCCCGCGCTCGGCCGTCTCCGACCTGGTCCACATCGAGCAGCTGACCGAGGACAACAACTTCGCGCTCAGCCTGTACGAGCCGGTCGGCGCCGCCCCCGAGGAGCGCCGCTTCAAGATCTACCGCAAGGGCGCGGCCATCTCCCTGTCCGCCGTCCTGCCGGTGCTCAACCGGCTCGGCGTCGAGGTGATCGACGAGCGCCCCTACGAGCTGCGCTGCTCGGACCGCACGGTGGCCTGGATCTACGACTTCGGCCTGCGCATGCCGAAGGCGCAGAACGGCAGCGGCGACTACGCCGGCGACGACGCCCGCGAGCGCGTCCAGGAGGCCTTCGCCGCCACCTGGACCGGACAGGCCGAGAACGACGGCTTCAACGCGCTGGTGCTGAGCGCCGGGCTGAACTGGCGCCAGGCGATGGTCCTGCGGGCGTACGCGAAGTACCTGCGCCAGGCCGGATCCACGTTCTCGCAGGACTACATGGAGGACACCCTCCGCAACAACGTCCACACCACCCGGCTCCTCGTCTCCCTGTTCGAGGCGCGGATGTCGCCGGACCGCCAGCGCGCCGGGCACGAGATCGTGGACGCCCTGCTCGAAGAGCTCGACGCGGCCCTGGACCAGGTGGCGAGCCTGGACGAGGACCGGATCCTGCGGTCCTTCCTCACCGTGATCAAGGCGACCCTGCGCACCAACTTCTTCCAGGAGGCGGCGGGCGGCGCCCCGCACGACTACGTCTCCATGAAGTTCGACCCGCAGGCCATCCCGGACCTGCCGGCGCCGCGTCCGGCGTTCGAGATCTGGGTGTACTCGCCGCGGGTGGAGGGTGTGCACCTGCGCTTCGGCAAGGTCGCGCGAGGCGGTCTGCGCTGGTCCGACCGGCGTGAGGACTTCCGCACCGAGATCCTCGGTCTGGTGAAGGCGCAGATGGTGAAGAACACCGTCATCGTGCCGGTCGGCGCCAAGGGCGGCTTCGTCGCCAAGCAGCTGCCCGACCCGTCCGTGGACCGGGACGCGTGGCTCGCCGAGGGCATCGCCAGCTACAAGACGTTCATCTCGGCGCTGCTCGACATCACCGACAACATGGTGGCCGGGGAGGTCGTCCCGCCCGCCGACGTCGTCCGCCACGACGAGGACGACACCTACCTCGTGGTCGCCGCCGACAAGGGCACCGCGACCTTCTCCGACATCGCCAACGAGGTCGCCGAGAGCTACAACTTCTGGCTCGGCGACGCCTTCGCCTCCGGCGGCTCGGCCGGTTACGACCACAAGGGCATGGGCATCACCGCCCGCGGCGCCTGGGAGTCCGTCAAGCGGCACTTCCGCGAGCTGGGCGTGGACACCCAGACCGAGGACTTCACGGTCGTCGGCATCGGTGACATGTCCGGTGACGTGTTCGGCAACGGCATGCTGCTCAGCGAGCACATCCGCCTGGTCGCCGCCTTCGACCACCGGCACATCTTCATCGACCCGAACCCGGACGCGGCCACCGGCTACGCCGAGCGCCGCCGCCTGTTCGAGCTGCCGCGCTCCAGCTGGGCCGACTACGACACCGACCTGATCTCGGCCGGTGGCGGCGTCTTCCCGCGGTCCGCCAAGGCGATCCCCGTCAACGCGCACATCCGCGAGGCCCTGGGCATCGAGGGCAAGGTGTCCAAGATGACGCCGGCCGACCTGATGAAGGCGATCCTGCAGGCGCCGGTGGACCTGCTGTGGAACGGCGGCATCGGCACGTACGTCAAGGCCTCCACCGAGTCGAACGCCGACGTCGGCGACAAGGCCAACGACCCCATCCGCGTCGACGGCGCCGAGCTGCGGGTCAAGGTCGTCGGCGAGGGCGGCAACCTGGGTCTGACCCAGCTCGGCCGGATCGAGTTCGCCCGGCACGGCGGCAAGATCAACACCGATGCCATCGACAACAGCGCGGGCGTGGACACCTCCGACCACGAGGTGAACATCAAGATCCTGCTCAACAGCCTGGTCACCGACGGCGACATGACCGTCAAGCAGCGCAACAAGCTGCTCGCGGAGATGACCGACGAGGTCGGCCGGCTGGTCCTGCGCAACAACTACGCGCAGAACACGGCGATCGCCAACGCCCTCGCCCAGTCCAAGGACATGCTCCACGCCCAGCAGCGCTACATGCGCCACCTGGTCCGCGAGGGCGCCCTCGACCGGGCCCTGGAGTTCCTGCCCACCGACCGCCAGATCCGTGAGCGGCTCGGCACCGGACACGGCCTGACCGGCCCGGAGACGGCCGTGCTGCTGGCGTACACGAAGATCACGGTCGCCGAGGAGCTGCTGCACACCTCGCTCCCGGACGATCCCTACCTGCGCGGGCTGCTCGACGCGTACTTCCCGAGCGCGCTGCGCGAGCGGTTCCCCGAGCACATCGACACCCATCCGCTGCGCCGTGAGATCACCACGACCGTGCTGGTCAACGACACGGTCAACACCGGTGGTACGACGTATCTGCACCGCCTGCGCGAGGAGACCGGGGCCTCCCTGGAGGAGATCGTCCGGGCGCAGACCGCCGCCCGCGCGATCTTCCGCTCGGCGCCGGTGTGGGACGCGGTCGAGGCCCTGGACAACCAGGTCGAGGCCGATGTGCTCACCCGGATCCGGCTGCACTCGCGCCGGCTGGTGGAGCGCGGCACGCGCTGGCTGCTCAACAACCGCCCGCAGCCGATCCAGCTCACCGAGAACGTCGAGTTCTTCGGCGAGCGGGTCGAGCAGGTGTGGCAGCAGCTGCCCAAGCTGCTGCGCGGCGCGGACCTGGAGTGGTACCAGCAGATCTACGACGAGCTGTCCGGCGTCGGTGTCCCGGACGAACTGGCCACCCGCGTGGCCGGGTTCTCCTCCGCCTTCCCGGCGCTCGACATCGTCTCGGTGGCCGACCGCATGGGCAAGGAACCGCTGGACGTGGCCGAGGTCTACTACGACCTCGCCGACCGGCTGCGGATCACCCAGCTCATGGACCGCATCATCGAACTGCCGCGCAACGACCGCTGGCAGTCCATGGCCCGCGCCTCCATCCGCGAGGACCTGTACGCGGCCCACGCGGCGCTGACCTCGGACGTCCTCGCGGTCGGCAACGGCACCTCCACCCCGGAGCAGCGCTTCAAGGCGTGGGAGGAGAAGAACGCGGCGATCCTCGGCCGGGCGCGCACAACCCTGGAGGAGATCCAGGGCTCGGAGACGTTCGACCTCGCCAACCTCTCGGTGGCGATGCGGACGATGCGCACCCTGCTGCGGACGCATTCGTAGTCGTACGACACTGAAGGGCGCCCCGGGCCGTCACGGCCCGGGGCGCCCTTGCGCACGGAGGAGGGTTATGCGGCGGCCACCTTCGGCTTCGGCTTGGCCTTGGGCTTCTTGTCGCCGGTGAAGGCCTCGTACTCCTTCAGGACGTCCTCGGTGGGGCCGTCCATGCGCAGCTCGCCGCGTTCCAGCCACAGGACGCGGTCGCAGGTGTCGCGGATCGACTTGTTGTTGTGGCTGACCAGGAACACCGTGCCGGCGTGCTTGCGCAGCTCGCGGATGCGCTGCTCGGAGCGCTTCTGGAAGGAGCGGTCGCCGGTGGCGAGGGCCTCGTCGATGAGCAGGACGTCGTGGTCCTTGGCGGCGGCGATGGAGAACCGGAGCCGGGCGCCCATGCCGGAGGAGTACGTGCGCATCGGCAGGGTGATGAAGTCGCCCTTCTCGTTGATGCCGGAGAAGTCGACGATCTCCTGGTACCGCGCCTTGATCTGCTCCCGGGACATGCCCATGGCGAGGCCGCCGAGGTGGACGTTGCGCTCGCCGGTCAGGTCGCCCATCAGGGCCGCGTTGACGCCGAGCAGGGAGGGCTGGCCGTCGGTGTAGATGGCCCCGCTCTCCACGGGGAGCAGTCCCGCGACCGCCTTGAGCAGGGTGGACTTGCCGGAGCCGTTGGTGCCGATCAGGCCGATGGCCTCGCCCTTGTACGCGACGAAGGACACCTGCTTCACGGCGTGCACCGTGCGGACGCCGGCCGCCTTCTCGGTCTGCTTGCGCCGCAGGATGCGGTTGAGGGCGGCGGTGGCGGAGCCGCGGCCCGCGCCGGTGCCGTTGACGCGGTAGACGATGTCCACGCGGTCGGCGATGACGGTGGGGGTCTGGTCGTTCGGGTGCTCAGCCACGGCCGTACGTCTCCTCAGCCTTCCAGAAGTAGATGAATCCGCCGATCCCGGCGAGCAGGGCCCAGCCGGTGGCGAGCGCCCACACGTGGGCCGGCAACTGGCTCGCGTGGAAGCTGTCGATCAGCGCGAAGCGCATGAGGTCGATGTAGACCGCGGGTGGGTTGGCCTGGAGCACCGGGCCCACCCAGGCCGGCCAGTCCTGGTGCTTGGCCAGCAGGTGGTCGATGCTCCACATGACGCCGGAGGTGTACATCCAGGTGCGCAGCACGAACGGCATCAACTGGGCGACGTCCGGGGTCTTCGCGCCCACCCGGGCCATGATCATCGAGACGCCGGCGTTGAAGGTGAACTGCAGCACCAGCGCCGGGATCGCGAGGAGCCAGGAGAAGGCGACCGGGACTCCGAAGGCGAGCAGGATGACGACCAGGGCGCCCATGGAGAACAGCAGCTGCTGGAGCTGCTGGAGGCAGAAGGAGATCGGCAGCGCGGCCCGCGGGAAGTGCAGGGCGCGGACCAGGCCGAGGTTGCCGGAGATCGCGCGGGTGCCGGCGAGGATCGAGCTCTGGCTGAACGTCCAGATGAAGACGCCCGTCACCAGGAACGGGACATAGTCGGGGACGCCGTTCCTGGTGCCGAGCAGCACGCCGAAGATCAGGAAGTAGACGGCCGCGTTCAGCAGCGGGTTCATCACCTGCCAGAGCTGGCCGAGCTTGGCCTGGCTGTACTGGGCGGTGAGCTTGGCGGTGGAGAACGCGGCGATGAAGTGGCGCCGGTCCCACAGCTGCCGGACGTACTCGGGCAGCGTCGGGCGGGCACCGCTGACCGAGAGGCCGTGGCGGGCGGCGAGGGCCGCGAGGTCGACGTCGTCGGGAGGGGCCGTCGTCGTCGGGGGCGGTGTGTCGAGGACCTGGCTCACATCCGCTGCTTTCGCTCGGGGGGTGGGGTGCGCGTGCGGCGCGTGGGGCCCGTCACCGGCTGTTCCCTTACGGGACTCCTGGCGTTCTCTTACGTCGGGACGGGACCGTATCGTCGCAACGCGAGCGTAGGCCGACTGGACGTCGGAACGCAACCGTTTCGTCGTCACGCCCTATGCTGGTCCGCATGACGACGAACGCCGACGGACCCCAGCCGCGTCCGCGCCGCCGGGCCCCCGCGGGGGCGGCCGTGCTGCGGGCGGACGTGACGGAAGCGATCCGCGCGGCCGTGTTCGAGGAACTGGCGGCGGTCGGGTACGCGCGGATGTCGATCGAGGGGATCGCCCGGCGGGCCGGGGTCGGCAAGACGGCGGTGTACCGGCGCTGGCGGTCGAAGCTGCACCTCGTCCTGGACGTGGTGTCGGCGCTGGCGGTACAAGGGCTGCCGATGCCGGACACCGGGTCGCTGGAGGGTGACCTGCGCCTGCTGTACGAGGTGACCTCACGGGCCCTGCGCCACCCCGTGGCCTCGCAGATCATCCCGGACCTCCAGGCGGAGGCGGCCCGCAACCCCGAGATCGCCGAGGCCCTGCAGAAGGCGTTGCGGGAGGGGCAGGACGGGGTGGCCACCGGGATCGTGGCGGCGGCGGAACGACGGGGGGAACTGCGCGAGGGCGTCGACCACGACCTCGCCCTGGACCTGATCTCGGGCCCGCTGTACTGGCGCTCGGTGGTCATCCGCAGCCCGAAGCTGCCGAAGGGATATCTGGCGTCGCTGGCCCGGGCTACGGCCGGTGCGCTGAAGGCGCTGTAAGCGGGGCGCCGGCCCTCGCCAGGCTCTGGGCCGGGTTAGCCGTCATCCCCCCGATCTACGTCCGCTCCCGCTTCCCGCTCCCGCCCCCGAGCCGGTCACGTCACCCCCGTGCCGCTCCCGGATGGTGGCGTACCCAGCCCTCCCATGCCGACGTGATCATGTCCTGCACGTCGTGCTTGGCCTTCCAGCCCAGTTCCGCGGCCGCTCGGTCGGCGGACGCGACCACGCGGGCCGGGTCGCCCGGGCGGCGCGGGGTGACGGTCGGGGGGCGGTCGTAGCCGGTGATCGCGTTGATCCGGTCGATCATGTCGCGGACCGACACGCCCTCGCCCCGGCCGATGTTCAGGGTCAGGTCGCGGCCCGGGGAGGTCCGCAGCACGCGCGCCGCCGCCACGTGGGCCTCGGCCAGGTCGACCACGTGGATGTAGTCCCGGACACAGGTGCCGTCCGGCGTCGGATAGTCGTCGCCGAAGATGCGCGGGGGCGCCTGCTCGGTCAGTCGTTCGAAGACCATCGGGATGAGGTTGAAGACGCCCACGTCCGCCAGCTCCGGCGCCGCCGAGCCCGCCACGTTGAAGTAGCGCAGCGACGCCGTTGACAGGCCCGTGGCCCGCGCGGTCGCCCGCACCAGCCACTCACCCACCAGCTTCGTCTCGCCGTACGGCGACATCGGCTCGCACGGGGTCTCCTCGGTCACCAGATCCACGTCCGGCATGCCGTAGACCGCCGCCGAGGAGGAGAACACGAACGAGGGAACGCCGGCCCTGGTCACCTCGTCCAGCAGTACGCGCAGGCCCTCGACGTTCTCCCGGTAGTAGCGCAGCGGCTGGTCCATCGACTCGCCGACCTGCTTCTTCGCCGCCAGATGCACGACCCCGGTGATCCCGTGGTCCTGGAGGGCCCGGGCCACCCGCTCGGCGTCCAGGGTGGAACCCACCACCAGCGGGACCCCGTCGGGCACGCGCTCGGAGATCCCGGTGGACAGGTCGTCGTAGACGACCGCCCGTTCGCCCGCCTCGGTCATCGCCCGTACGACGTGCGCCCCGATGTATCCGGCGCCGCCGGTGATCAGCCAGGTCATGTACGGCCGTCCCCTCGTCAGTTGGCCCGTGCGTGGAGCATAACCACTCCTATTCGCCGTCAATGAACAAAAAGAGTCAGTTAATAGCACAAAATCATCGGTGTGCTGAGCCGGAGAGCAGGAGCCATCGCCGTGCCCCCCGCCCTCATGCTGGCCGTGGGCCTCTGGGGCCTCGACCGCGGGGGCATGTGGCGCGACGAAGCGGTCACCTTCCAGGTCGCGCGCCGATCGGTGCCGGAGATCTGGCGGCTGCTGCACGGCGTCGACGCGGTGCACGGCCTGTACTACCTCCTCATGCACGCGGTCCTGGCGGTCCACCCCGGCGAGGTCGCCCTGCGGCTGCCGTCGGTGTGCGGTGCCGCGGCCGCGGCCGCTCTGATCGCCGCCCTGGGTGTACGCCTCGCCGGACCGAGGGTGGGGCTGTGGGCGGGACTGATGTACGCCGTCACCCCGCTGACCGGCCACTACGCGCAGGAGGGACGGTCCTACGCCCTCGTCGGCGCCGGAGTCGCGGGCGCCACCCTCCTCCTGGTGAGCGGGCTGTGGGGACCCGCCCGCGCGTGGACCTGGTGGGCGTACGGCGGTGTCGTCTCCGTCACCTGCCTGCTGCACGAACTGGCGGTCCTGGTGCTGTGCGCGCACGCCGTGACGCTGGCGGCGGCACGGGCGGAGCGGCGGGTATGGGCGCGCTGGGCGGGGGTGGCGGCGGTCGTCGGCCTCGCGCTGTTGCCGCTGGTGCTGGCGTCCCGGGCGCAGGCGGGCCAGGTGGAGTGGCTGACGGCACCGGGGTGGGGGAGCGCGGAACGGCTGCTGCGCGCCTTCGTCCTCACGCCCAAGGGGCTGATGTTCGAGACCGGCGTGGTGCTGATGCTGGCGGGCCTGGCCGCACGCCGGACGGCCGCCGTGGCGCTGCCCCTGATGACCGTGCCCCCGTGCCTGCTCATGCTGGTCTCGCAGGTGCGGCCGATCTACGACGACCGATACGTGTTCTACGCCCTGGCCGGGGCGCCCCTGCTGATCGCCGCCGGTGCCGACCGGGTCGCCGGGGCGCTCCTGGGCCGGATGCCGTACGTCCAGCTCGCCGGGGCCCTCGCGATCCTCTTCGCCTTCTTCCACCACCTGCCCCTGTACCGGGCCGACCGCGCCCCCGAACAGCGGCCCGACAACCTCGCCGCCGTCTCCGCCCTCGCCGCCCGGCAGATCCGCCCCGGCGACCCGGTGCTGTTCGTGCCGTCCATCGGGCGGAGGGCGGCGATGGCCTACCCGGAGGGGTTCCGACGGGCCGAGGACCTCGCGCTCAGCCGGCCGGGGCCCGGGTCGGCGACGCTGTACGGACGGGAGATGGGGGCCGGGGAGCTGCGCCGCAGGCTGGCGGCGGTGGACCGGGTGTGGGTGGTGGCCGAGCCGTACACCCTGGGCCCGCGCTGGTTCCCGCGCAACCCGGTCGAGCGCGCCAAGATCGAGGTCGTGGCGGAGGACTTCGTCCCGCGTGAGGAGTACGCGCGCGGAGGCGTGACCCTGCGCCTCTACGAGCGGGCCACGGTGAAGCCGCTGACGACCGAGCCCGCTACCGCGCTGTCGCTGACAGTGCCGCCGCGTCCAGGGCCGTCGTGAGCTCGTCCAGGCGGGACCGCAGGGCGTTGATCTCCTCGATGTCGAAGCCGGTCGCCGTCGCGATCCGGCGCGGCACCTCGCGCGCCTGCTCGCGCAGGGCCGTGCCCTCCTCGGTCAGGCGCACCTCCACCGAGCGCTCGTCGCGCGCGCTGCGCTCCCGGCGGACCAGGCCGGCCGTCTCCAGCCGCTTCAGCAGCGGCGAGAGGGTGCCGGAGTCCAGCCGCAGGTGCTCGCCCAGCTTCTTGACGGGCAGCTCGCCGTGCTCCCACAGCACGAGCATCACCAGGTACTGCGGGTAGGTGAGGCCGAGGTCCTTGAGGATCACGCGGTAGACGCCGTTGAAGGCGCGCGAGGCCGCGTGCAGGGAGAAGCAGATCTGGCGGTCCAGGCGGAGCCATTCCTCCTGGTGCGGTGCGGGTGTCTCGGTCCTGTTCATGCCTCCAGAGTAGCTCTTGCTCGCCATTGAGTTGTGCACAACTTAATTGTGTGCTCTACTTGTGTCCGTCAACGAGCCACGACTTCTCGAACAGGGATGGTTCCTTCATGGACGCGATCTACACCGCCGTCGCCACCGCCACCCACGGCCGCGAGGGCCGCGCCGTCACCTCCGACGGCAAGATCGACCTCGCCCTCGCCATGCCGGTGGAGCTCGGCGGCGACGGCCAGGGCACCAACCCGGAGCAGCTCTTCGCCGCCGGTTACGCCGCCTGCTTCGGCAGCGCCCTCGGTCTCGTCGGCCGCCAGGCCAAGGTGGACGTCAGCGACGCCGCCGTCACCGCCGAGGTCGGCATCGGCAAGCAGGGCCAGGGCTTCGGCCTGAAGGTCGCGCTCCGGGTGGAGCTGCCCGACACGGTGGACGAGGAGACCGGCCGCAAGCTGGTCGAGCAGGCCCACCAGGTCTGCCCCTACTCCAACGCCACCCGCGGCAACATCGAGGTCGACCTCGTCATCGAGTAGTCGTCCCGGGGACCCGCGCCAGAACCTCCCCCGTCCGCTCGCTCCACGCCACGACCACGGCCTCCTCGGGGATCCTGTGCCGGCGGGTGAGCAACAGCCAGCGCACGTGGTGGCGGTGGACGATGGCGGTGCGTTCCTCGCGGGTCGCTTCGGGCGAGAGGTAGGCGCGGACGTCATCTCGGCGTCCGCGCCTTTCGTCTTCGCGCAGTGAGGCGTCGCGCTTCGCGGGGGCGACGAGGTTGGCGCCGTAGCCCGGGATCGAGTGGGCGGCACGGGCATCGTCGGTGAGGACGACCTCGCCGGGGCGGATGTGCCGGGCTGCCCAGTCGTACGGCGGCCAGGAGTGGGGGTGCTCGAAGGCCGAGGCGAGAAGGAGTGCCGCGGTGAGGGCTGTGATCAGACGGCGGGCCGGTGAGAGCCTGTCGCGCCCCGCGGCGGAGCCGCGAACCGATACAGCCCCGCGCCCTTGGGGAAGTCCCACCCGCCCGGAGATCAAGGCCAACGCCCCTACCGCCGCCCCCATCCCCGTCCTCGGGTCGATCAGCACGATCAAGCCGTACACGGCCCCCAGCGCGAGGTACTCCAGGAGGCTCCGTCTCCCGCTCGGGCCCACGAAGCGCACCGGACCCCTCGCTCCCGTCCACCCCCACGCCCAGAACGTCAGTCCGATCGCGAACGTCGACGGGTACGCGAGAGTCTGTGCCGTGGGCACCAAGGCCGCCGTCACCACCGCCAGAACCGCCACCGGCACCCACGGGCGCGGGGTCAGCAGCCGGACGGCGCGGCCGAGACCCGTCAGCAGTACCAGCAGATTCAACGGGCCCGCGAGCCTCAGTACCTCCCAGCCGCCCAGTCCTGTGAGGCGGGCGAGCAGGGCCTGGGCCGCCGTGTACGGCGTGTAGTACTGGCTGCCCTCGCCTGGGGCGTCCACCGTGGGGTGGCGGGGGTCGAGGAGATTCGCCTTCAGGCGTTCGACGACCGCCGCGTGCTGGCCCGCGTCGCAGCACAGAGGAAGGCGCCAGTGGGCGAGGGTCAGCAGCAGCCAGGCGAGGAAGCCGAAGAGCTGGTACGGGGTGGGGCGCCAGGTGGGGCCGCCGCGGAGGGCGGTCGCGCCGTGCGTCGTTCGCCTGGCCAGGAGCGTTTCGCGCATTCGCCGTATGTTCCCGGCCGCGTCAACGGATTGACCTTCCTTCACCTCATGGAGTGAGTCCGGTCGGCGTGCCCCTGCGCCGGCAACGACACCCGGTCGCGCATCAGGTGGTCGAGCAGGAGAGGGACGCCGACCACCGGGAGGAGCCAGGCCAGGACGATCAGCCTGTCGCCCCAGATGGTGATGTCCGGGTGCCCCGCCTGGGTGAGGACGCCGGTGGCGGCCGCCGCGATCACGAAGGCGCCGAAAGGCGGCCTGCGCAGCGCGCCCCACAGCCCGGCGCCCAGCGCCGCCAGGAACAGCGGCTCCCAGAACTGGCGGCGCAGCCACTCCACCCAGAAGTTCGACGACAGCTGGAGGAACTCCGGCCAGGGACGCGCGCGGTCGGGGCGGGTGAAGTGATCGGCCAGCAGATCCTGGAGGCTCTCGGCCGCCGCCGGGTAGCCGAGCAGCTTCGCCAGTACGACGGTCCCCACGGCCGCGCCCAGGCCGATCCCCGCGATCGCCGTGACGTCCCGGCCCGGCGCCCGTCCCTTGCGCCATCTGCCGACAGCCACCACCGCGCCCGCCGCCGCCAGACACACCCCGAGGAACAGCGCCTGGGAGTGCTTCACCGTGAACTGCGCCGCCAGGGCGCCGACGATCAGCGCGAGGCCCGCCCGCCTTCCCCGCAGCACCAGCGCGCAGCCCCACAGCGCGGCCAGGGTCAGGGCCAGCAGCAGCCCCTCCGTCATGGGCCGCATCGCCGTCGTCCCGCACGGCAGGACGAAGTACAGCGCCTGACCGGTCAGCGCGAGCGGCAGCGGCACGGACAGCGTGCGCAGGACCAGGAAGACCAGCACCCCGCCCGCCACGGTCACCGCGACCCCGGCCGCCCACAGCCCCCAGGTCGCGCCGAGGACGGTCACGAACGGCACCAGGAACACCGGGTAGCCGGGCCGTACCTCGAAGATCCGCATGAAGCGCTCGGAGGCGAAGGGCGCGGTGTGCCCGGTCGTTCGCCCCTCCCGCAGCCGCTTCTCCACCTCCGGCCACTCCCGCGCCCGGCACCGCTCAGCGACCCGCGCGCTCGGGTCGGCGCTGTGGAAGCGGACCACGTCCACGCTCTGGTCGCGGCGCGCGACGGACCCCTTGCCCGCGCAGTAGTGCTCGATCGTCGCGAGGGCCGCCTCCCGTTTGCCGTGGCCGCTCAGGCTCAGGGCGTACGACAGGTAGTTCCGGCTGTCGGGGGTGTCCCGGCCGCTGACGTTGGCCAGTTGCAGCACGGCGAAGACCGCGGCCAGCAGCAGCACCCAGGTGCGCGGTCTCATGACGCGGCGAGCCGGCCGCCGGGCCGTCCGGCCGGACGCCAGGTGTGCGGCCGGCTCGGCGTGGGCCGCGACGGGCTGGAGGGCATGGGAACTCCGTTGCGATTCAGAGGGGCAGGGGCACGGCGGAGTGCGACGGTGCCGGACGCGGGCAGGCCGCGCGCGACGGCACCGGATGCCGCTCGTCGAACGGGACGACCGGTGGCAGCCCGTGCTCGCCGAACACCACATGGCGCACGACGCGCTCGGCGGCGCGGCCGTCGTCGTACGGGCAGAAGCGCGCCCGGAACGCCGAGCGCAGCTGGGCGGAGCGCGAGCCGCGCCAGTGGCCGGTGGCGAAGATGTCGACCAGCTCGTCCTCGCTGCGCGCGAGCGCGCCCGGCGGGAAGTCCCGTAGGTCGAAGTAGGTGCCGCGGGCCGCCTCGAAGGCCTCCCGGTCCTCGGTGTGCAGCACGATCGGACGGTCGAGGCCCGCGTAGTCGAACATGATCGACGAGTAGTCGGTGAGCAGGGCGTCCGAGGCGAGGCAGATCGACTCCACGCTCGGGTGGCCGCTGACGTCGATGACCCGGGGCGAGGCCGCGTCGGGGGCGAGCGGGCCGCCGTGCCGACGGTGGGCGCGGGCCAGGATCACGAACCCCGGGCCGAGCCGGTCCGCGACGCGGTCCAGGTCCAGCGGGCTGCGCTGGGTACGGCGGTAGTCGCGGTGGGTCGGGGCGTACAGGATCGCCACCGCGTGCTCGGGGACGCCGAGCGACTCGCGCAGCCGGGTCACGTCCGCCGAGGTCGCCTGCTGGAACACGTCGTCGCGCGGCTGACCGTACTCCAGCGTCTTGTACGTGCCCGGATGGACGCGCTCCCGGACCAGGGTGGAGTGCCGGTTGGCGGAGACGACGTAGTCCCAGGTGTCGACCGTCCGCAGGAGGGCGTCCGGGTCCGTCGTCGCGGCCGGGCGCTCGAGCAGGTCCAGGCCCATGTGCTTGAGGGGGGTGCCGGTCCCGGTCTGGACGACGATCTGGCCGGGGCGTTTGACGAAGCGGCGGTCGAGGCCGACGTTGTCGACCAGGTACGTGGAGCGGGCCAGGGCCGTCCAGTAGGCGGCCGAGCCGGGGGTGATTCGGCGGGTGGCGGCGGGGATCGTGTGGTGGTGCTCGGGGTGCGCGATCCATGCCGTGCGCAGGTGCGGGGCGTGCGTGCGGACGGCCTGTTCCAGGGCGCCGGGGTTGCATCCGTGACCCTGACCGCCGTAGGCGCAGAACACGGCTCGGTCGGGGCGCAGGGGCAGTCGGCGCTGGACGCGGTAGTGCAGGCGGAGGGCGGCCGTGCGCAGCCGGGTCGTGAGTTTCCCGGCCGCCTTGGCCGTCGTACGGGTGAGGAGCGCGGCCCGTCGCAGGGACCGGTAGGCGCGCCACAGGCGCAGGGGCGTCAGGGCGCCCCGCGTGCGGTGGCGGCGGTGGTGGGCGCGGGCCAGGCGCAGGAACTCGGCGCGGGTGCCGCGCGGGAGGCGGCCGGGGTGGCTGGACACCGTCGCCAGGTGGGTGACCATGTGGCGGAACACCATGGGACGCCACGGCGAGAGGCGAGGGCGCTCGGCGAGGAACGCGAAGAGACGGTCGTACTGGTCGAAGAGGTCGAAGGGGCGGCGGGCCGTGCCGCCCCTGCTGCGCTGCCGGTGGTGGACGCACACCCGGTCCAGGGTCGCGAGGGACCCCGCCGTCATCAGGGCCGGGCAGGTCCAGGGGGTGTCCTCGTGGGAGCCGGGTGGGAAGGCGAGGCCCTCGCGCTCGACGAACTCCCGCCGGTACGTCATGTTCCAGACCGCGGGCGGCAGTCGCAGCAGACCCGGGCGGTCCTCCAGGCGGAACGGCGCCGGGCCCTGCTCGGTGAGGGGGATCGCCGCCGGGCCGCGGACGGTCTCGCCGGTGCGGGTGACGCGGGCGTGGTCGTGGACCAGGATGTCCGGATCGCCCGTCTCCTTCAGACGGTCGGCGATGGCCTCCAGGGCGCCGCGGGTGAGGGTGTCGTCGCCGTCGAGGAACAGCAGGTAGTCGCCGGTCGCCTCGGCCAGTCCGGCGTTGCGGGCCGGGCCGGGACCCTCGTTGTGCGGCAGGCGCACCGGCCGTACCCGCGGGTCACGGTCCGCGACCTCGTCGATGATCGCCCCGCAGGCGTCCGGCGAGGCGTCGTCCACGGCGATCACTTCGAGATCGGGAAACGACTGCGAGAGCACCGACTCCAGGCACTCGTGCAGATACGCCTGCACCTTGTACGCCGGGACGATGACACTGAACCTGGGCAAGGGACATCCATGGGTCGGGACGCGGGCGGGCCTTGCCCGGGAACGGCCGACCCAGTGGGTTGGTTACGCTGCGTTACGGCATATGGGGGATGGCCGGGTGAAGGGGAAGGGGCCGGCCGGTTCCCTCCGGCCGGCCCCCGAATCCGCTTGTCCTGCCGCCTACTTCACCGCGCCCGCCATCACACCGGAGACGAACTGCCGCTGGAAGGCGAAGAACACGGCCAGGGGGATCACCATGGAGATGAAGGCGCCGGGCGCCAGCACCTCGATGTTGCTGCCGAACTGCCGCACCTGCTGCTGGAGCGCCACCGTCAGCGGCTGCGAGCCGGAGTCGGAGAACACCAGCGCCACCAGCATGTCGTTCCACACCCACAGGAACTGGAAGATCCCCAGCGAGGCGATGGCCGGGGCGCCCAGCGGCAGCACGACCGTCGCGAACAGCCGCGCCTCGCCCGCGCCGTCGAGCCGGGCCGCCTCCAGCAGTTCGCGCGGGATCTCCGCGAAGAAGTTCCGCAACAGGAAGATCGCGAACGGCAGCCCGAACGCCACGTGGAACAGCACGACACCGGTGATGGAGCCGAAGATGCCGATCTCGCCGAAGAGTTCGGACAGCGGGATCAGTGCCACCTGCACCGGCACCACCAACAGGGCGATCACCACCATGAACCACCAGTCACGGCCCTTGAAGTCCATCCACGCGAAGGCGTATCCGGCCATCGCGCCGATGATGACGACGAGGAGGGTCGCCGGAACGGTGATCCACACGGTGTTGAACAGCGCGCTGGTGATGTCGTCGTTCTCCAGCAGCGTGCTGTAGCTCTCGGTGGTGAGCTGGGCCGGTGCCGTGAAGACCTTCCACCAGCCCGAGGAGGCGATGTCGGTCGGCTCGCGGAACGAGGACACCAGCAGTCCGAAGGTCGGGACCAGCCAGAACAACGCCACCAGCAGCAGGAAGGTACGCAGCGCCCCGCCCGCCGCCCCGCTCGCCACCCGGGAGGCCCATGACCGTTTGCCGCGCACAGAGGTGTCGAGGGGGGTCACCGCTCGCGCTCCTTCCTGAGCCGGCGGATGTTGACGATCATCACCGGGACCACGAGCAGCAGCAGGATGATGCCGATCGCGCTGCCCAGGCCGTAGTTGCCGCCGCCGCCGAACGACGACAGGAACAGTTGCAGCGCCAGCACGTTGGCCTCGTCCTGGGTGGGCTGCGGGGCGATGATGTAGACCAGGTCGAAGATCTTCATCACGTTGATCATCAGCGTGATCAGGACGACGACCAGGACCGGCGCCAGCATCGGCACCGTGATTCTGCGGAACACCTGCCACTCGTTCGCGCCGTCGACCCGCGCCGCCTCCAGCAGGTTGCGGTCGACCCCGGCGAGGCCCGCCGCGATCAGCACCATCGCGAAGCCCGCCCACATCCAGACGTACGCCCCGATGATCGACGGTGTCACCAGGGTCGGGCCGAGCCAGTCGACGCCGTTGTAGGGCGCCGCGAAGTTCGAGCCCGGCAGCCGCAGTTGGGCACCGTCGGCTTCGGCGGGCAGCGTGAAGGTGCCGTCCGGGCCGCTGGTGGCCGAGGCGACGACCTCGCCGCCCTTCACCGCCTCGACCTTGACGCCCTCCAGCGCCTTCTCGCCCGCGTCGACCCGGCCCTTCTCCCCGCCCCCGCCGAGCTTGAAGTCCAGCCAGACGGTGCCGGTGATCCCGTCCCCGGTCGCCGCCTTGGCGTCCGCCGGGTCGCCCGGCAGCCGGTTGGGCGCGATGCCGACGAGCGGGAGCATCGCCGGGGAGCCCGCCCGGACCGTGCCGGTCGTCGTGAAGGACCCGCCGCCGGACGCCTTGAGATCGCTGACCTGGGCGTTGGGGCGGGCCTTCGGATAGACGGAGGAGTCGGCGAAGGTGTCGTGCACGCTCGTCACGACCGCGTTCGCCACGCCCTGGTCCGGATCCGCCTGGTACACCAGCCGGAAGATGATCCCGGCCGCGAGCATCGAGATCGCCATCGGCATGAAGACGATCAGCTTGAACGCCGTGCCCCAGCGCACCCGTTCGGTGAGCACGGCGAAGATCAGGCCCAGCGCGGTGACCACCGCGGGCGCGACGGCGACCCAGATCGCCGTGTTGCGTACGGCGGTCAGGGTGGCGTCGTCGGTGAAGACGTCGACGTAGTTGTCCAGGCCGACGAAGCCGTCACCGCCCGCGTCGTACAGGCTGCGCCAGACCGAGTACCCGATCGGGTAGACCACGAGCGCGCCGAGCAGCACCAGCGCGGGCAGCAGGAACAGCACCGCCACCCACAGCCGGGTGCCCGTCACGCTCTTGTCCGGTGCCTTGGCGGCACCGCCTTCCGCCACGGCCGACATCCGTCAGCCGGTCTTGTACGCCTTGGCGGCGTCCGCCTCCAGCTTCCGCTGGGCGCCCGCCACATCGCTCGGGTCCTTCAGGAAGTCCTGGAGCTGCTTCCACTCGCCGACGCCCTGGGTGCCGCCGAAGGCCGCCGGAGCCTGGTCGGACATGTCGAAGCGGAAGTCGTCGCCGGCCGCGATCAGCGCCTCGGCGATGCCCTTCGTCACGTCGTCCTTGTACGTCCCGGTGTCCATCTCCTTGCTGGGCGAGATGAACCCGCCCTGCGCCGCCCAGATCTCGGCCGCGTCGGTCGAGGCCAGGAAGGTCATCAGGGCCTGCGCCCCCTCACCGTCCTTCAGGGCCACGGCGACATCGCCGCCGCTGACGACGGGCGACTCGTCGCCGACCGCCGGGAACGGGAACACCTTGGCGTCGGTGCCGACCTCGGCGTCCGTGTCGGCGTTGATGTTCGCGGTGACGAAGTCGCCCTCGAAGACCATCGCGGCCGGGGTGTCGCCGGAGAAGGTCTGGGTGACGGACTTGGGGAACTCCGTCTGCAGCGCGCCGGAGCGGCCGCCCGCGATCAGCTCGTCCTTGCCCCACAGCCCGGCGAGCGTGGTCAGGGCGTCCTTGACCGAGGCGTCGGTCCACTTGATCTCGTGCTTGGCCAACTGGTCGTACTTCTCGGGTCCCGCCTGGGAGAGATAGATGTTCTCGAACCAGTCGGTGAGCGTCCAGCCGTCGGCGCCGCCGATGGAGACGGCCGGGGAACCGGCGTCGGACAGGGTCTGGGCGGTGGCCAGGAAGTCGTCCCAGGTCTTCGGCTCCTCGGTGATCCCCGCTGCCTCGAAGGCGGCGGTGTTGTACCAGATCAGGGACTTGTTGGCGGCCTTCACATACACGCCGTACTGCTTGCCCTCGTAGGACCCGAGGTCGTTCCAGCCGGCGGAGAAGTTCTTGTCCGCCTGGGCCTGGGCGTCGGCGCCGAGCGGCTTGATCCAGCCCTTGTCGGCGAACTGGTGGAGCACGCCGACCTGCGGCAGGAACGCCACGTCCGGCGGCTGACCGCCCTGGATCTTGGTCCCGAGGAAGGTGGAGGTGTTGTTGCCGGTGGGCACGAAGTTCACCTTGGCGCCGGTGCGCTTCTCGAACTCGTCCAGCACCTTGGTGAAGTTGTCCTGCTCGGGGCCGGTCCAGACGGCCGCGACCTCGAGTGTCTGCCCGTCCAGCTTGGGAAGTTGCACGGAGGATCCGGCGCCGGTCTCCTTGCCCCCGCCGCCCCCTCCGCCGTTGTCGTCGTCGTCTCCTCCGCAACCGGTGAGCGCCAGTGCGAGGGCGCCTACGGTCGCGATGGCGATCCGGATGGTGCGATTCGTGCTGCGCATCACTGCCCCGTTCTTCGTGCCTCGTTGCCTCGTCGAACGTTCGAGCGCTGTCTGTGCGGTTTGGTTTACGCCGGGACTTGGGGGTCGGCAAGAGCGCCTGCGCTGTCAAGTAGGCGATCGTGACCGCGTCGTGACTCGGCCTCGACTGCGCTGAGAGGAGCGCGGGTATCGGCCTCGACCGTGGCTGGAGGCGCGGAGGGAATCCCGGCTTCGGCTGTGCGTGCCGGCGCGGGGGCATCTCGGCTTCGGGCGTGACCGGAGGTGCGGGGGCACCTCGGCTTAGGCCGTGGCTAGAGGAGCGAGGGGACCTCGGCCGCCGAGACCTCCTTCGCCGCCCTCTCCAACGCGCTGGCCAGGAGGGCCAGGTCGGTCGGACCGTTGCCGAGTTCGCGGACCGGGCGGCGGGTCGGGGGGTCGCCCATGCGGTGCCATTCCAGCGGGACCACCGTGGGACGCAGAGTGGCGGTGCGCGGGATGCGCCCGGTGACGCGTCCGCCCTGGAAGGCGGTCGCACGGCCGTCCGCCCAGGTCAACGTGGCGCGCCCGGGCGCCGGTTCGTCGGGACCCCCGACCGGTTCGTCGAGGACGACGCGCAGGGTGGCCAGTCGGGCCGGCTCCGTCGCGGCCGTACGGCCGTCGGCGCCCGTCGCCGCCACCAGGTGCACGCCGAGTCGCTCGCCCTCCCGGGCCACCGCCTCCAGCGCCCGTATGACCGAACCGGCCGCCGGTCTGCCGGGAGAGCCCAGGGCGGGGGAGACCAGGGCGTCCAGGTCGTCCACGACCACGACCAGGCGGGGCAGCGGCGGTGCCGCCTCCGCCTGCCGACGGGACGCGGCCGGGCGCAGCCGCAGGGTGGAGCTGGGCGGGGCGTCGAGGTCGGCGGCGCCGGGCCCCGCGGGGGCTCCTGCGGGGTGGCTGGTCTCCGCGTGGCTGGTCCCGGAACGGAGGGTCCCTGAACGGGGGGTGCCTGCGGGGGTGGTCGCCGTGCGCTGGGTGACCATGCGGCCCGAGACGAGCCGGCTCGCGTGCCACTCGGTGAAGTGGGATCGGCCGAGCAGTTCCGCCCGCCGCTTCAGCTCCGAGCTGAGGGACTGGGCGAACTCCCGCATCCGCACCGGGTCGTTGACGGCGAGGTGAGTGGTGACATGCGGGACGTCGGTGCACACGCGCAGCCCGTCGCCGCCGCTGCTCCCCGCCCCGGTGCTGTCCCGGCCGTCGATGAGGACCATGCTCAGCCGGTCCGGCCGCTCGGCGGCGGCGAGCGAGGCGACGATCGCCCGCAGCAGTTCCGTACGGCCGCTGCCCGAGACCCCCTCGATCAGCAGGTGCGGTCCGTCGGCCGCGAGGTCCACGCCGACCGGGCCACGCGGTCCGGCGCCGAGCACGGCACAGGCGCGTCCGCCGAGCGCCTCGGTGTCGTCGGCCGCGTCCGCCCAACGGGCCATCAGCGAGGCGGGCGTGGCCCGGGCCAGCCCCAACTCGTCCAGCAGCCGGGCCGCCTGGGGCAGCGGCGCGGACACCCGGGCCTGCCGCCCTCCTACGACACCGTCCGGCCGCAACGGCGCCAGCGCCCGCGCGAACCGCTCGGCCCAGGGCAGGGACACGGCGTCGACGGTGGCGATGGTGCCGGGGGGTACGGGGGCGGGGTCGGCGTGGCCCGGGACGGCATGGGGGGCGGAGGACCTGGGGGCGCCTTCGCCGCGGGTCGGGCGGGTGCCGTGCCCGGTGCGAGCGGTGCCGTCATGCGCGGTGCCGCCGCGGGTGGCCGTGGCGGCACCCTCCGGGGCACCTGCGCGCGCGACCCGCATCAGCCGCAGCGCGGTCGCCACATCGCCGCTCAGCAGCGCGACCGCGCCGCACTCCCGGAAGGCCGGGGCCGCCGCGCAGGCCGCCTGGTAGGTCTCGGTGAGCGGGGACGCGGGGGAGGCGGGCGGAGTCTCGGCGAGGCACACCACGTGGATCCCGGCCCGCGGACCCTCGGACGCCAGCCGCGCCACGGCCTCCCGGACATCGGCACCACCGGGGTCGCCGTCCACGACGACGACGGTGTAAGGGCCCGGGAAGCGCTCCGCCGGGTCGTCCTGGGCCCAGGAGGGCCGACGGACCGGACGAGGGCGGTCCTGCGCGGGGGATGCGGTGTACGGGTCGGGGGAGTTGCCCGCCGGGCCGCTCTGGGCGCCGGAGAAGCGGTGATCGACGGGCCGTTCGTCCCGATCCCGCGCGTCGGATGCGGTGTACGGGTCCGGGGAGCTGCTCGCCGGGTCGTCCTGGGTGTCGGCGAAACCGCCCCTGGAGTCGTCCTGGGCGCCGGAAGCGCGGTGGGCCGGGGGTGCCGGGGGGCGTTCCTGGTCGTCCAGGCGGCGGAGGAGTTCCTCGGTGCGGGCCGTCGCCTGTTCGCGGTCGTGGGCCAGCAGCAGCCGGCAGTCCTGGCCGTGGGCCGGGCGCAGATGCGGGAGCCAGCCCAGCCAGGACCACTCGGCGGTGCGCTCCTCCAGCGGGCGCGAGCGGTCCGCGCTGATCAGCACGATCTCCAGGGTGTCCGGTGAGTGCAGCGCGGCGAGCTGGGCCACCACCGCGCGGGCGAGACCGGCCAGCCGCGCGCGGGGCCCGGCCAGACCCAGGGCGCCGGCCTCGCGCAGACCGGCGGTCACGGGTACGGCGGGCAGCAGCCCGGCGCCGTCGGGGGTGGCGCGGTCGGCGGTACCGAGACGGACGGTCAGCGCCTCCGGGTGCTCCGGACCGCGCTCCCACAGCCGGGGGCCGGGACCGAGGGCGGTGAGCAGCAGCGCGGCGGGGTCCGGCCAGGTCTCCGGGACCCGGTGGGCGGTGTCGGCGGCGGGATGGGCGATCGGGTCGGCGCCCTGGACGTCGTACGCCTCACGCCCGGGTGCGCTCTGCTCGCCGCGCCCGCCGGTCAGCCGCCGCGCCCACGCGCCGAGCCCTCCCCGCTTGCGCACGCCCTGCGGGATCTCGGTGCCGCGCAAGGGAGTGCCCTTGCGGCCTCCGCCCTCCCGGGCGTCGGAGCCCTCATGGCTGCCGCCGGTCGGGCTACCGCCCCCGGTCGACCGGTCACCGTAGCCCGGATCGCCGCCGAAGCCAGGCGCACCGCCGTACCCGTCGCTCCGGCCGGCTCCGGACGCCCGGCCCCCGCCGTACACCTCACCCCCGCCGCCCTGCGCCTCGCCCCCGCGGCCCCCCGACACCGTGCCACCCCCGTGCCCGTCGGCCGGGTGGTCGCCGTGGGATGCCGTGCCGCCGCGGGTGCGGGCGTTCGCCGTGAAGCCGGCGCCGTGGGTGTCGCCCTCGCGAGGGCCCGGGACCTCCGCGCTCGGCACGCCGCGGTTCTCGATCCGGGGCGCCCCGCCCTGGCCGGGCACGGCCGGCGGTTCGACCGGCCCGTGCTCCTGCGCTCCCCGCGTCGCCGACGAGGCCCCCCAGGCGGCCGAGCCGTACGCGTGCCGCGTCTCTCCCGCCGGCTCCGAGGCCCCCCGCGTCGGCTCCGCGCGCGTGTGGGCGCCCGAGAGGCGGATGTGCCCCTCGCCGTCCGGCACCGTCGGTACGCGGGCTCCCGGACCCCCCGCCGGAGCGAGCCGCAGGGTGGATTCGCCGATGCGCAGGAGCGCGCCGGGGGCGAACCGGACCGGGCGGGGGCCCACCACGGTTCCGTCCAGGGTCGTGCCGTTGGTGGAGCCGAGGTCGGCGACCGAGACCCGGCCGTCGGCGGCGACCGTCACCGCGCAGTGCAGCCGGGAGACGTCCGGGTCGTCGAGCGGGACGTCGGCGTCGGCGGAGCGGCCGACATGGATCTGGCCGCCGTGCAGCAGGTGCACACCGCCCGCGTCGGGGCCCGCGACCACGTGGAGCTGGGTCGGGGCGTCGTCGACCTCGGGATGCGCCTCGGGCTCGGCCGGCGCGCCCAGCGAGAGCACCGCGCCGTCGATCAAGGGGGGCTCGCCGAGCGTGCAGCGCGCGCTGTCGAGCCGCTCCGCGCCCGCGTACACCACCACAGGCCCGCCGCCGCGTTCGGCCTCGCCCGCGCGGGAGATGCCCCCGTCCGCCGAGACCGTGGAGGCGAGCGCCGACGCCACCGCGGCCAGGGCCGTGCCGGCGGGCGCCGTGACCAGCACGTCGCAGCTCGCGGCGCGGCCCCGCGGCGACGCGGGGGGCGGGCCCAGCGGGTCTACGACGGTCAGCCGGATCTGCATCGCCGTCAGCGGTCCCTTCTGCGCGGGCACCCGCGAACGGGGACGACGCCCCGCGGTCCCCCACCGCGGACTTCCCCCACCGCCACACGAGCACATCGGCCAGTACGACAGGCATCCTCGCACCTGCCACTGACAACACGCCCGCCACCCGGCGCCAAGTGATCTTGATTGGTCGGCTCTGCCCGCAAAAATGCCTGATCTCTGCCGCATCACGGCCGAACTTCTGTCGCCCGGACGATCACTTGAGATCGCTCACGCCCGGGTTCGGCAACCAAAGCGAGCGGCCCGAGCGTCTTTCCTGTGAACCTTTGCTTCGTAGCGCCCGGCACTACAGTGGGTCGGAACATCGGAACACTTTCAGGCAATCAGCAGGGAGCGCGTGACGTGCGGCCAGTCGGCAGCAAGTACCTGCTCGAGGAGCCGCTCGGACGCGGCGCCACGGGCACCGTCTGGCGAGCCCGCCAGCGTGAGACCGCAGGCGCCGAGGCGGCCGTGCCCGGCCAGCCCGGCGAGACCGTCGCGATCAAGGTCCTCAAGGAGGAGCTCGCCAGCGACGCGGACATCGTCATGCGGTTCCTCCGGGAGCGGTCGGTCCTGCTCCGGCTGACCCACCCCAACATCGTCCGGGTCCGTGACCTGGTCGTCGAGGGCGAGCTGCTCGCGCTGGTCATGGACCTCGTGGACGGCCCCGACCTGCACCGCTACCTGCGCGAGAACGGCCCGCTCACCCCGGTCGCCGCCGCCCTGATGACCGCGCAGATCGCCGACGCGCTCGCCGCGAGTCACGCCGACGGCGTAGTGCACCGCGACCTCAAGCCGGCGAACGTCCTGCTCAAGCAGGACGGCGGCCAGATGCACCCGATGCTCACCGACTTCGGCATCGCGCGCCTCGCCGACTCCCCGGGCCTGACCCGCACCCACGAGTTCGTCGGCACGCCCGCGTACGTCGCGCCCGAGTCCGCCGAGGGCCGCCCGCAGACCTCCGCCGTCGACATCTACGGCGCCGGCATCCTGCTGTACGAGCTGGTCACCGGCCGTCCGCCGTTCTCCGGCGGTTCCGCGCTCGAGGTCCTGCACCAGCACCTGAGCGCCGAACCGCGCCGCCCCTCCACGGTCCCGGACCCGTTGTGGACGGTCATCGAGCGCTGTCTGTCCAAGGACCCGGACCGGCGGCCGAGCGCCGAGAACCTCGCGCGGGGCCTGCGGGTCGTCGCCGAGGGCATCGGGGTGCACGCGAACTCCGCGCAGATCGCCGCCGCCGAGGCCGTGGGCGCGCTGCTCGCGCCCGACCCGGCGCCCGCGACCGTGCCGGGCTCGGCCGACCCCACGCAGGTGCTGCCGCACGGCGCCGGTTCCTTCGACCCGAACGCCGCGACCAGCGTCCTGCCGCACACGTCCGGCGCCGCCGACCCCACCGCCGTACTGCCGAACCGGGGCGCGGCCGACCCGACGGCGGTCATGCCGCCCGTACCGCCGGGGCAGCAGCCCCAGGGCCCGCGGCCCGAGGAGCCGCACCCCTGGCAGAACCAGCTGCGGGCCGCGCGCGACCGCAACGAGCAGACGCAGGTCCAGTACCTCGACCCCAACGACGACCCCTTGCGCCGCCGCCCTCAGCGGCAGGTCGCCCGCCCGCAGCAGCCGCCGCAGCGACAGCCGCGGCAGCAACAGCAGCCACAGCAGGGGTACGGCTATCCGCAGCAGGGCCGGCAGGAGTACGCCCCCCAGCAGCAGCCGCAGCAGTACGCGCCCCAGCAGCGGCCTCAGCAGCCGCAGCCGCAGCGGTACGCGCCGCCGCCCGAGACCCAGCGGCCGCAGCGTGAGCCCCGGCAGCCGCGGCAGCGCAGCGCCAACCCGATGCGGATCCCCGGGCTCGGCTGCCTCAAGGGATGTCTGTTCACGCTCGTCATCCTGTTCGTGGCCGGGTGGCTCGTCTGGGAGCTGAGCCCGCTGCAGGAGTGGATCGGCACCGGCAAGGGCTACTGGGCTCAGCTCACGGACTGGTTCACGACGGTGACCGGCTGGATCGGTGACCTCGGCGGGAGCTCGTCCGGGCAGTAGGCCGGGCCGCGCTGCCGGGGCGACGAGTCTGTTGATTTGTCGACACCTGGCGGGTGATTTCCGTCTCCGCGGTGAAGGTTGGCTCGTGGGACGCGTAGTTTTGGCGACAACACGCGTCTGTAGGAGCAGTCTTGGCACGGAAGATCGGCAGCCGGTACACCGCCCACCAGATCCTGGGACGGGGCAGCGCCGGCACGGTGTGGCTGGGCGAGGGGCCCGAGGGGCCCGTCGCCATCAAGCTGCTGCGCGAGGATCTCGCGTCCGACCAGGAGCTCGTCGGACGCTTCGTGCAGGAGCGGACGGCGCTGCTGGGTCTGGAGCACCCCCATGTGGTGTCGGTGCGCGACCTGGTCGTCGACGGCAACGACCTCGCGCTGGTCATGGACCTGGTCCGGGGCACGGACCTGCGCACCCGGCTCGACCGTGACAAGCGTCTCGCGCCGGAGGCGGCGGTGGCGATCGTGGCGGACGTGGCGGACGGCCTCGCGGCGGCGCACGCCGCAGGCGTCGTGCACCGCGACGTGAAGCCGGAGAACGTCCTGCTGGACATGCAGGGCCCGCTCGGGCCCGGCGGCGCGCACCCGGCGCTCCTGACGGACTTCGGCGTCGCGAAGCTGATCGACTCCCCGAAGCGGACCCGGGCGACGAAGATCATCGGTACGCCGGACTACCTCGCGCCGGAGATCGTGGAGGGGCTGCCGCCGCGGGCCTCCGTGGACATCTACGCCCTGGCGACCGTCCTGTACGAGCTGCTGGCGGGCTTCACCCCCTTCGGCGGCGGTCACCCGGGCGCGGTGCTGCGCCGCCATGTCACGGAGACCGTGGCCCCCCTGCCCGGCATCCCGGACGAGCTGTGGCAGCTGATCGTGCAGTGCCTGGCGAAGGGGCCCGCGTCCCGGCTGCGCGCCTCCGAACTGGGCGCGCGGCTGCGGGAGCTGCTGCCGATGCTGGCGGGGATGCCGCCGCTGGACGTGGACGAGCCGGACACGGAGCCGGTGGAGGAGGAGAGCGCGCCCGAGGAGCCGGCGGCCTCGGGGCCGGTACGGCGAGGCGCGGTTCCGCTGGTGCCGGGAGCCAAGCCCACGGACTCCAACCGGGACACGCACACGTCGATGAGGGTGCCGGGGCCGGACGAGCTGGCGGGCGGCGCGCGCGGTACGGCGCGGGTGCCCCGGGCGTCCGGAGCGCCTCGCCCCGGCTCGGCCCGCCACCGTGCCGTCACCCGCAGGCGCCGGATCGCGCTGGGGGCGGCGGCGGTGGCGCTGGTCGCCGCGGCCGGGGTCGGTACGTGGCTGGCGACGTCGGGGGACGACGCGGACGCGACACCCCAGGACACGAAGAACTCGGCCCCCGCCACGCCGTGAGCCCGGGCGGGCCGACGCTGACGTACGGCCTCTCCCGGTCGGCCGGAGCGGCCGGGACAGCCCTGCGGCACCTTCCGGCCGAGGTCGCTTGCGGTAGCCGTTACGCTGGGAGCGTGGCAGTCGTCGATGTATCCGAAGAGCTCAAGTCCCTCTCCTCGACCATGGAGTCGATCGAGGCCGTTCTGGACCTCGACAAGCTGAGGGCAGACATCGCCGTGCTCGAGGAGCAGGCGGCCGCGCCCTCCCTGTGGGACAACCCGGACGAGGCGCAGAAGATCACCAGCAAGCTCTCCCACCTCCAGGCCGAGGTCAGGAAGGCGGAAGCGCTGCGCGGACGGATCGATGATCTCGCCGTGCTCTTCGAGATGGCCGACGAGGAGGACGACCCGGACACCCGTGCCGAGGCCGAGTCCGAGCTCACCGCCGTCAAGAAGGCGCTCGACGAGATGGAGGTGCGCACCCTCCTGTCCGGCGAGTACGACTCCCGCGAGGCGCTGGTGAACATCCGCGCCGAGGCCGGTGGCGTCGACGCCGCCGACTTCGCCGAGCAGCTCCAGCGCATGTACCTGCGCTGGGCCGAGCGCCACGGCTACAAGACGGAGCTCATCGAGACCTCGTACGCCGAAGAGGCCGGCATCAAGTCGACCACCTTCTCCGTGCAGGCGCCCTACGCCTACGGCACGCTCTCCGTGGAGCAGGGCACGCACCGGCTGGTCCGGATCTCGCCCTTCGACAACCAGGGGCGCCGCCAGACCTCCTTCGCCGGCGTCGAGGTCCTGCCCGTGGTCGAGCAGACCGACCACGTCGAGATCGACGAGTCCGAGCTGCGGGTGGACGTCTACCGCTCCTCCGGGCCCGGCGGCCAGGGCGTCAACACCACCGACTCCGCGGTGCGCCTGACCCACCTCCCCACCGGCATCGTCGTCTCCTGCCAGAACGAGCGGTCGCAGATCCAGAACAAGGCCACCGCGATGAACGTGCTCCAGGCCAAGCTGCTCGAGCGGCGCCGCCAGGAGGAGCAGGCCAAGATGGACGCCCTCAAGGGCGACGGCGGCAACTCCTGGGGCAACCAGATGCGTTCGTACGTCCTGCACCCGTACCAGATGGTCAAGGACCTGCGGACGGAGTTCGAGGTCGGCAACCCGCAGTCCGTGCTCGACGGTGAGATCGACGGCTTCCTCGAGGCCGGAATTCGCTGGCGCAAGCAGCAGGAGAAGTAAGCGAAGCGTTTTGTCGACAAGGCAACTGCCGCCGTCCGGGCGGCAGTTGCCTTTTCTGTTCCCTGATGTCTGGATTTTACATCACACTCACGGACTCCATCCAGCGGCAAAAAACCCGTACATGGACATGGCGTACGCAACGGCCTTGACGTTGCTTTGAAAAATGGGAAGGGTGAAGCGCGGCATGCGTATCTCCGGGGCGCATGTGAACCGGGGGGCGTGAGTTCAGCTACCACCCCCGTCGATCACCGCCCCCGAGCGCCGCCTCACTGACGATGAGCTACTGGGGGTAGCAACCACATGACCAAGAAGACGCGGATCCGTGTCGCCCGGCTCGCGGCCGGTGCCGTGATAGCGGCTGGTGCCACGATCTCCGCCGCGGGTGTCGCTTCCGCCGACGTCTGTGACGATCTGGGTATTTGCGTCACGCCCGAGCCCGATCCCACGGAGACCGAGCCCGAGCCGGAGCCCACCGAGACCGAGCCGACCGTCATCCCGACGGAGCCGACCGAGGAGCCGACGGAGCCCACCGAGGAGCCGACCGAGCCCACCGAGGAGCCCTCGGAGGACCCGACCACCGCCGCGCCCACCGAGGACCCGGGCAACGGCAACGGTAATGGCAACGGGAATGGCAACGGAAACGGCAACGGCAACAACACCGACCCCGACGGCGGTGCCGGTGACTCCGCCCAGCAGGAGGGTTCCTCCTCGCTGACCGACACCGGTGACGAGACCGCCTCCGACACCTCCGCCCAGGGCAGCGGTGAGGAGCTCGCCGACACCGGTGCCGCGCAGACGACGTTCCTGATCATCGGCGCCGCGACGATGATCGCCGGTGGCGTCGGCTTCCGGGTGCTCCCGCGCCTGGTGAGCGGCCGCGGTGGTGCGGCCGCCTGACGGTAGCCGCACGCACGCGCACCGTGTGTGACGAAGGGCCCGGAGCGAGACGCTCCGGGCCCTTCGTCGTGGCTTCGAACAGGGCTTACGCGGTCTGGTGCGCCAGCAGCGCGACCGCCGCGATGAGAATCACCAGCAGTGCGATCAGCGTCATCGGGGTCAGGTTCGCGAGCGGGTTCTCCTGCTGGAGCCGCTCGCGGTTGGCCCGGCAGACCGGGCAGCGGCCCTCGTTCACGGGCGCCGCGCAGTTCGCGCACACCAGCCGGTCGTACGTCATGCGCCTCGCCCTTCTTCCGAGTGTTCCGGTGGGAGAACGCCTCAGGGTCGCGGAACGTTCCCCTCTCTACTGTGCCAGGTTCCTCCGCAGGCTGCCTGGGCGCTCCCGAAGGGGTGCTCTCACAGCCGGAACAAATCCGCACAACCCTTGCGCAACCCCTACCGGTGCCTGCGCTCCCGCACCCGACTCGCGTATGGTCACGCTCATCTACCCCCGGCGACCCGTGGTGCATCCGTGATCCGATTCGACAACGTATCCAAGGTCTACCCCAAGCAGACCCGCCCCGCACTCAGGGATGTCTCCCTGGAAGTGGAGAAGGGCGAGTTCGTGTTCCTCGTGGGGTCCTCCGGCTCCGGAAAGTCCACCTTCCTGCGGCTGATCCTCCGCGAGGAGCGGTGCAGCCACGGTCAGGTGCACGTCCTGGGCAAGGACCTCGCGCGCCTGTCCAACTGGAAGGTGCCGCAGATGCGGCGCCAGCTGGGCACGGTGTTCCAGGACTTCCGGCTCCTGCCGAACAAGACGGTCGCGGAGAACGTCGCCTTCGCCCAGGAGGTCATCGGCAAGTCGCGCGGCGAGATCCGCAAGTCCGTGCCGCAGGTGCTCGACCTCGTCGGGCTCGGCGGCAAGGAGGACCGGATGCCGGGCGAGCTGTCCGGCGGTGAGCAGCAGCGCGTCGCCATCGCGCGGGCCTTCGTGAACCGGCCCAAGCTGCTGATCGCCGACGAGCCCACCGGCAACCTCGACCCGCAGACCTCCGTCGGCATCATGAAGCTGCTCGACCGGATCAACCGGACCGGCACCACCGTGGTGATGGCGACGCACGACCAGAACATCGTGGACCAGATGCGCAAGCGCGTCATCGAGCTGGAGAAGGGCCGCCTCGTCCGCGACCAGGCCCGCGGCGTCTACGGCTACCAGCACTGAGACCGCAGCGAGTTCCACGGAAAGGCTTGAAGCAGACGCCATGCGCGCCCAGTTCGTACTCTCCGAGATCGGTGTCGGTCTCCGCCGCAATCTGACGATGACGTTCGCCGTCATCGTCTCCGTCGCCCTGTCGCTGGCCCTGTTCGGCGGGTCGCTCCTGATGAGCGACCAGGTCAGCACGATGAAGGGCTACTGGTACGACAAGGTCAACGTCTCGATCTTCCTCTGCAACAAGAGCGACGCCGAGTCCGACCCCAACTGCGCCAAGGGCGCGGTGACCGCGGACCAGAAGAAGGAGATCCTCGCCGACCTCGACAAGATGAACGTCGTCGACACGGTGACGTACGAGTCGCAGGACCAGGCGTACAAGCACTACAAGGAGCAGTTCGGCGACTCCCCGCTGGCCAGCTCCCTCACGCCGGACCAGATGCAGGAGTCGTACCGGATCAAGCTGGAGGACCCGGAGAAGTACCAGGTCATCGCCACCGCCTTCGACGGCCGTGACGGGGTGCAGTCGGTGCAGGACCAGAAGGGCATCCTGGACAACCTGTTCGAGCTGCTCAACGGCATGAACTGGGCCGCCCGCGCGGTGATGGCGCTGATGCTGGTCGTCGCCCTGATGCTGATCGTCAACACCGTGCGCGTCTCGGCGTTCAGCCGGCGGCGCGAGACCGGGATCATGCGCCTGGTCGGCGCCTCGGGCTTCTACATCCAGGCGCCGTTCATCATGGAGGCGGCGGTCGCCGGTCTCATCGGCGGCGCGGTCGCCTGCGGGTTCCTGGTGGTCGCGCGGTACTTCATCATCGACCACGGCCTGGCCCTGTCCGAGAAGCTGAATCTGATCAACTTCATCGGCTGGGACGCGGTGTTGAAGTATCTGCCGCTCATCCTCGTGACGAGTTTCCTGATGCCCGCGTTGGCGGCGTTCTTCGCGCTCCGCAAGTACCTGAAGGTGTGACTCTTGCCAAGAGGGGCCGTCCGGTCAACCGACCGTACGGCCCCTCGTGTTGTCCTAGACTCACCGGCATGTCAGGTCGTGACCTGTTCTGCCAGCCCCGTCGCATTCGCCGCGGGGCCGCCCTGACCTTGGTGTTCGCCAGTGTGCTCGTCGCCGGGGCGGCCACCGGATCCCTGCCCGGCCCCGACCGGAAGTCGGCGCCGGGGACGGCCCGTTCGACCACCGCCGCCCGTCACGAGCAGGTCGCCGAGGCGGCCGCCGAGGCCATGGCCGACGGAAAGTCCCCCATGGAGGCGGCCGAGCGCGCCGTCAGCCGCAGCGGGGACCGCTGGGGCGCCGTCTACTCCGAGGGCGAGTACGAGGAGTTCGAGGAGGCCCTCGACGGCCGCTACACCGGCGTCGGACTGTGGGCGCGACGTGAGCGGGACGGCCGTATCGAGGTGACCAAGGTGCGTGCCGGGTCGCCCGCTGCCGCCGCCGGGATCAAGGCCGGGGACCGGCTGCGCAGCGTCGACGGCGAGCGGGTGGACGGGCGGCCGGTCACCGAGGTCGTCTCCTTACTGCGCGGCGACGCCACCGACGCGGCGGCCGGTACGGCGGTCGAGCTCGGTCTGGAGCGCGGCACGCGCGTGTGGCGCCTGACCGTGCGCCGCGCGGAGCTGTCCACCGACTCCGTCACCGCCCGCCGCCTCGCCGCCGGGGTCACCGTGATCCGGGTCGACTCCTTCACCAAGGGCTCCGGCAAGGCCGTACGCACCGCCCTGCGGCAGGCCCCCGCCGACGCCGGGATCATCCTCGACCTGCGCGGCAACTCCGGCGGCCTGGTCACCGAGGCCGTCACCGCCGCCTCCGCCTTCCTCGACGGCGGCCTGGTCGCCACCTACGACGTCGACGGCGAGCAGCGCGCCCTGCACGCCGAGCCCGGCGGGGACACCACCCGACCCCTGGTCGCGCTCGTCGACGGCGGCACGATGAGCGCGGCCGAGCTGGTCACCGGCGCCCTTCAGGACCGCGGCCGCGCGGTCGTGGTGGGCTCGCGCACCTTCGGCAAGGGTTCGGTCCAGATGCCGAGCCGACTGCCCGACGGGTCCGTCGCCGAGCTGACCGTCGGGCACTACCGCACTCCCTCCGGACGCGGTGTCGACGGTCACGGCCTCACGCCCGACCTGGAGGCGGACGCGCGGACGCTGGAGCAGGCGGAGACCGTGCTGAGCGGCTTGGCGCCGCGATAGAAATCGGCTTTCCGCCGACCCCCTCCGTAGTGCGAAAATGGACGGCACTATGAGCAAGGGAATGTACGTACCCAAGGAGGCCCAGCCCAAGAAGGGCGGGGCGGCCGCCAAGGCCAAGGACGGCGAGAAGGGCGGCAAGCGCAAGATCGTCGCGCAGAACAAGAAGGCCCGGCACGACTACGCGATCATCGACACCTTCGAGGCCGGTCTCGTCCTCACCGGCACCGAGGTGAAGTCGCTGCGCCAGGGCCGGGCCTCGCTGGTCGACGGGTTCGTCCAGGTCGACGGGGGTGAGGCGTGGCTGCACAACGCCCACATCCCGGAGTACGCCCAGGGCACCTGGACCAACCACTCCGCGCGCCGCAAGCGCAAGCTGCTGCTGCACCGCGAGGAGATCGACAAGCTGGAGGTCAAGGCGGGGGAGACGGGTCACACCATCGTGCCGCTCGCCCTGTACTTCAAGGACGGTCGCGCGAAGGCCGAGATCGCGCTCGCGCGAGGCAAGAAGGAGTACGACAAGCGCCAGACCCTGCGCGAGCAGCAGGACCGGCGGGAGTCGGACCGCGCCATCGCGGCGGCGAAGCGCAGGCAGCGGGCGGGTTGACGCCGGGAATACGGTGGCATCCGCCCGCGTTGGTCACGTACGATGGCACTGCACCTCACCGAGGGTGCGCGGCCCCTTCGGGGGATTGAAAAAACAACATGGGGATGATCGGTTTCGACAGCGGCTGTCGAAGCAGGGGAAGCGTGTCGAGGAAGCGGCCATGATCTCGTAAACCACAGGCCGAAACCAATAATCGCCAACACCAAGCGCGATTCCTTCGCCCTCGCTGCCTAAGTAGCGACTCGCGAAGTGTCAGCCCGGGGCTGTTCCCGACCCGGATCCTGGCATCAGCTAGGGGACTAAACCTTGATCCCGGTCACGGGGTGAAGAGGGAAATCAAACAGTGACTGGGCCCGTTCCGGACTTGTCCGGGTGATCCGGAGGGCCGAGAAACTCGTACCGGACTGCACACGGAGAAGCCCTGATTCCGCACCGTTGGACGCGGGTTCGATTCCCGCCATCTCCACCAACCCCTCCGGGGGTACCCCATGTGGGCACAGGCCCCGTCGCTTCGCGCGGCGGGGCCTTTGTCATGTGTGTCCCCACGTGAGCTGTGTGATGCAGGGGGTCTGTGACAGCCCTGTGACGTGTGATGTGGCGCCGGTCACAGCTCGCGGTGATCGTCGCCTGGTGAGGTGGGCGGATGCCGAACCCCCGTCGCGCCGTCCCGGCCGTCCTCGCCGGTGCCCTGCTGCTCGCCGCCTGCGGAACGGAGGAAGGGGACTCGACGCCGACCGGGAGCGAGGGTGGGCCGGTGTCCGCCGGCACCCTGTGCCCCTCGGACCAGCCGCAGTACGGCGCACCGACCGCCGAGGCGCCCGTCGCCACCGCCATCCCCTCGGGCACCCCGTCCGCGCTGCCGCTTCCGCCCGCCGACGGCACGGCCGACGACGAGGTGAGGATCACCGGCCTGTACGCCTGGGGCCCGGACAGCGGTTGTGCCGGGGCGGACGTCTCCGCCGACTTCGAGGTCACCAACCGCGGTGCGCAGGCGGCGACTTACACGATCACCTTCGGCTTCCGCGGCGGTGTCGGCGGTGGGACCGACCATGGGCAGCGGACGGTCGAGTCGGTCGGCCCGGGCAAGACCGTCAAGGGCACCGTCGTCCGGGCGGCGGAGTCGACGGGCTCGCCGTCCGACGTGTCCGGGATCTCGGTCGTCAAGGTGCGCAGCGTGCCGGTCGCCGAGGCCTCGACCGCGTCGGGCCCCTGCCCCGAGTCCGGGCTCCATGTGTACGCGGACCAGGGAGACGCCGCCATGGGCCTGCGCGCCGTGGGCCTGCACCTCGTCAACTGCGGCGACAACCCCTATGCGCTCAACGGCTACCCGGAGATCGAACTCCTCGACGAGGACCACGCGTCGGTCGACGGGGTACGGATCCTCCAGGGCACCGCGCGGATCAGCACCGGCCTCGGCGACGACACCGCGCGCCCCGTGACCCTCGAACCGGGCGAGGCCGCCCGCGCCACCCTCGCCTGGCGCAATACCACCCAGTCCGGAACCCCCGTGAACGCTCCCTACGCCCGGGTCCACGCCAAGCCGGGAGCGGCCCCCGTCATGGTCATCCCGGAATTCGACCTCGGGACCACGGGCCAACTCGGCGTCAGCGCCTGGGCGAAGGACGAGACCCTCTCGACTCCGCAGTCCTGAGGCCCCACTCCACAGGCCCCGCCTATGGGGTCCGGCTCCATATCCCGGGGTCGTTCACGGTTCTACGGTCCCTCCCCATGACACAGACCAGAGCCGCGACCCTGCCCCTGTTCGCCGTCCTGACGGCCCTGTTGGCCCTCCTGCTCACCCCCACGCCCGCGTCAGCCGCCTCCCTTCAGGAGGTCACCGGGTTCGGCGGCAACCCCGGAGCCCTGCGCATGTACCGGTACGTCCCCGACGGACTGCCCGCGGGGCGGCCGGTCGTGGTCGCCCTGCACGGCTGCACCCAGAACGCCGCCGGGTACGGCACCGGCACGGGCTGGCCCCAACTCGCCGACCGCTGGGGCTTCTCCGTCGTCCTGCCGCAGCAGCAGAGCGGTAACAACCTCTCCAACTGCTTCAACTGGTTCCAGAGCGGCGACATCCAGCGCGGCCAGGGCGAGGCCGCGTCGATCGCGCAGATGGTGGACCGGCAACTCGCCGACTCCGGAGGGGATCCGGCACGGGTCTACGTCACCGGACTGTCCGCCGGGGGCGGGATGACCTCGGTGATGATGGCCGCGTACCCGGAGAAGTTCCGCGCCGGCGGCGTCGTCGCCGGGCTGCCCTACGGCTGCGCGCAGGCCGCCGGGTCGCCGTACGTGTGCATGTACGTCGGTGCCACCCAGACCCCGGACCAGTGGGGTGACCGGGTGCGGGCGGCGCGCCCCGGGTACGGCGGGCCCTGGCCCACGCTGACCGTCCTGCAGGGCACCGCCGACTACACCGTGAAGCCCGTCAACATGGCCGACCTCGTGGAGCAGTGGACCGACGTCCACGGCGCCGATCGGACCGCCGACGTGACCGACTCCGTGGCCGGATACCCCCACCAGGTCTACCGGGACGCCGCGGGCACCCCCGTCGTCGAGACCTACAGCGTCACCGGCATGGGCCACGGCCAGCCCGTCGACCCGGGCAGCGGCGACACGCAGTGCGGGACGGCCGGGGCCCACTTCCTCGACGTGAACCTCTGCGCCGCCTACCGGCTCGGGCTGGCCTGGGGGCTCGACGGCTGACCGAACCGCCGGAGCCCGTGCGTCCGTTGCGTGAGCGCGAGCAGCAGCGCCACGCAGGCCGCCGCCACCGGCACCCCGTACCCCGCGCGCGCCGACACGTGCTCCGCGACCCAGCCGCCGGCCGCGCTGCCCAGGGCGATGCCCCCGAGCAGGCCGGTCACCGCCAGGGTCATGCCCTCGTTGAGTCGGCCCTCGGGGGTGCGCTCCTGGATCAGGGTCATGTTGGTGATCATCGTCGGCGCGGTGGCCATGCCGGAGACCAGGAGGGCGCCCGCCAGCAGGACGAGGGAGCCGGTGAGGGACGCGGTGAGCAGGGGGAGGGTCAGCAGTAGGGCCATCGCCGCGATGCACCACGGGTAGCGGCGCTCGGCGCCGACGCCCGGCTTCAGGGCGCCGTAGAGCAGCCCCGCCGCGCAGGAGCCGCCCGCCTGGAGGGCGAGGACCGCGCCGGCCGCGGTGGGGTGCCCCTGCTCGTCCGCGAACGCGATCGTGACGACCTCCAGGGTGCCGAACACCGCGCCCATCGCCAGGCACACGGCGAGCAGCGCGGGCATGCCCGGGGCCCGGTACGGGGGGCGCGTCGGCGTCGTCCCCGGCCGGACCGGCGGTTCGGTCGAGCGCTGGACGGTGAACAGCGCCATGCCCGTCACGAGCAGGACCACTGCGGTGAGGGTGCCGGCCTCCGGGAACCACGTGCCGCACAGGAAGGCCGCGAGGACCGGCCCCAGCATGAAGCACAGCTCGTCCGCCGCCTGCTCGAAGGAGTTCGCGGTGTGCAGCGCGGCCGGATCGCCCCTCAGCAGATGGGCCCACCGGGCGCGAGCCATGCCGCCGATGTTGGGGGTGGTCGCCGTGGCGGCGTACGCGGCGAACAGGGTCCAGTCGGGGGCGCCCCGGCGCGAGCACAGCACCAGCGCGAGGGCGCCCAGGGTCGCGAGGAGGGTGGCGGGCAGGGCGACGCGGGCCTGTCCGTGCCGGTCGATCAGCCGTGCGGTCCAGGGGGCGACCAGTGCGGTCGCCGCGAGCCCGGTCGCGACGACGGCGCCGGCGAGGGCGTACGACCCGCGCGTCCCGGCGATCATCAGGACCGCGCTCACGCTGAACATGCCCATGGGCAGGCGGGCCATGAGGTTTCCGGCGGTGAAGGCCCGGGCGCCGGGTATCGCGAAGAGGCGGAGGTACTGGTGTGGCATGCGCCTACCGTGGCCCGGAGTGGATCAAGGGGTCCAACACCTTCTCCGTACGGATTCACCCGCCCGCGTTGTAAATTCCCCGTCATGCCCGATCCCCGCCTCCTGCGCGCCTTCCTCGCGGTCGCCGAGGAACTGCACTTCACCCGCGCCGCCGCCCGGCTCTACGTCGCCCAGCAGGCGCTCAGCCGGGACGTACGGCGGCTGGAGCGGGAGCTGGGCGCCGAGCTGTTCGTCCGGACCACCCGGCAGGTGACGCTGACGGCGGACGGCGAGCGGCTGGTGCCGCACGCCCGGCGGGCGCTCGCGGCGCAGGACGATCTGCTCGCCGCCTTCGGGCAGGCCCGGCCGCTGCTGGTCGACGTGAACTCCCCCGGCCTCGGCACCGGGACGCGGGTGCTGGAGCGGGCCCGCGAGCTCGCGTCCGGGTGCGAGCTGATGGCCCGCTACGAGAGTGGTCTGACGGGAGCCGCGGCCGACCTGCTCGCCGGGCGCCTGGACGTGTCCTTCGGGCGGTTCGCGGGCCTGGCGCCGGCGCTGCGGGCGGGCCTGGAGCAGCAGCCCGTGCGCTACGAGCCGATGGCGGTGATCCTTCCCGAGGACCATCCGCTGGCGGAGCTGGCCGAGGTGCCGCTGTCCGCGCTGGCGGGCTCCCCGGTCTACGCGGGCGCCGGGAATCCGCGGACCCCGGAGTGGACGGACCTCGCGCGGCAGCTGTTCGAGGGGCGCGGCATCGAGATCGCGGCCCCCGCTCCGCTCGCCGTCGGACACGAGGAATTCCGGCGGATCATGGCCAAGACTCGTACCCCGGTCCTCGCCGTGGTGGACTTCCCCGCCATGCCCGCCTCGGTGCTGCGGCCCCTGACCGACCCCGTCCCCCTGTCACCGGTGTCGCTGGTGTGGCGCAGGGGACTGGTGCACCCCGGGCTCGCGGCCCTCCGGCGGGCGGCGGCGGAGCTGGCCGCGGAGCACGAGTGGCTGAATCCAGCCGCTGAAGCATGGATTCCGGACAGTGACAAAGTCACGATGCGGGTCCACAACTGACACGCGGCAAACACGGAACTCACTCGTGCGCTACATTCTTGGCCTGAGCACAGTGTGCTAGAGGGGGCGCTCGGACCGGGTGGGGGCCCGGTGACGATCGACGGGTGCTCAGTGTCGTACGCGCACCCGGAACGGTCCCGTGGGGGGATGTGTGCGCGTGAACAATTGGCGAGAAGACGCCCAACCGGAGTGGCCCGAGGCGGCATCCGGCACTCAGACGAATCCAACGGCGCAGGGTGCCACCCAGGCGTTTCCGGAGACCGCCGGGAACAGAACGGCGGCGCCGGACGCCGAAGCGACGACGGTGCTGCCGAAGGTCGCGGAGGGATCCTCCGAGGCCGATCTGACGGAACTGCTGTCCGCGTTCGACCGGTTCGATCGCACCGAGGCGCTGCCGAGGACGGCGGGGCGCAAGGCGGCGGGGGAGGCGTTCACGCCCCGCGACGGAGCCGCGCGTGCGGTGAGCCGTACGACCGCCCCCGAGGGCGTGGCTCGTACGACCGCCCCGGAAGCTGTGAGCAACACCACCGCTCTCGACGCCGTGGGTCGTACGGCCGCGCCCGCCACCGGGGCCCGCGACCCGTGGGGTGAGGCGCCCGAGGCCGGGGTCGCCCATGACCCGCACGAGGTCACCATCCAGCTCGACGGCGTCGGACTTCAGCTCGACGGCTCGCTGCGGGCGGCCAAGGGCGGTCCCGCCGGCGGGGGCGCGGAGGGCTCCGACGGGCCCGTGTTCGTGGACGAGTCCGGCCGGCGCAGCCGCCGGTACCGGCGGCTCGGCATGGTCGTCGCGCTCGCCTGCGCCGTCTACGCCGTCGTCATCGTCGCCACCGTGCTGTCCGGCAACTCCAACGCGCCCTGGCTCCCCGTCCAGGACCCGAGGCAGGACACCCCGGCCGGCCGGGTGGACACCTCGCCGCTGCCCGCCGAGTCGGCGCCGGCCGGCGGTGCCGGCGGAGCGACCCCCGGCGCCTCCCCCTCCGTCAGCGACGGAGTGACCCCCTCCCCGGGGGCCGACGCCACCGCGCCGGACGCCTCCGCCACCACCGAGGAACCGGGCACCGGCACCGACCCCGAACCGACCGCGACGAAGCCGACGACGCCGGACCTCGACCCGACGCCCGTCGACCCCGACCCCACCGAGACGGGGACCACGCCCGACCCCGACCCCACCCCGACGGAGACCGGCGAGCCCACGTCGGAACCGACTCCGACCGAGGGCGGTGGCGACGCCGGAGGCGCCGGCACCGATGCGGTCGCCGCAGAGAACCCCGCCGCAACCCCGAACGACCCGTCCCCGGAGCACACCCTCTGATGGCCTCCCGTACCAGCCGCCGGGGTATCTCCCCCGACGGTCCCAGGCGCCGCCGCGTGCCCATGCGCCTGCTCCTGCCCACGCTCGTCCTCGCCGCGCTGATGGCGATGCTGATGCTGCGCGGATATGTGCACAGCGAGATCCTGGCGGACCACCGCGTCCGCCCCGCGACCGCGTCCGACCGCGTCCCCGAGCAGGTGCTCAAGGGCGGCCCGGTCATCGACGCCCGCGGTGGCCGCACCCAGACCATGGACATGCCGGACCACCGGCTCGTCCTCACCTTCGACGACGGCCCCGACCCCGAGTGGACGCCCAAGGTCCTGGACGTGCTCAAGAGGTACGACGCGCACGCGGTCTTCTTCGTCACCGGCACCATGGCCTCGCGCTACCCGGACCTCGTCGAGCGCATGGTGGACGAGGGCCACGAGATCGGCCTGCACACCTTCAACCACCCGGACCTCTCCTACCAGTCGAAGAAACGCATCGACTGGGAGCTGTCCCAGAACCAGCTCGCGATCAGCGGCGCGGCCGGGATCCGCACGTCCCTGTTCCGCCCGCCCTACTCCTCCTTCTCCGCCGCCATGGACAACAAGTCCTGGCCGGTGACCGAGTACATCGGCTCCCGCGGCTACATCACGGTCGTCAACAACACCGACAGCGAGGACTGGCGCAAGCCGGGCGTGGACGAGATCATCCGCCGCGCCACCCCCAAGGGCGGTCAGGGCGCGATCGTCCTGATGCACGACTCCGGCGGCGACCGCCACCAGACGGTGCAGGCCCTGGACCGGTTCCTGCCGGACATGCAGGCCAAGGGCTACGAGTTCGACAACCTCACCGAGGCCCTCGGCGCGCCCAGCGCGCACAGCCGGGTCAGCGGCATCGACCTGTGGAAGGGCAAGGCGTGGATCTTCCTGGTCCAGGCCTCCGACAACATCACCGCCGTGCTGGTGGTCGGGCTCGCGATCATCGGCTTCCTGGTGATCAGCCGGTTCGTACTGATGCTCGTCCTGTCCGGCGCGCACGCGCGCAGGGTGCGCAGGCGCGGCTTCAGCTGGGGTCCGCCGGTGACGGAACCGGTGTCGGTGCTGGTGCCCGCGTACAACGAGGCCAAGTGCATCGAGAACACCGTCCGTTCCCTGATGGCGAGCGAGCATCCCATCGAGATCCTCGTCATCGACGACGGCTCGACCGACGGCACCGCGCGGATCGTCGAGGCGATGGGCCTGCCGAACGTCCGGGTGATCCGCCAGCTGAACGCGGGCAAGCCGGCCGCGCTGAACAGGGGCCTGGCGAACGCCCGTTACGACATCGTGGTCATGATGGACGGCGACACCGTCTTCGAGCCGTCCACGGTCCGTGAGCTCGTCCAGCCCTTCGGCGATCCGCGCGTGGGCGCGGTGGCCGGCAACGCCAAGGTCGGCAACCGGGACTCCCTCATCGGCGCCTGGCAGCACATCGAGTACGTGATGGGCTTCAACCTGGACCGCCGGATGTACGACATGCTGCGCTGCATGCCGACGATCCCGGGGGCGGTGGGAGCCTTCCGTCGCACGGCTCTGGAACGGGTCGGCGGCATGAGCGACGACACGCTCGCCGAGGACACCGACATCACGATGGCGATGCACCGGGACGGCTGGCGCGTGGTCTACGCCGAGAAGGCCCGCGCCTGGACCGAGGCCCCGGAGACGGTCCAGCAGCTGTGGTCCCAGCGCTACCGCTGGTCCTACGGCACCATGCAGGCGATCTGGAAGCACCGCAGGGCCCTGGTGGAGAGCGGTCCGTCGGGCCGCTTCGGCCGGGTGGGCCTGCCGCTGGTCTCGCTGTTCATGGTTCTGGCGCCGCTCCTGGCCCCCCTGATCGACGTGTTCCTGCTGTACGGCCTGGTCTTCGGCCCGACGCAGAAGACGATCGTGGCGTGGCTGGGCGTGCTGGCCATCCAGGCGGTGTGCGCGGCGTACGCGTTCCGCCTGGACAAGGAGCGGATGACGCACCTGATCTCGCTCCCGCTCCAGCAGATTCTCTACCGCCAGCTGATGTACGTGGTCCTGCTCCAGTCCTGGATCACCGCGCTCACGGGTGGCCGGCTGCGCTGGCAGAAGCTGCGGCGGACGGGTGTGGTCGAGGCGCCGGGCGGTCCGGTCGCGAGCCGGGATCGGAGGCCGGTGGGATGACGCAGGAGATGTCGCAGCAGTCGTACGACGTGGTGGAGCCCCCGGCGGCCCCCGCCCGCCCGGTCCGGGACCGCTACCTGGACCTGCTCCGCTCGATAGCCCTGGTACGCGTGGTCGTCTACCACCTCTTCGGCTGGGCCTGGCTGACGGTGCTGTTCCCGTCGATGGGCGTGATGTTCGCGCTGGCCGGGTCCCTGATGGCCCGCTCCCTGAACCGCCCGGCGTGGGGCGTGATCAAGGGCCGGGTCCGCCGGCTCCTGCCGCCGCTGTGGGCGTTCAGCGCGGTGGTGCTGACGCTCATGTTCGCGGGCGGCTGGAACCCGACGAAGAACACGGAGGACAGCCCGACCTGGGCGCTGCTGGAGCTGGTCAACTACATCATCCCGATCGGCGCACCGCCCTTCCCCTGGCACATCGGCTCGCAGTCGGGCCTGCTGGAGGACTCGTGGGCGGTGCAGGCCGCGGGGCCGCTGTGGTACCTGCGCGCCTATCTGTGGTTCGTGGTGGCGTCCCCGCTGCTGCTGTGGTGCTTCCGCCGGGCCCCTTGGCCGACGCTGCTGGCCCCGCTGGGCCTGACGGCGATCGTCGGCACGGGAGTGGTGACGATCCCCGGTGAAACGGGCAACGCGGTCACGGACTTCGCGGTCTACGGCGGCTGCTGGGTTCTGGGCTTCGCTCACCACGAGGGGCTGCTGGCCCGGATCCCGCGCTACGTCGCGGTGTCCTGTTCCTCGCTGCTGATGGCCTTCGGCCTGTGGTGGGCCTCCGGTCACCTCGGCCCGGACGGCTGGGACCTGAACGACATCCCGCTGGCCCAGGCGTCGTGGTCCTTCGGTTTCGTGGTGATCCTGCTGATCTACAGCCCGTCCTGGCAGGAACTCCCGGGCGGCCTGCGGAGATGGGACAAGCTGATCACCCTCTCCAACAACCGGGCGGTCACGATCTACCTCTGGCACAACATGCTGATCATGGCCACGGTCCCGATCCTGGACAACCTCTACGAACTCCCCTTCATGCAGGGCGAACAGGCGGTCGCGGCCCTGGACTCCACCTACCTGATCTGGATGTTCTTCCTGGTCTGGCCCCTGATCGGCCTCACGATCCTTGCGGTGGGCTGGATCGAGGACCTCGCGGCACAACGCCGGCCGAGGCTGTGGCCGAACGGGGTGAAGCGGGGCGGCAGCAGGCGCCGGGCGTGACGCGTGAGGCGCCCGGCGACAGCTGCGCTGTGGCACGGACGCGCTTCCTGCGTGGCGTGGGAGCCGATAGCGTGGCGCTGATCTCTGCCGTCACGTTTGCGCCACCAGGAGCCCTCCATGACCGACACGCGGGCGCCCGTGTTCGGGTTGATCACGCCCGAGGACTGGTATCGCATCCCCCTTCAGCCGCGGGAGCGGATGGAGGCGTCCGTCGCCGCGCTCATCAAGCGGCAGTTCGCCGGGGTCGATGATCAGCCCGTGTTGCGGCGCAAGGCCGAGGAGCAGTTGCTCGGGGCCGCGGAGGCGGGGGTGGAGCAGGGAGGCGTCGTGCTCTACCTGTCGTTCCTCGAAGCCGGGGGGATTCCGCTCTCCGCCTCCCTCCTCGTCTGTCGGCTCTTCGAGAAGTTCGACAGTCTCGATGCCGTTGTCGCGCTGGCCGGTTCCGGGGAGGTCGAGCCCGTCAAGCTGCCCGCCGCCGGGGTCGCCGCGCGGCTGCTCCGGCGTGAGCGGCCCAAGCAGTCCCGCAAGTTGGGAACCGAGTTCGACGACACGATCGTGGAGTACTTCGTGCCCGTTCCTGAGCGGGACGAGGTGCTGCTCCTCACCTTCAGCACGCCTCTCGAGCCCATCGCGGACGCCATGGTCGGACTCTTCGACGCCGTGGCCGGGACCCTGCGCTGGCATCAGCCGACCGAGGAGACGGAGATACCGGCGTGAGCAAGAAACTCAAGGTCTCCACCGACGACCTCCGCACCGCCGGTACCGGGCTGCGTACCGTCGCCACCGAGCTCGAAGGGCTCGACAAGCTGATGGACGCCTACGACCGCCGTACCGTCGGGCATCAGACCCTGCACGAGCGGCTTCAGGAGTTCTCCGACGGGTGGGACGACAACCGCAAGAAGATGATCGAGGAGATCAAGGGGCTCGGCACGCTCGCCCATGAGGCGGGCAAGGCGTACACCGAGTTGGACACCGCGCTCTACGACGCGCTCGTGGGCAAGGGGAAGAAGAAGTGACCCGGCCCGCCGACCACCGGTGGGAGGTGCTCGGGGAGAGCGCCGATCCCGTCCCCGGTGACCTCCACGACATGCAGGCGCTCTCCCGGCGCTTCGCCGCGACCGCCAAGACCATCACCGACACCGCCGCCGCCCTCCGCCGTATCGGCAACCTGGAGAGCTGGGACTCCGACGCCGGGCGGGCCTTCGCCGAGAAGGCGAACGAGACCGCCAAGAACGTGAGCAAGGCGCACGACCGGTACGCCGACGCCGGGTCCGCGCTCAGGGAGTACTGCACCGAGCTGGCCTCGGTCCAGACCGACGCCGACAAGCTGCTCACCCAGGCCGAGACCAAGGCCGGTGAACTGACGACCGCCAAGTCCAGCGCCGCCAACCCGCCCAAGGGGACCGACGACGCCGGCCAGAAGAAGCTCGACAAGGCGGCTTCCGACCTGCAGGGCGACCTCGACGGGCTGCGCTCGAAGCTCTCCGGGCTCAAGACCCGGCACAAGGAGGCCGGGGACAAGGCCGCCAAGAAGATCCACGACACCACCGAGGGCGACGGGCTCAACGACTCCTGGCTCGACGATCTACGGGACACCCTGAAACTCGTCAGCGACATCGCCGGGGCCATCGCCGCCGTGTGCGGGCTGCTCGCCCTGGTCGTCGGGTGGATCCCCGTCATCGGACAGGCCCTCGCCGCCGTGCTCGGCACGATCGCCCTCGTCATGACGGCGATCTCGCTCGTCTGCCATGTGCTGCTCGCCATCAACGGCGACGGCTCCTGGGGCGATGTCGCCATCGATGTGCTCGGGCTGGCCACGTTCGGCATCGGGCGGGTCTTCTCCGCCGGCGCCAAGATGGCCGCCACCGTCGGCCGCAGCCGTGTCTGGACCGCCGCCACGCAGTACGTCCGTGGCTGGCACCCCAACCTTTCCTCCGCCGCCCGGCGCGACCTCGTCGAGGCCATGGTCGGCGCCCGCGCGGGGGCGACCCCGGGTGCGGCCCTGCCCGATGTGTCCCTGGGCGCCGCCTTCCGGGGGCTGCCCAGTTCCTTCGTCGACGACCTCGGCACCATCCGCAGCAACTGGCGGGACCTGTTCAAGGTCGGCGACAACTTCTCCGCCGCCCGCGACGCCTACAACGCGGCCGGTGCGCGCGGTCTGGCCAGCATGTACGCCGGTCCCGGCATGGTCGACGAACTGACCCGGATCAAGAACATCGACCCGGCCGACCTCAGCTTCATCGGGACGCCGGACGCGTTCAAGCAGGCCATCGCCTACAACTCGCTGGGTCTCGGCGGCACCGCCACCGGCGCCGGCTCGGACACCCGGAGCTTCGTCGGGCTGTTCGGCGGCGATCCCGAGATCGACGTCACCGGCTCCGACGCCTCGCTGGCGGGAGTGTGAGCACCGGCATGGCTGCTACGGCGGACGAGTGGCGCGAGTGCCGGGTCGAACTGCCCGCCGCGCACAACTGGCTGGTGCTGGACCTGCGCAGCGAGGACCCCGAGCGCTGGGCGCTCGGCGTCGCCGCACGGCACCTGGACGAGGAGGCCGGGGAGGAACTCCGTACGGCCTTCGCCTACGACCTCCTCTGGTACTGGGGCGTCGCCGTACGGCAGGGCGCGCTGTGCGCCGCCGTGCTGGCGCCGCGCCGGGACGCGATCATCGCCAGTTACACGGTTCGTGAGCTGCGGGTTCCCCCGGAGTCGCGGAGCCTGGCCGCCTTCCGCGCGGAGGCGGGGCGGGCGGAGGGGCCGTACTTCGGGGGAGAGCAGGGCATCAGGGAGGTCGAGCTCCCTCTCGGACCCGCCCTTCGCGTCCACCGCCAGGAACCCACGGCACCGGAGTCCGACAGCGGCGTGATCATCGAGGGCATCGCCCACTACGTACTGCCGACCCGTTACGCCACGGCGCTGGAGTGCCGGCTGCTGTGGACGTCGCTCGGGCTGGGCGAGGAGCTGTCGAAGGTGGCCGACGAACTGGCCGACTCAGTTCGCCTTGCGTGACCTCGGCACCATGCCACCGAGCCCCAGCTTCTCCCAGGGAACCATGGCGAGCGGCATCCAGCCGAAGCCGACGGCGAGGACGGCGACGGTGGTGGTGAGGTCGCGGGGAAGGACGTGACCGAGCTGGGCGGCCACCAGGCCCACGATCACGAGCCAGGCCCCGAAGACCAGCACGGCGAGGATCTTGCGCAGGGCCTCGCCGGGCTCGACCCGGGGGGTGTCCTCGGTGCCCCGCACCATGCCGAACAGCACGGTGGGCACCATCAGGCCCACGATGCCACCGAGCCCGACGCATCCGACGACCAGCGCGTGCTTCCCGTCCTCGGGCACGGCGGCGGACAGCGGCGACTTGAGCAGCGCCACGGCCGCGAACGCCCCGAGCACCGTCGTCGCCAGCACGCCGACGGCTCCCGCGCCGAAGGCCAGGTTCCCGGCGAGCGAGCGCCGCGCCTTCGTACGCTCGGGCGTGGAGTCGGCGGACATGGACTCTCCCCTCCCTGTGGGATCCGCTAGAGGATAACGGCGTCCAAGGCCCGCTCATCCGCCCGGAACCCCGCCTTCCCGCTCTCCGGGGCCCCCGAGTCCGGGCGGAGTACGGGAATCAGGCACCGAAGCCGCCAGGCGCGGAAGGCCGTGGCGGGGGTGCAGTGCCCGGTGCCGTCCACCAGGTCGGTGGCCAGGGTCAGGATGTCGGCGAGCTCGCGAGCACCCGGGGTGGTGTCCGTCTTCGCCACCAGCGCCGCCGTGATCAGGGCCTGCAGGAACTCCGTCAGCCGGAGGTCCGCTCCTGTGCGGCACATGCGGCGCACGGCCGTCGGGTGCGCCAGGTCGGGCCGTACGCCCTCGACTCCGCCGGACCAGAGGAGAAGAGAGGGCGCGGTGATTTCGTGGTCGCGGAAGTACCCGAGTTCGCCGACGACCGCCGTGAAGACCGGGCCGAAGGCGCACAGGCCGCGGATGCCGGCCAGGATGCGGGTCAGTTCGCCGTCGCGCTCCGCCAGGAAGGCGCCCAGCGAGGCATCGCCCGGGGCCCAGGTGCCGGTCGCCGTCACGGCGCCGATTTCCGCGGTTCCCGCTGTCAGACCCTCATGGAACACTGGCCGCGTTGCGCACGTGAACAACGGGGAGGGTGTTGATGAGCAAGCGGCAGGTGCGGAAGATGCTGGGGCTGATGGCGAGTGGGGAGCCCGTCGAGCTGACCAGTCCCATGGCCTCCGTGAAGAAGCTGGCCCGGCTTGCCTTCATCGCCCAGCAGTTCGGCTACGAGTACGCCGACGTGCGGCAGGGCGGCAGTCACAACTCCGCGCTCGTCATGCTGCTCGTGCCCGACCACAGCCCCCACGCCCGCGCCCGCGCCGCGCAGAACTGGGCGCAGTATCCGAACGCCGGCGACGGCGTCTCCGTACCGCCCCTCGTACCGGACGCCTTCGAACTGCTCAAGGCGCGGATCAACTTCGACCTCACCGGCAAGAGCGCCGAGAAGCGGATGCTGCTGGGGGCGCTCGGCGGCAGCGTCGGGTGTCTCGCCGTCGCGCTGCAGTCCAGTCAGGGGAGCGTCACCTGGGTCATCGCCGGTGTGCTGGAGGCTCTGCTCATCGGTGGACTCGGCATCGCCTTCGTCGTCAACCGCAAGCGGAACGCCAAGTTCGCGGCGCGTCTCCAGGCGGCCGGTTTCCAGGCGGTCAACGACGCCACCGGTCGGCTGCGGTACCTCCCGGCCGGGGTCCGGGTGCCGGGGCAGGAGAACCCGTTCGCCAACAGCCCCTACGGGGCCGTTGCGCAAGGCGGCCCCGCCCCGTACGGCCGGCAGTTCCCGCAGCAGCCGTACCCCCAGCAGCCCTACGCGCCACAGCCGTACCCGCAGCAGCCGCACGCCCAGCAGCCCCAGCCCTACCCCCACCAGCAGAACCCCCACTGGCAGCCCCCGGCCCACTGACCCGCCACCCCCCGTCACGGGAACCTCTCATCCGACCTCCTCCTGCGGTGAGAGCAAAGTTCCTTTCCGGTCACCCAGTGCCACAGGCAGGAAACGCGCCCTCCCTACCTTCGGGATCAGCCACTCCCTGGAGTACGACCTGAGCCCGGAGCCCCGTGGAGGCGTCATGACAGCCCCAAGCACTGCCCCAGCCGCGAGCAGGGGAGGCCGTTGGATCGATCACTGGGATCCGGAGGACGAGACCTTCTGGAACGAGAAGGGCGAGAAGATCGCCCGGCGGAACCTGTTCTTCTCCGTCCTCTCCGAGCACATCGGGTTCTCGATCTGGACCCTGTGGTCGGTCATGGTGCTCTTCATGGGCCCTGAGTACGGGCTGTCCCCGGCCGACAAGTTCACCATCGTCTCGATGGCGACCCTGGTCGGCGCCGTCGTCCGGGTGCCGTACACCTTCGCGGTCGCGATCTTCGGCGGCCGGAACTGGACGATCATCTCGGCGAGCCTGCTGCTGGTGCCGACGGTCGCCGCGTTCGTCGTGATGGAGCCGGGGACGTCGTTCACGACCTTCCTGGTGTGCGCGATGCTCGCCGGCGTCGGCGGCGGCAACTTCGCCTCCAGCATGACCAACATCAACGCCTTCTTCCCGCTCCGGAAGAAGGGCTGGGCGCTCGGCCTCAACGCGGGCGGCGGAAACATCGGCGTGCCCGTCGTGCAGCTGGTCGGCCTGGCGGTCATCGGCGCCAGCGGTGGGCCGCGTGTGCTGCTCGGGATCTACATCCCGCTGATCGTGGTCGCCGCCGTCCTCGCCGCGCTGTACATGGACAGCATCTCCTCGGTGAAGAACGACACCGGCGCCGCCAAGGACGCGGTGAGGGAGGGACACACCTGGATCATGTCCTTCCTCTACATCGGGACGTTCGGGTCCTTCATCGGCTACTCCTTCGCCTTCGGGCTCGTCCTGCAGACCCAGTTCGGCCGCACGCCGCTGCAGGCCGCGTACGTCACCTTCATCGGCCCGCTGCTCGGCTCGCTGATCCGGCCCGTCGGCGGGGCGCTCGCCGACCGGTTCGGCGGGGCGCGGATCACGCTGTGGAACTACGTCGCCATGGCCGCCGCCACCTCGGTGGTCATCGTGGCCTCGATGCGGGAGTCGCTGCCGCTGTTCACCACCGCGTTCATCGCACTGTTCGTGCTGAGCGGCCTCGGCAACGGCTCGACGTTCAAGATGATCCCCGGCATCTTCCACGCCAAGGCCCTGGCCAAGGGACTGGAGGGCGAGGAGGCCGCCATCTACGGCCGCCGCCTGTCCGGCGCCTCCATGGGCCTGATCGGCGCGGTGGGCGCGCTCGGCGGACTCGGCATCAACCTCGCCTTCCGCCAGTCCTTCCTCTCGGTGGGTTCCGGCACCGGCGCCTTCGTCGCCTTCCTCGCCTTCTACGGTGTGTGCTTCGTGGTCACCTGGGCCGTATACCTTCGCCGCACGACCGTCCAGCCGCACGCCTCCACGGCCGCTTCGGAGGCGAAGCCGCAGCTCAGCTATGCCGAGGTGTGAGCCGGTGTGACGTAACACCGCTGACATCAAGCCGAACCGAGCCTGTCACGGACCGTTGACAGGCTCGATCGGCATGCGGGTGGAACCCGTGCATGCGGGTGCGACCCGACATGTACCGACTCGAGTGCGGGACGAGAGTTATGTACGACGAACAGCACAAGCCCGACCAAGGGCAACACGGCCCTCTCGCGGGGTTCACCGTAGGGGTGACCGCCGCGCGCCGCGCCGACGAGCTGGGGGCGCTGCTGCAGCGACGCGGCGCCGCCGTCCTGCACGCGCCCGCCCTGCGCATCGTGCCACTGGCCGACGACGGTGAACTCCTGGCCGCGACCAAGGAGATCGTGGACCAGGTGCCGGACGTGGTCGTGGCGACGACCGCGATCGGCTTCCGGGGATGGATCGAGGCCGCCGACGGGTGGGGGCTCGGGGAGGACCTGCTGGACCGGCTGCGCGGGGTGGAACTCCTCGCGCGCGGGCCGAAGGTGAAGGGTGCGATACGCGCCGCGGGTCTCACGGAGGACTGGTCGCCCTCGTCGGAGTCGATGGCGGAGGTGCTGGACCGGCTGCTGGAGGAGGGCGTCGACGGGCGCCGGATCGCCGTACAGCTGCACGGTGAGCCGCTGCCGGGGTTCGTGGAGGCGCTGCGGGCCGGGGGCGCGGAGGTCGTGGGGGTGCCGGTGTACCGGTGGATGCCGCCGGAGGACATCTCGCCGGTGGACCGGCTGCTGGACGCCGCCGTGACGCGTGGGATGGACGCGTTGACCTTCACGAGCGCTCCGGCCGCGGCGTCGCTGTTGTCGCGGGCCGAGGAGCGGGGGTTGCTGCCGGAGCTGCTGTCGGCGCTGAGCCACGATGTGGTGCCGGCCTGCGTGGGTCCGGTGACCGCATTGCCGTTGCAGGCGCGGGGGGTCGACACGGTCCAGCCCGAACGCTTCCGTCTCGGCCCGCTGGTTCAGCTGCTGTGCCAGGAACTGCCCGCTCGGGCCCGGGCGTTGCCGGTGGCGGGCCATCGGGTGGAGATACGCGGGCACGCCGTGCTGGTCGACGGAGTGCTGCGGCCGGTTCCGCCGGCGGGGATGTCCTTGCTGCGGGCGTTGTCGCGACGGCCGGGGTGGGTGGTGGCTCGGGCGGAGCTGCTGCGGGCGCTGCCCGGGGCCGGGCGGGACGAACACGCTGTCGAGACCGCCATGGCCCGGCTGCGATCGGCCCTCGGTACGCCGAAGTTGATCCAGACGGTGGTGAAGCGGGGGTACCGGCTGGCCCTGGATCCGGCGGCGGACGCGAAGTACGCGGACGGCTAGTCGCAGGAGTGCGGGTGTGCTGTGGTGCCCGCGCTCCGGCCCGCTGCCAAGCACCCCAATCCCGCCGTCACCAGAACCCCCCTCACCACGTTCCACGCCACCCACGCCCCCTCGAAGTCCTCCCGGAGCTCCGAGGGGTCACCCGGCCCTGCCAAGGCGTCGTTGAGCGGGATGTTCACCGCGAACGTCAGCAGCAGGGCGAGGGTGTTCGCGGCGGCGGCCGCCCACACCCACCACCTGCGCCGGTCGCGCCGCAGCTGCCAGGCCGCAAGGCCCGTCAGGACGGGTGCTCCCAGGAAGCTCAGCAGGAACACCGGGTTCTGGATGACCTCGTTGATGTCCCGCATCACCTCGACGTAGACCTCGTCCTCGCTGCGTGCCAGCCCCGGCATCACCGCGCAGGCGAAGGCGTAGAACGTGCCGGCGAGCAGGCCCGTGGTGATCGTGGCCGCCGTGAGAGTCGCTGTCCTCGTCGTCATGCGTCCAGTCAAGGCGGGGCCCCTTGCCCCGGACATGGCCATGACGCGCGCCCGCATAAGCACGCGTCCACTAGGGGTTCCGGGCGCGGAAGCGGGAAGGCACTGTTAGAGGGAACGGTTCGTCCGGGGCCGGACCCGGGGTGACCCCTAGGCGGTGACAGGCACATGGCACTGGGTACGGCCACGGTCTCGTACGAGCTGCGCTTCGATGCCGGACGGCTCTGTCTGGATCTCCTCGCCACCACGCACCCGGGCGAGCGGCTCGACTCCGTCGAGGTGTTGCGCGCGTGGATCACGGGGTCCGGACTCGTCCCGGCCGGGACCTCCCTCGCCCACGCCGACGACCCATGGCTCCTCGACTTCCGGGAACTGCGGGGACGTGTCGACCAGTTGGTCCGTGGCGCGCTGTCGGCCGAGGTCAGGTCCTGGCCGTCGTACGAGCGCGCGCTCGCCCGGGTGAACCAGGCGGCCCGCACCTCACCACCCGCCCCGCGCGCGATCCGCGCTCAGGACGGCACCCTCGTCCGCGAGTTGGAGGGGCCACCCGAGCGCCCGGCGCTGCTCGCCGCCGTCGCCCGGGACGCCGTCGAACTGCTCACCGATCCGGTCGCCCGGGCCGCGCTGCGGCAGTGCGCGGGGGACAACTGCCCGATCGTCTACCTCGACACCTCGCGCGGGCGCCGGCGCCGCTGGTGCAGCAGTGAGGTGTGCGGGAACCGCGAGCGGGTCGCCCGGCATCGGCGCAGGGCGGCGCTCGCCCGCGCCTGACGATCCGTTAAGTCCCTTTCGCGCGCTTCCTGTCCGCCGCTGTCGAAGTGATTTCGATTACACGTCGTTTACCTTCACCTGGTCCGTACCAAGCCCCTGCCTCCCTTCTCGCGTGGCGAAAATGTAAAGACATTGAAGGGGGAATGTGCCCTCGTGTCCCCTCCGTCATGTCACCCAGGAGAAAACTGTCAGCCGCGTTTGAACACTCAACGCGTCCGTTGCGTACGGGTGGTGGAGCGACCGGCTGGGGGAGCCCAGACGAAGTGGGGACACCGGAGGTGGGCGTGCGCAAGGATGCGGCCGTGGCCAATGAACGTGGATCGAGGGCCCGACATCGCATGTCCCAGCCCTCGGTCGAACCTGACGAGGAGCTGATGCGTGCTCTGTACAGAGAGCACGCCGGACCCCTGCTTGCGTACGTCCTCCGACTGGTCGCCGGTGACCGGCAGCGCGCCGAGGACGTCGTGCAGGAGACGCTCATCCGTGCCTGGAAGAACGCCGGTCAGCTCAATCGAGCGACCGGATCGGTACGCCCCTGGCTGGTGACGGTCGCACGCCGCATCGTCATCGACGGCCACCGCAGCCGGCAGGCCCGGCCGCAGGAGGTCGATCCGTCGCCGCTGGAGGTCATCCCCGCGGAGGACGAGATCGACAAGGCGCTGTGGTTGATGACGCTGTCGGACGCGCTCGACGACCTGACCCCCGCCCACCGGGAGGTGCTCGTCGAGACGTATTTCAAGGGGCGTACCGTCAACGAGGCGGCCGAGACGCTGGGGATACCCAGCGGAACCGTCCGCTCACGGGTGTTCTACGCCCTGCGGTCGATGAAGCTGGCACTGGAGGAGCGGGGGGTGACGGCGTGATGAACACATACGGGGGATACGGAGCAGGGGGTCCGGGTATGTCTGGCCCCATGCAGGGATCGCAGGGCCCTTCGGGCGCGAACGAGCACGAGACCGTCGGCGCCTACGCCCTCGGGATTCTCGACGACGCCGAAGCAACCGCTTTCGAAATGCACCTCGCCACCTGCGAATGGTGCGCCCAGCAGCTCGACGAGCTGGCCGGGATGGAGCCGATGCTGGCCGCGCTGGCCGACCTGCCGGGCTCCGGCACGCCCGCCATCGGCGAGTCGCTGTCGGCCAAGCCGAGTCCGCGCCTGGTGCAGAACCTCGTCGACGAGGTCGCCGAGCGCCGCGCGATGACCCGCCGCCGCAGCTTCTACATGGTGGCCGCGGCAGCCGCCCTGATCATCGGCGGCCCGGTCGCCGCCATCGCCACCACCGACAGCGGCGGTACGGCCAACGAGGCGCACGCCACCAGCCCGGCCAAGGCCGCCTTCGACGTCATGACCGACCGGGTCGCCGGCCGCGACGCCTCCACCAAGGTCTCCGCGACGGTCGCCATGGAGCCCAAGGCCTGGGGCACGCACGCCGTGCTGGAACTGAAGAACGTCACCGGACCCGAGAAGTGCTCCCTGATCGCCGTCGGCAAGAACGGCGAGCGCGAGACGATCACCTCCTGGTCGGTCCCGAAGTGGGGCTACGGCATCGCGAACGCCAAGACCGAGCAGGCCAGACAGCCGCTGTACGTGCACGGCGGGGCGGCCTTCGCGCCCGAGGAGATCGAGCGCTTCGAGGTCATGACGTTCGAGGGCAAGCGTCTGGTCGAGGTGGCCGTATGACGCGGCACATGGCGGACGCATAGCTTCCAGGGGCCCCCTTCGCGTACGGTTGACGGCTGCCCAGCACGTCAGAAGGGGGCCCGGTGGCCGCACAGGCTCAGCAGGAAACCGCGGTCGGCTCGGTCCAGGACTCCGTCCGGGACCGTGAGATCAGCGTCGAACAGGAACACCTGGACCGGGTGTACCACCGCCTCGAGGAAAAGATCCACGAGGCCGAGTTCCTCATGCGTGACGCGGCCGAGCGCGGCAAGGTCGGCACGCCCGGCGCGCTCGCCGAACGCGACGCGCAGGTCTTCCGGGCGGGCGTGCACCTCAACCGGCTGAACAACGAGTACGAGGACTTCCTCTTCGGCCGGATCGACCTGCTGCTCGGCAAGGACGGCAAGAAGGGGCCCGACGGCGCCTACACCGCCGTGGAGCCCGCCGAGGGCGCCGTGCGCGGTGACAACACCGCCGACATCGCCGAGACCCTGCACATCGGGCGGATCGGCGTCCTCGACGACGACTACGCCCCGCTGGTCATCGACTGGCGGGCCCCGGCCGCCGCCCCCTTCTACCGCTCCACCCCGGTCGACCCCGGCCGGGTGGTGCGCAGACGGGTCATCCGCTCCAAGGGGCGCCGCGTCCTCGGGGTCGAGGACGACCTGATGCGCCCCGAGCTGACGGCCTTCCTGGACGGCCGGGAGCTGCCCGTGATCGGCGACGGCGCCCTGATGGCCGCGCTCGGCCAGGCCCGGACCCACACCATGCGGGACATCGTCGCCTCCATCCAGGCCGAGCAGGACCTGGTCATCCGCGCCCCCGCCGCCTCCGTGACCTACGTCGAGGGCGGCCCGGGCACCGGCAAGACCGCCGTCGCCCTGCACCGCGCCGCCTACCTGCTCTACCAGGACCGGCGCCGCTACTCGGGCGGCATCCTGATCGTCTCCCCGACCCCGCTGCTGGTGGCGTACACCGAGGGCGTCCTGCCGTCGCTCGGCGAGGAGGGGCAGGTCGCCATCCGCGCGATCGGCTCGCTGGTCGACGGCGCCGAGGCCACCCTGTACGACTCCCCGGCCACGGCCCGCGCCAAGGGCTCGTACCGCATGCTCAAGGTGCTCCGGAAGGCCGCGCGCGGAGCTCTGGAGCTGAACGATTCTCCGACCCGCCTGCGCGTCGTCGCCTTCGGCCGCCGGCTGGAGCTGGAGGCAGAGCAGCTCGCGGAGATCCGGCGCACCGCCCTCAGCGGCACCGCCCCGGTGAACCTGCTGCGCCCGCGCGCCCGCAAGCTCCTGCTGGACGCCCTGTGGACGCGGTCCGGCGGCGCCGCCCGGCACACCGACCCGGAGCTCGCCGCCGAGCTGCGCTCCTCCTTCGACGAGGACGTGACCGGCGAGGACTCCTTCCTGGAGTTCCTGGACGCCTGGTGGCCGGAGCTGACCCCGCGGACGGTCCTCACGGCGATGTCCGAGGAGAAGCGCCTCGGCCGCTGGGCCCGGCGCGTCCTGAACCCGGGCGAGGTCCGCCGTGTCGCCCGCTCCCTGCGCCGCGACGGGCACTCGGTGCACGACATCGCCATGCTGGACGAGCTCCAGGCGATCCTCGGTGCCCCGGCCCGCCCGAAGAAGAAGCGCGAGCTGGACCCCCTCGACCTGCTCACGGGTCTGGAGGAGCTGATGCCGGTGCGCGAGGAGAGCCAGCGCGAGCGCGCCGAGCGGCTCGCCCAGGAGCGCACCGAGTACGCCCACGTCATCGTCGACGAGGCCCAGGACCTCACGCCGATGCAGTGGCGCATGGTCGGCCGCCGCGGCCGGCACGCCACCTGGACGATCGTCGGCGACCCGGCCCAGTCCTCCTGGTCCGACCCCGACGAGGCGGCCGAGGCCCGCGACGAGGCCCTCGGCACCCGTCCGCGCCGCCGCTTCCAGCTCACCGTGAACTACCGCAACCCCGCGGAGATCGCCGAGCTGGCCGCGAAGGTGCTGGCGCTCGCCATGCCGGGCTCCGAGTCTCCGTCCGCGGTGCGCTCGACGGGCGTCCGCCCGCGGTTCGCCGTCGTCCGCGACTCCCTCGGCGAGACGGTCCGCGAGGAGGCGGCCCGGCTGCTGGACCGCGTCGACGGCACGATCGGCGTGGTCGTCGCCATGCAGCGCCGCGAGGAGGCCGCCCGCTGGCTCGCCGGGCTCGGCGACCGGGTCGTGGCCCTCGGCAGCCTGGAGGCCAAGGGCCTGGAGTACGACGCCACCGTCGTCGTCTCCCCGGCGGAGATCGCGGACGAGTCCCCGGCGGGCCTGCGTGTCCTCTATGTCGCCCTCACCCGCGCCACCCAGCAGCTGACGGTGGTCTCGGGCGAGCGGGACGAGCCCGACGCGACGGGGGTGCCGGATCTTCTCCGGGACTGACCGCCGGTACGGGAATGGCCTCACGGGATCGGTTTGTTAGCCTGGGTGTGGCACCGGCCCGATCCAAGCCCCCGGGCCCAACCTTCGTCCCTTAGAGGGACCACTTGCCGCGAGGCGAGCATGGCGGGTCGGTGTCACTGAACTACGAGAGGCCCACGTCACGAGTGTGACGTGGGCCTCTTTGTCGTCGTAGGGCTGGCTGATCGATTCTCGTATCGTGGAAGATGTTTTCCGAAATCGCAGCACCAGGTGAACCGCCCGGTGAACAAAACGTCCGCAATCCAGGGCGGCTACCACGTACTCAGCGGTAGGTGCGACGATCGGACGGCACAACTTCGCGACACGGTGAAAGCAGAGGAAGTCGGCCATGGCAACGGCGCCCAGCGTCTCCTACTCGATGACGGTCCGGCTGGAGGTGCCCGCCAGCGGAACGGCGGTCTCGCAGCTCACCACGGCCGTCGAGTCCCACGGAGGCTCGGTCACCGGCCTCGACGTCACCGCGTCCGGCCACGAGAAGCTGCGCATCGACGTCACCATCGCGGCGACCTCCACCAAGCACGCCGACGAGATCGTCGAGCAGCTGCGGGGCATCGAGGGCGTCACGCTCGGCAAGGTCTCGGACCGTACGTTCCTCATGCACCTCGGCGGCAAGATCGAGATGCAGTCGAAGCATCCCATCCGCAACCGTGACGACCTCTCCATGGTCTACACCCCGGGTGTGGCCCGGGTCTGCATGGCCATCGCCGAGAACCCCGAGGACGCCCGCCGCCTCACCATCAAGCGCAACTCCGTCGCGGTCGTGACGGACGGCTCCGCGGTGCTCGGCCTCGGCAACATCGGCCCCAAGGCCGCGCTGCCGGTGATGGAGGGCAAGGCGGCCCTGTTCAAGCGGTTCGCCGGGATCGACGCCTGGCCGATCTGCCTGGACACCCAGGACACCGACGCGATCGTCGAGATCGTGAAGGCCATCGCCCCCGGCTTCGCCGGCATCAACCTCGAGGACATCTCGGCGCCCCGCTGCTTCGAGATCGAGGCGCGGCTGCGCGAGGCCCTGGACATCCCCGTCTTCCACGACGACCAGCACGGCACCGCGATCGTGGTGCTCGCCGCGCTGACCAACGCGCTGCGGGTGGCGGGCAAGTCCATCGAGGGCATCCGGGTCGTCATGTCCGGCGCCGGCGCGGCCGGCACGGCCATCCTGAAGCTGCTGCTGGCGGCCGGTGTGAAGAACGCCGTCGTCGCCGACATCCACGGCGTGGTGCACGCCGGGCGCGAGGACCTGGTGGGCGCGGCCCCCGACTCGCCGCTGCGCTGGATCGCCGACAACACCAACCCCGAGGGCCTGACCGGCACCCTGAAGGAGGCCGTGCGCGGCGCGGACGTCTTCATCGGCGTCTCGGCCCCGAACGTCCTCGACGGCACCGACGTGGCCGCCATGGCGGACGGCGCCATCGTGTTCGCGCTCGCGAACCCCGACCCCGAGGTGGACCCGGCGATCGCTCGCCAGACGGCGGCGGTCGTGGCCACCGGCCGCTCCGACTTCCCGAACCAGATCAACAACGTGTTGGTCTTCCCGGGCGTCTTCCGCGGCCTGCTGGACGCCCAGTCCCGCACGGTCAACACCGAGATGATGCTCGCGGCCGCGAAGGCCCTGGCGGACGTGGTGACCGAGGACGAGCTGAACCCGAACTACATCGTCCCCAGCGTCTTCAACGACAAGGTCGCGGGCGCGGTGGCCGGTGCGGTTCGGGAGGCGGCGAAGGCGGCCGGGGTGGCACCGGGCGCCGACTCGGGCGTCTGAACGGCGTCCGCCAGGACGTGACGATCGCCACGGCAAGCCCTTGTCGCGGCGCGTCGTGGAACCGAGGGCCTGGGAAGGCCGTTTATGGTGACGGCCAGGCTCAGGCCCTCTTTTCGTGTGACTCCCAAGGGTGTTCTCACGACTCGGACGGGTGCCGGATTGGCTTTCCCGCCGCAGGTAGGGGCAGGATGCGTCTCTGGGCGCGAGGGTCTGACGACGGACCCGGGTCCGGGGACCGCCGAGGACCCTGGCAGCATCGGCTTCGCTGTGCCCACTATGCGGCTCCGCCGCGTGGCACGCCTCAACAGCAAGAAGAACACGGGAGTAACAACATGAACCGCAGTGAGCTGGTGGCCGCGCTGGCCGACCGTGCCGAGGTGACCCGCAAGGACGCCGACGCCGTGCTGGCCGCGTTCGCCGAGACCGTCGGCGAGATCGTCGCCAAGGGCGACGAGAAGGTCACCATCCCCGGCTTCCTGACCTTCGAGCGCACCCACCGTGCCGCTCGCACCGCGCGCAACCCGCAGACCGGCGACCCGATCCAGATCCCGGCCGGCTACAGCGTGAAGGTCTCCGCGGGCTCGAAGCTCAAGGAAGCCGCCAAGGGCAAGTAAAGGCGCCTGTTCGCCGTTGAGGTTCGGCGCCTTGGGCGACTGCCGGTCCGCTGTGGCTGGTCGCGCAGTTCCCCGCGCCCCTTGAGCGGCGACGCAGTGAACGCGTATGGGGCGGTCACCCGGACTCGGGTGACCGCCCCATCGGCGTTCGTACGACTGCGCCGGCTACCCGGGTGCCTTGCCCGGGAGTTCGACCTTCGCGCCGAGTTCCACGAGCTTCTCCATGCTGTGCCGTCCCGGCGGATGACCCCCGGATCCCCAGCCGAGGGTGGTGTGTCCTGGGCCGGGGTGGGGAGTTGCGGTCAGCCGAGTGCCTTGCCGGGGAGTTCGACCTTCGCGCCGAGTTCCACGAGCTTCTCCATGCTGTGCCGTCCCGGGGGATGACCCCCGGACCCCCAGCCGAGGGTGGTGTGTCCTGGGCCGGGGTGGGGAGTTGCGGTCAGCCGGGTGCCTTGCCCGGGAGTTCGACCTTCGCGCCGAGTTCCACGAGCTTCTCCATGCTGTGCCGTCCCGGGGGATGACCCCCGGACCCCCAGCCGAGGGTGGTGTGTCCTGGGCCGGGGTGGGGAGTTGCGGTCAGCCGAGTGCCTTGCCGGGGAGTTCGACCTTCGCGCCGAGTTCCACGAGCTTCTCCATGAAGTTCTCGTAGCCGCGGTTGATGAGGTCGATGCCGTGGACCCGGGACGTGCCCTGGGCCGCCAGGGCCGCGATGAGGTAGGAGAAGCCGCCGCGCAGGTCGGGGATGACCAGGTCGGCGCCCTGGAGTTTGGTCGGGCCGGAAACCACCGCGGAGTGCAGGAAGTTGCGCTGCCCGAAGCGGCAGTCGGAGCCGCCGAGGCACTCGCGGTAGAGCTGGATGTGGGCGCCCATCTGGTTCAGCGCGGAAGTGAAGCCGAGGCGGGACTCGTACACCGTCTCGTGGATGATGGACAGGCCGGTTGCCTGGGTCAGCGCCACCACCAACGGCTGCTGCCAGTCCGTCTGGAAGCCCGGGTGGACGTCCGTCTCCAGCGCGATGGACTTCAACTGGCCGCCGGGGTGCCAGAAGCGGATGCCCTCGTCGTCGATCTCGAAGGCACCGCCCACCTTCCGATAGGTGTTCAGGAACGTCATCATCGAGCGCTGCTGGGCGCCGCGGACGTAGATGTTGCCCTCGGTCGCGAGCGCCGCGGACGCCCAGGAGGCGGCCTCCAGACGGTCCGGCAGGGCGCGGTGGGTGTAGCCGCCGAGCTTGTCGACACCGGTGACCCGGATCGTGCGGTCGGTGTCCATCGCGATGATGGCGCCCATCTTCTGCAGGACGCAGATGAGGTCCTCGATCTCGGGCTCCACCGCGGCGTTGGACAGCTCCGTGACGCCCTCCGCCAGCACCGCCGTCAGCAGCACCTGCTCGGTGGCGCCGACGGACGGGTACGGCAGCCGGATCTTCGTGCCGCGCAGCCGCTGCGGAGCCTCCAGGTACTGTCCATCGGCCCGCTTCTCGATGGTCGCGCCGAACTGCCGCAGCACCTCGAAGTGGAAGTCGATGGGCCGGCCGCCGATGTCGCAGCCGCCGAGGCCCGGGATGAAGGCGTGCCCGAGGCGGTGCAGCAGCGGACCGCACAGCAGGATCGGGATACGGCTCGAACCCGCGTGGGCATCGATGTCAGCGACGTTCGCGCTCTCCACGTGGGAGGGATCCATGACGAGTTCGCCGGGCTCCTCGCCCGGACGGACCGTCACACCGTGCAGTTGGAGCAGTCCGCGTACGACCCGGACGTCGCGAATGTCCGGAACGTTGCGCAGTCGACTTGGCTCACTGCCCAGCAGGGCGGCGACCATCGCCTTCGGCACGAGGTTCTTCGCGCCGCGGACACGGATCTCGCCCTCCAGCGGGGTTCCGCCGTGGACAAGCAGGACATCGTCGTTGACGGTCATGTATCTCGCGTTCCGATGAGTGGGGCAGGGGCCGAGGGAAACAGGGTAATCGCCGCCGACCCCCGTTCCGTAAGCCCAAGGACGGCCCAGCTACGTCATAGCTGTGTCACAACACGAACGGTTCCGCGCCGGGCACGAGGGGTCACCGGGGCGGTCGTGCGCCGGGGGCTCGCGATCCGGGGCTGAGCTGCGTTCACTCCCTTACCGGGATTGCCTCCCCACGCGAAGGGAAGATGCGGGATCATGTCTGGCATGACCGAGGTGTCCTCGCTCACAGGGCGGTTGCTCGTGGCAACGCCCGCCCTGGCGGACCCGAACTTCGACCGTGCGGTCGTGCTCCTTCTCGACCACGACGAGGATGGCTCGCTCGGCGTCGTCCTCAACCGTCCGACCCCGGTGGACGTGGGGGACATCCTGGAGGGCTGGGGCGACCTCGCCGGCGAGCCCGGAGTCGTCTTCCAGGGCGGCCCGGTGTCCCTGGACTCCGCGCTCGGGGTGGCCGTCATCCCCGGTGGCGCGAGCGGCGAGAGCGCCCCGCTGGGCTGGCGCCGGGTGCACGGCGCGATCGGGCTGGTCGATCTGGAGGCCCCGCCCGAACTGCTCGCCTCGGCCCTCGGCTCGCTGCGGATCTTCGCCGGGTACGCCGGCTGGGGCCCGGGCCAGCTGGAGGACGAGCTGGTGGAGGGCGCCTGGTACGTCGTGGAGTCGGAGCCCGGTGATGTGTCGTCCCCGGCCCCGGAGCGGCTCTGGCGGGAGGTGCTGCGCCGCCAGCGCAACGAACTGGCGATGGTGGCCACGTACCCCGACGACCCTTCGCTCAACTGACGCATGTGAGCTTCAGTACTCTTGGTTGTTATGAGCACTCTCGAGCCCGAGCGCGGGACTGGTACGGGGACCCTCGTAGAGCCGACGCCGCAGGTGTCCCACGGCGACGGCGACCACGAGCGCTTCGCCCACTACGTCCAGAAGGACAAGATCATGGCGAGCGCCCTCGACGGGACCCCCGTCGTGGCGCTGTGCGGCAAGGTCTGGGTGCCCGGCCGCGACCCGAAGAAGTACCCCGTGTGTCCCATGTGCAAGGAGATCTACGAGTCCATGGGCTCCGGCGGGGACGACAAGGGCAAGGGCGGCGACAAGAAGAAGTAGCCCTGCTCCTCGTCTGAGTTTTCCGAAGGCCCTCGGGGCGCGCTGTCCGGCGCGCCCCGAGGGCCTTCGCGTTGCCCGCCGCGTGATCGCTCGCGTGATCCCTCGCGTGTCACGAACTGGTTGAGACCTCTTGTGGACATGTTCATGTAGTCCATAGCCTCCGGGGTGTTGTTGTGCAGAGCAAAACAGTCATTGCGTATGTTGCAACGCTCGGAGGATTGCTCCATGAAGCTCCCCGCCCGTCTCGCCGTACTCCTCGCTGTCATGGCCGCCACCGCCTGCTCCCCCCAGACGTCCGACAACTCCTCCTCCGACAAGGACGAGAAGACCGGCACCCTGCGGGTCTGGCTCTTCCAGGAGGTCAGCAACAAGCCGAAGGAGGAGGTCGTCGACTCCGTCCTCGCCGCCTTCGAGAAGTCCCACGAGGACACGAAGGTCAGCGTCGAGTACATCCCCGTCGAGACCCGCGCCCAGCGCGTCAAGGCCGCCTTCAACGACCCCAAGTCCGCGCCCGACGTCATCGAGTACGGCAACACCGACACCGCGGGCTATGTGAAGGACGGCGGACTCCTCGACGTCACCGAGGAGTTCGGCGCCTGGGAGGAGGCCACGGACACCGACCCCACCGCCAGGCAGTCGGTCACCGTGGACGGCAAGGTCTACGGCGCCCCCTACTTCGTGGGGGTGCGCGCGCTGTACTACCGCACGGACGTCTTCGAGGAACTCGGCCTCGAGGTGCCGAGAACGCAAGCCGAGCTGATCTCCACGGCGAAGGAGATACGGGCCGAGAAGCCCGAGCTGTACGGCCTCGCCGTGGGCGGTGCCTACACCTACGGCGCGATGCCGTTCGTGTGGGCGAACGGCGGCGAACTCGCCACCGGCAAGAGCGGCTCGTACGCCGCCGCCATCGACAGCCCGGCCGCGCGGAAGGGCATCGAGGCGTACACCTCCCTCTTCGGCGACGACAACTGCCCCGCAGCGACCTGCGCCGGCATGGGCGGCAACGACACGGTGACCGCGTTCGCCTCCGGCAAGGCGGGGATGGCGATCGGCGGCGACTTCAGCCACGCGGCGGTGGAGGCGGGGAAGGTCAAGGGCAAGTACGCGGTGGTGCCGCTGCCGGGCATCGAGGCGGGTTCCATCGCTCCGGCCTTCGCGGGCGGCAACAACATCGGCGTACTGAAGAGCACGACGCACCGCACGCTCGCGGTGGACCTGATGAAGCGGCTCGCGTCCAAGGAGACCCAGGCGTCGATGTTCGACGCGATGGGATTCCTGCCGACGTTCTCCGACGTACGGCGGCAGGCGGCGGCGAAGGAGCCGTTCGTGAAGCCGTTCACACAGACGCTCGAGGCGGGCACCAAGTTCGTCCCGGCCTCCCCGGCCTGGGCCGCCATCGACTCGGGGCTCGTCCTGCCGACGATGTTCCAGGAGATCGTCAGCGGCAAGAAGTCGGTGGCCGAGGCCTCCGGTGACGCGGCGAGGAAGATGAACGACGCGTTCGGCTCCGCCGGGTGACCTCGGTGACCCACCGCACGACCTGGACTCCCTGGCTCTATCTCGCCCCCGCTCTCGTCGTCCTCGGCGGTCTGCTCGCCTACCCCATCTACCAGCTCGGCCTCATCTCCCTCTTCCACTACACCCAGGCCCAGGTCAGCGGGGGCGAGCCGACGACCTTCGAGGGCTTCGGGAACTACGCCGAGCTGTTAGGAGACTCCCAGTTCTGGGAGGTGCTGCTGGCGACCGTGGTGTTCGCGGCGGCCTGTGTCGTCTCGACGCTCGCCGTCGGATGCGCCCTCGCCGTACTGCTCACGCGGGTGCGTGCCGTGCCGCGGCTCGCGCTGATGCTCGCGGCACTCGGCGCGTGGGCGACGCCGGCCGTCACCGGCTCGACGGTGTGGCTGTTCCTCTTCGACCCCGACTTCGGGCCGGTGAACCGGGTGCTGGGACTCGGCGACCACTCCTGGACGTACGGCCGCCTGAGTGCCTTCTTCCTCGTCCTCCTCGAAGTGGTCTGGTGCTCCTTCCCGTTCGTGATGGTGACGGTCTACGCCGGAATCCGTGCGGTGCCGGGCGAGGTGCTGGAGGCCGCCGCGCTGGACGGCGCCTCGCAGTGGCGGATCTGGCGGTCCGTGCTCGCGCCGATCCTGCGGCCCATCCTGGTCGTCGTCACCATCCAGTCCGTCATCTGGGACTTCAAGGTCTTCACCCAGATCTACGTCATGACCAACGGCGGCGGCATCGCGGGCCAGAACCTGGTGCTCAACGTGTACGCCTACCAGAAGGCGTTCGCGTCCTCGCAGTACGGCCTCGGCTCGGCGATCGGCGTCGTGATGCTGCTGATCCTGCTCGCCGTGACGCTCGGGTACCTGCGGCTGTTGCGCCGGCAGGGGGAGGAGCTGTGAATCTTCTTCGGGGCCTTGTGGCCCGTCCGTGGCGGTTCGCGGCAGAGGTGACCGCCCTGGTGGTCGCCGCGGTCGTCGCCTTCCCGCTGTACTGGATGGTGCTCGGCGCCTTCAAACCCGCCGGGGAGATCGAGTCGACCGAGCCCCGGCCCTGGACGACGGCACCCTCGCTGGACTCCTTCCGGCGCGTGTTCGAGCAGCAGGAATTCGGTCGGTATTTCGTCAACAGCCTTGTCGTCGCGGGCACCGTCGTCGTCGCCTCGGCGCTGATCGCGTTTCTCGCGGCGACCGCCGTGACCCGATTCCGGTTCCGCTTCCGGACCACCCTGCTGATCATGTTTCTGGTGGCCCAGATGGTGCCCGTGGAAGCGCTCACGATCCCCTTGTTCTTCCTCATGCGGGACGCCGGACAACTGAACACACTGGGCTCGCTGATCCTGCCGCACATCGCCTTCTCGCTGCCGTTCGCGATCTGGATGCTGCGGGGGTTCGTGAAGGCGGTCCCGGAGTCTTTGGAGGAGGCCGCGTACCTCGACGGGGCGAGCCGCGCGCGATTCCTGTGGCAGATCCTTTTCCCGCTCGTGCTGCCGGGGTTGGTGGCCACGAGCGTGTTTTCCTTCATCTCGGCCTGGAACGACTTCCTGTTCGCCAAGTCGTTCATCATCAGCGACACTTCGCAGTCGACTCTGCCGATGGCGCTGCTGGTCTTCTACAAGCCGGACGAGCCGGACTGGGGCGGCGTGATGGCCGCGTCGACGGTGATGACGATTCCGGTGCTGGTGTTCTTCGTACTCGTACAGCGACGGTTGGTCTCGGGACTGGGCGGAGCGGTCAAGGATTGAGGTGGTGGATGTGATTCCGGAGCCCGCCTACGTGCGCCGGTACGGGACCGAGTTCTGGCAACTGGGGCCGGGGACCGGACTGGCCGTGGGGGAGGGGGCGGAACCGGCGGCGCGGTGGCTGCGCTCCGTGCTGGGCGCCGCCACCAGCCTGCCGCTGGCTCCCGCGAGCGCGGACGGGGAGGACGTCATCCGTCTCTCCGTCAACCCCACGGTGGCCGAGGGGCTCGCCGCGGAGAGCTACCAGCTCGCCGTCACCCCCAGCGGGGCCCATGTGGTCGGCGGGGGTCCGGCCGGCCTGTTCTGGGGCGTCCAGACGTTGCGCCAGCTGCTCGGTCCGGACGCCTACCGCCGCGCGCCGCTGCCCGGCCGGCAGTGGCGGTTGCCGCTGATCCACGTCCAGGACAGCCCCCGCTTCCGCTGGCGCGGGCTCATGCTCGACGTCGCCCGGCACTTCCTGCCCAAAGACCAGGTGCTGCGCCACCTGGATCTGATGGCCGCGCACAAACTCAACGTCCTCCACTTCCACTTGACCGACGATCAGGGCTGGCGGGTCGAGATCAGGAAGTACCCCCGGCTCACCGAGGTCGGCTCCTGGCGGGCGCGTACGAAATTCGGCCACCGCGCCTCTCCGCTGTGGGAGGAGAAGCCGCACGGTGGCTTCTACACCCAGGACGACATCCGCGAGATCGTCGCCTACGCCGCCGAGCGGCATATCACCGTCGTCCCGGAAATCGACGTACCGGGCCACTCGCAGGCCGCCATCGCCGCGTACCCGGAACTCGGCAACACCGACGTCATCGACACCGCCTCCCTGACCGTCTGGGACAACTGGGGAATCTCCGCCAACGTACTCGCCCCCACTGACAACACCCTGCGCTTCTACGAGGGGGTGTTCGAGGAACTGCTGGAGCTGTTCCCCTCGGAGTTCGTTCACGTCGGCGGTGACGAATGTCTGAAGGACCAATGGCGGCAGTCGCCCACCGCCCAGGCGCGCATCAAGGAACTCGGACTCACCGACGAGGACGGACTCCAGGCCTGGTTCATCGCGCACTTCGACAACTGGCTCTCCGCGCGCGGGCGCAGGCTCATCGGCTGGGACGAGATCCTGGAGGGCGGCCTCGCCAAGGGCGCGGCCGTGTCCTCCTGGCGCGGCTACGAGGGCGGGATCGCCGCCGCGCGCGCGGGGCACGACGTCGTCATGTGCCCCGAGCAGTACGTGTACCTGGACCACCGCCAGGCGTCCGGCGAGGACGAGCCGGTACCCATCGGCTACGTCCGCACCCTGGAGGACGTCTACCGGTTCGAGCCCGTCCCACCCGCCCTGACCTCGGAGGAAGCCCGGCACGTCCTCGGCACGCAGGCCAATGTGTGGACCGAGGTGATGGAGGACCACGCGCGCGTGGACTACCAGGTCTTCCCCCGGCTCGCCGCCTTCGCGGAGGTGGCCTGGAGCGCCCTTCCGGCCCCCGGGGAACGGGACTTCGCCGACTTCGAACGCCGTATGACGGCCCATTACGCCCGGCTCGACGCCCTGGGTGTCGCCTACCGCCCGCCCACCGGACCGCTCCCGTGGCAGCGCCGCCCCGGAGTGCTCGGCCGCCCCATCGAAGGACCGCCTCCGAACAGGTAATGGAAAAACCCCGGCAGGGTCACCGAAGAGTGGCAATTCGCTCGGACCGGTGATGCCGGACCAAAACGGACCATCCCCCTGATGAAGTGGGCGAATGCCTCCTAGCGGACCCCCGCGTTCGAGCCCTGCGAAGATGTGCCAGAGTTGCCACGTCCGCCCTGTCAGCACGTACCGTACGGCAGCAACAGGTGGGACCAGGTGGGGCAGCGGGAAGGGGCAGCCGGTTTGACCACGCACGCACCGCAGGCGGCGCAGGCCGTCACGCTGCCCACGACACTGGACGAGGCCGTGGCGGCGCTCACCGCCATGCCGGCCGCCGTTCCCGTGGCCGGCGGCACCGATCTGATGGCCGCCGTCAACTCCGGGCAGCTCAGGCCCGCCGCGCTGGTCGGCCTCGGCAAGATCAGCGAGATCCGCGGCTGGCAGTACCAGGACGGCCACGCGCTGCTCGGCGCCGGGCTCACGCACGCGCGCATGGGCCGCCCCGACTTCGCCGCCCTGATCCCGGCGCTCGCCGCCTCCGCGCGCGCGGCCGGCCCGCCGCAGATCCGCAACGCCGGCACCCTGGGCGGCAACATCGCCACCGCTGCCCCGACCGGCGACGCCCTGCCGGTGCTGGCGGCCCTGGAGGCGACGCTGATCATCGCGGGCCCGGGCGGGGCCCGCCGGGAGATGCCGGTGTCGCATCTGCTGGCCGGCATGGAGATGCTGCGGCCCGGCGAACTCATCGGCTACGTGCGCGTGCCGCTGCTGCACGCCCCCCAGGTCTTCCTCAAGGCGACCGGGCGGACCGGGCCGGGGCGCGCCCTGGCCTCCGTGGCGCTCGTCCTCGACCCCGCGCGCCGGGGTGTGCGCTGCGCCGTGGGAGCCATAGCGCCGATGCCGCTCAGGCCCCTGGAGGCCGAGCAGTGGGTGGCGCAGCTGATCGACTGGGACAACGACCGCGCCGTCGTCCCGGAGGCGCTGACCGCCTTCGGCGAGTACGTCGCCGCGGCCTGCATCCCCGACCCCGCCCCGGGCGAGGACGGCTCCGTGGAGCAGCTCCCGCCCGCCGTACTGCACCTGCGGCGCACCGTCGCCGCGCTGGCCCGACGAGCACTGGGGAGGGCGCTGTCGTGACCGACGACCAGCACGGAGAGGGCGCCCCGCAGGGCGGGGGCCGCTGGGATCCGTTGCCCCAGGGCGACTACGACGACGGCGCCACCGCCTTCGTGAAGCTCCCCGAGGGCGGCGTCGACGCCCTGCTGGCCTCCTCCGACAGTCCGCTGGCCGCACCGGGGCACGGCTATGTGCCGCCGCCCATAACGGTCACGCCCGGCACCACCGCGGGCACCGACCCGGCGGCCACCGGCACCTGGGCGATGCCCGCGGGCGGCGTGCAGTGGCCCGACGCGAACGCGGGCACCGAGGAGGCCGGGAACGACCGGTTCACCTACAACCCCGCCGCGACCGGCCAGTGGAACTTCGAGGATGCCGGGGCCGCCGACAGCGCGCCGGGTCACGACGTCACGGGCCAGTGGTCGATCCCCGTCGCCGATGGCGACCTTCCCGACGAATCGGGCGAGTTCACCACCTCCTCACTGGTCGAGCAGTGGGGCGGCACCCCGCCGGCCACCCTCCCCGGCGGCGCGCCCGCGCCCTGGGCGACCCAGCCGCCGCCCCAGTCCATCGGCGAGCCGTGGAGCCAGCCGGCTCCCGAACAGGCCGAGCCCGCGCCCGAACAGGCCGACCGCGCCGCCGAGCACGGCGCGCCGCACGCGCATCTGCCCGTGGACGCCGACACGGCCGTACCGCGGCCGCCCGCGCCGGAGCCCGTCGCGGAGGCCGCCGAGCCCGCTCCAGAGGCCTCTGAGGCCGCTGTGGAGGCCCGTGAGCCGGAAGGGGCCGCCGAGGGGCCCCAGGAGGCCGACAGCGGCGCCGAGAGCGCCGTGGAGCCGCCCACCGACCAGCCCTCGCCGCCCGGTGAGGAACACCCCCTCGCCTCCTACGTGCTGCGGGTCAACGGCGTCGACCGCCCGGTGACCGACGCCTGGATCGGCGAGTCGCTGCTCTACGTGCTGCGTGAGCGGCTCGGTCTCGCGGGCGCCAAGGACGGCTGCTCGCAGGGCGAGTGCGGAGCCTGCAACGTCCAGGTCGACGGGCGGCTCGTCGCCTCGTGCCTGGTGCCCGCCGTGACCGCCGCCAGCAGTGAAGTCCGTACCGTCGAGGGCCTCGCCGTCGACGGACACCCCTCCGACGTGCAGCGCGCGCTCGCCCGGTGCGGTGCCGTGCAGTGCGGCTTCTGCGTGCCCGGCATGGCGATGACCGTGCACGACCTGCTGGAGGGCAACCCCGCCCCCACCGAGCTGGAGACCCGCCAGGCGCTCTGCGGCAACCTGTGCCGCTGCTCCGGCTACCGCGGAGTCGTCGAGGCGGTCAAGGAGGTCGTCGCCGAACGCGAGGCGCACAGCGCGGCCGACGGTGAGCCGGACCCCGACGAGGCACGCATCCCGCACCAGGCGGGCCCGGGAGCCGGCGGGGTGCACCCCTCGGCGCTCGATCCGCACGACCAGGCGTACGGACAGGACGGAGGCCAGGCGTGAGCAACGAAGCCGCCACCGCGCCCACCCCCGCGGAGGCAGCCCCCGCCCCCGAGCCGATCCCGCACGGCCTCGGCGCCTCGCTGCCGGCCGCCGACGCCCAGGCCAAGACCGAGGGCACCTTCCCCTACGCGGCCGACCTGTGGGCCGAGGGACTGCTGTGGGCGGCCGTGCTGCGCTCCCCGCACGCGCACGCGCGCATCGTGTCCATCGACACCACCCACGCGCGGGAGATGCCCGGCGTGCGCGCCGTCGTCACCCACGAGGACGTCCCCGGCACCCCGGTGCACGGCCGCGGCACGGCCGACCGTCCCGTGTTCGCCTCCGAGGTCGTACGGCACCACGGCGAGCCCATCGCGGCCGTGGCCGCCGACCACCCCGACACCGCGCGGATGGCCGCGGCCGCCGTCATCGTCGAGTACGAGGTGCTCGACCCGGTGACCGACCCCGAGCAGGCCTTCGAGGCCGAGCCGCTGCACCCCGACGGCAACCTGATCCGGCACATCCCCTTGCGCCACGGCGACCCGGACGCGGCCGGCGAGATCGTCGTCGAGGGCCTGTACCGCATCGGCCGCCAGGACCCCGCGCCCATCGGCGCCGAGGCCGGGCTCGCGGTGCCGCGCCCGGACGGCGGGGTCGAGCTGTACCTGGCCTCCACCGACCCGCACACCGACCGCGACACCGCCGCCGCCTGCTACGGCCTCGCCCCGGACCGCGTGAAGATCGTCGTCACCGGTGTCCCCGGCGCCACCGCCGACCGCGAGGACCAGGGCTTCCAGCTCCCGCTCGGGCTGCTGGCCCTGAAGACCGGCTGCCCGGTGAAGCTGACGGCGACCCGCGAGGAGTCGTTCCTCGGCCACGTCCACCGCCACCCGACGTTGCTCCGCTACCGCCACCACGCGGACGCCGAGGGCACGTTGGTCAAGGTCGAGGCGCAGATCCTGCTGGACGCGGGCGCCTACGCGGACACCTCCGCGGAGGCGCTGGCGGCCGCGGTGTCCTTCGCCTGCGGGCCCTACGTGGTGCCGAACGCCTTCATCGAGGGCTGGGCCGTGCGCACCAACAACCCGCCCTCGGGACACGTCCGGGGAGAGGGGGCCATGCAGGTGGCCGCCGCCTACGAGGCGCAGATGGACAAGCTGGCGAAGAAGCTCGGCGTCGACCCGGCCGAGCTGCGCCTGCGCAACGCCATGGCGACCGGCGACGTCCTGCCCACCGGCCAGACGGTGACCTGCCCGGCACCGGTGGCCGAACTCCTGCAGGCGGTACGGGACTTCCCGCTGCCCCCGCTGCCCAAGGACACCCCCGAGGACGAGTGGCTGCTGCCCGGCGGCCCCGAGGGCGCGGGCGAACCGGGCGCGGTCCGCCGGGGCGTGGGCTACGGGCTCGGCATGGTGCACATGCTGGGCGCCGAGGGCGCCGACGAGGTCTCCACGGCGACCGTCAAGGTGCAGGGCGGGGTCGCCACGGTCCTGTGCGCGGCGGTGGAGACCGGACAGGGCTTCGCCACGCTGGCCCGGCAGATCGTCCAGGAGACCCTGGGCATCGACGAGGTCCATGTGGCCCCGGTCGACACCGACCAGCCCCCGGCGGGCGCGGGCTGCCGCGGCCGGCACACCTGGGTGTCCGGCGGCGCGGTGGAGCGGGCGGCGAAGATGGTCCGCACCCAGCTGCTGCAGCCGCTGGCGCACAAGTTCGGCATGTCCACCGAGCTGCTCCAGATCACCGACGGCAAGATCACGTCGTACGACGGCGTCCTGTCGACCACCGTCACGGAGGCGCTGGACGGCAAGGAGCTGTGGGCGACCGCCCAGTGCCGGCCGCATCCCACCGAGCCGCTGGACGAGGCCGGCCAGGGCGACGCCTTCGTGGGCCTGGCGTTCTGCGCGATCCGCGCGGTCGTGGACGTCGACATCGAACTCGGTTCGGTACGCGTGGTGGAGCTGGCCCTCGCCCAGGACGTGGGCCGGGTGCTCAACCCGGCGCAGCTCGCGGCGCGGATCGAGGCGGGCGTCACGCAGGGCGTCGGCATAGCGCTCACGGAGAACCTGCGCACCGCGCGCGGCGCGATCCGCCACCCCGACCTGACCGGATACGCCCTGCCGACGGCCCTGGACGCCCCGGACATCAAGATCGTGAAGCTGGTCGAGGAGCGGGACGTGGTCGCTCCGTTCGGCGCCAAGGCGGTCAGCGCGGTGCCGGTGGTGGCCTCGCCGGCGGCCATCGCCTCCGCCGTGCGGGCGGCGACGGGACGGCCGGTGAACCGGCTGCCCATCCGGCCGCAGGCGGCGGTTGTGACGGGCGGCACGTGAGCCGCTGAGCGGGCGTTGTCAGTGGTGCGGCGTAGTGTTTCGAGGTGTCGGGACACGCACGGGGGGACACCATGAACGGGACGATCACCAGGCCGGACCAACTGCTGCGCTGCGGGCGCCTGCTCGACACCTTGACGCTGGTGGCGGGCCCTGAGCTGCTCCAGTGGGAGGCGTCGGGTCTGGCCGTCGCCGTGCCGCCCCGGATGCTCGCCGAGGAGTTCGGCCGCGGCAGGGTGGCGCGCTTCGAGGACGTCGACTTCCCGGCGGCGCTCACCCATGAGCCGACCCGCCGCTTCCTGCGCGAGACGGGCCTGCCGGAGGAGCACGCCCTGTTCCGCATGGACGTGGACATGGTCCTGCCGACGCTGACGGAGGCGTACGAGGCCGACCTCCCCGAGGAGGCGGACCGGCTGATCGTCCTCGGCCGTCTGGACGACGAGGCCACCACCCTCCTCCTGCACGGCGAGACGGGCACGCTCCTGACCTGGACGGCACCGGGCACGACACCGCACCCGCTGAACGCCGACGTCTCCACCCTCGCCTTCACCCTGTGGCTGCTGCACCGGGACGCGGTCCGCCCATGACCGAGGACATCGTCATCCGCCCCGCCGAGCCGTCGGACCTGGAGGCGGTCGCGGAGCTGCGCTGGCGGTGGATGGCGGAGAACGGCGACACCCCGACGACGATCGAACGCCCCGACTTCGTGCGCCACTTCGTCGCCTGGGCCGCCGACAACTCCGCCTCGCACCGATGCACGGTCCTGGTCCGCGACTCGGTGGTCATCGGCATGGCCTGGCTGGCGGTCGTCCACCGCGTCCCGACCCCGCGATCCCCGCACCGCGCCTCCGGCGACCTGCAGTGCGTCTACGTCGTCCCCGAGGCGCGGGACACGGGCCTGGGCGGCCGCCTGATCGACCGGACCCTGGCCGCGGCCACGTCCCTGGGCCTGGAGCGCGTCACGGTCCACTCCTCCCCGCGAGCGATCCCGGCCTACGCCCGCCGGGGCTTCGAGAACTCCCCTCGCCTGATGCAGGCGCGGACGGCGGGACCGGCCTAGGAGTTGTCTTCAATTGTCACGCCCACATCAGGAGCGAGGCGAGGGTGACGGCTGCCTGGTAGGACTCGGCGGTCTTGTCGTAGCGGGTCGC
>NZ_JBSFOK010000033.1:0-103116 GCF_053587635.1 Streptomyces sp. NPDC003635 | reverse complement strand
GGAAGACGAACACCTTCCTGTTGACCTTCGCGACGGTCTCGCCCCAGGGAAACTCGCCGGGCGGCGGCGGTCGCGGTGCCCCGCCCGGTGATCCCGACGAGCGCCTGGCTACCCACGGCGCCCTGCTCCCCGCAGGTCTGCGTGGTCTCGGCCGGCGCCTGGACGGACGTGCCGCGGGCGGTGCCGCGCCTGACGGCACTGCTGCTGACGCTGCTGGTGGGCGTGGCCCTGCTGCCGGTGTTCCGCCTCGTCCCGGCGTCCCGGCACGACGCGCTGATCCGCGGCTGGAGCAGGGCCGTCGTCCGCGCGTCCGGGGTCCGGGTCCGGATCACCGGCGACGCCGCCCCCTCCACCGGGGGCCTGCTTCTGGTCGCCAACCACATCTCCTGGCTGGACATCCCGCTGCTCGCGGCGGTGCGCCCGGCCAGGATGCTGGCCAAGGCGGAGATCCGGCGGTGGCCGGTGGCGGGCGGCCTCACGGCACGCAGCGGCGCCTTCTTCATCGAACGGGACCGGCTGCGGGCCCTGCCCCTGACGGTCGCCCGGATCGCCGAGGCCCTGCGCTCCGGCGCCGCGGTGGTCGCCTTCCCGGAAGGCAGCACGTGGTGTGGCAGGGCCCAGGGCCACTTCCGCCGCGCGGTGTTCCAGGCGGCCCTGGACGCCGGGGTGCCGGTCCAGCCGGTCCGCCTGCGCTACCGCCTCGCGGACGGCCCCGCGACGACCGCCCCGGCCTTCGTGGGCGAGGACTCCCTGCTCTCGTCCCTGTGGCGGGTGGTCACCTCCCGCCACCTGGTGGCGGACGTGGAGCTCCGCCCGACCATCGCCCCCGGCACCCACCCCGACCGCCGCACCCTGGCCCACGCCTCCCAGCCGGGCCCGACGGGAGGCGAACCGGGGTGGGCCCACACGGCACTGGCGAGCGAGCGGACACCCGGCGCGGTCGCCTAGTGCCGCGTCAGGCGACGTTCGCCCCGTCGCGTCGCCCGGCACGCACTAGCTCCCTACGCCCCCGAGCGCCGCAGTCCGAACAACCGAGCCCCGTTCGCGTAGCAGACCCCGCGCAACCACTCCTCGCCCAGTCCCAGCCGTTCGAGGGCCTCCAGCTGGTGGACGTACGGGTAGGGGATGTTGGGGAAGTCGGTGCCGAGGAGGATGCGGTCGCCGAGTGCTCGGAGGCGGGGGAGCTCCGCTGTCGGGAAGGGGGCGAGGCGTTCGCTGAAGTCCGTGAAGGCCATCGTGGTGTCCAGGCGGACCTCCTCGTACCGCTCGGCCAGGTCCAGGAAGTCCGTGTACTCCGGCATGCCCATGTGCGCCACGATCAGGGGCAGGCGGGGATGGCGGGCCAGGAGGCGGCCCACCGGTTCCGGGCCGGTGTGCTTGCCAGGAGCGGGGCCCGAACCGCAGTGCATGACCACGGGGATGCCCGCCTCCGCCAGCAGGCCCCAGACCGGGTCCAGCAGTTCGTGCGTCGGGTCGTACGCCCCCACCTGGACATGGGACTTGAAGACCTTGGCGCCGGCCTCGACCGCCATGCGGACGTAGTCCTCGACGCCCTCCTCCGGGAACAGCGTGGCCGTGTGCAGGCAGTCGGGTGTGCGGGTCGCGAAGTCCGCGGCCCATTCGTTCAGCCAGGCCGCCATGCCCGCCTTGTGCGGGTACAGCATCGCCGTGAAGGCACGGACCCCGAAGCGGCGCAGCACCGCCACCCGTTCGTCCTCCTCGTGGCGGTAGGTGATGGCCCACTCGACGCCCGTCATCGGGCCGACCGCGTCGAAGTAGTCCCACACCTTGCGCAGCACCCGTTCCGGCATGAAGTGCGTGTGGACGTCGACGAACCCGGGCACCCCGATACGCCGCCGGAACTCCTCCAGAGCCTCGGCCTCGGCCACGGGGTCGTCTTCGCTGCGTGCGGTCATGCCCCGACTGTCACGCAGGCGTACCGCTCACGACAACCCCATTGATCGGTTCCCGTCCATCGTCCGGGCCAGGTACGCGGCCGTAGCGCTGCTCTCGGCCCGCGCGACCTCCGCCGGCGGTCCCGCCGCCACGATCCGGCCGCCCGCGTCGCCACCGCCCGGGCCGAGGTCGATCACCCAGTCCGCGCCCGCCACCACCGCCATGTCGTGCTCGACGACGACCACGGTGTGCCCCGCGTCGACCAAGCCGTGCAGCTGGCGCATCAGGACCTCGACGTCGGCCGGGTGAAGGCCGGTCGTCGGCTCGTCCAGCACGTACACCGTGTGGCCCCGGCGGCCCCGCTGGAGCTCGCTCGCCAGCTTGATGCGCTGGGCCTCACCCCCGGACAGCTCGGTCGCCGGCTGCCCCAGCCGCAGATAGCCGAGGCCGACGTCCAGCAGCGTGCCGAGGCTGCGGGCCACCGCCGGGGTGTCCGCGAAGAAGCCTGCCGCCGCCTCGACCGTCAGATCCAGCACCTGGGCGATGTTCCTTCCCCGGTACGTCACTTCGAGCGTCTCGGGGTTGTAGCGCGCGCCCCCGCAGTCCGGGCACGCCGCGTACGTGCTCGGCAGGAACAGCAGCTCGACGCTGACGAATCCCTCGCCCTGGCAGGTCTCGCAGCGCCCTCCGGCCACGTTGAAGGAGAAGCGGCCGACGCCGAATCCCCGCTCCCGCGCCTCGTCCGTGGCCGCGAACGCCTTCCGCACGACGTCGAACAGGCCCGTGTACGTGGCGAGGTTGGAGCGCGGAGTGCGGCCGATCGGCTTCTGGTCGACGCTCACCAGGCGGCCGACGCCGGGCAGTTCCTCGGTGATCTCCCCGATCAGCGTGGACTTGCCCGAGCCCGACACCCCGGTGACCGCGGTGAACACCCCGAGCGGGATCTGGGTGGTCACCGCCCGCAGGTTGTGCCGGGTGACCGGGCCGAGTGTCAACCGGCCCGAGGGGGACCGCACTTCGCGCGGGGGAGTGGGGGAGCCGGCGAACAGGAAACGGGCCGTCGCCGACTCCGTCACCCCGGCGAGTCCGGAGGGAGGTCCGCTGTACAGCACCCGCCCGCCGTGCTCGCCCGCCCTCGGGCCCACGTCCACCAGCCAGTCGGCGCCGCGGACCACGTCCAGATGGTGTTCCACCACGAACACCGAATTCCCGGCGGCCTTGAGTCGCGCCAGCACCGTCAGCAGCGCCTCCGTGTCCGCCGGGTGCAGTCCGGCGGACGGCTCGTCGAGGACGTAGACGACGCCGAAGAGCCCGGAGCGCAGCTGGGTGGCGAGGCGGAGGCGTTGCAGCTCGCCCGCCGAGAGGGTGGGGGTAGCCCGGTCGAGGCTCAGGTAGCCGAGGCCCAGCTCGACGACCGGGGCGATCCGGGACCTCAGGTCCTCGGTGAGGACACGGGCCGTCTCCGAGGTGCCGTGCATGACGCCGGCCAGCTCGGCCAGCGGCAGCGCCGCCAGTTCGGCGATCGTACGGCCCGCGAAGGTCACCGCCAGCGCCTCGGGGCGCAGCCTGCTGCCGTCGCAGGCCGGGCAGGGGGCACTGGCCAGGAACCGCTCCGCCCTGGTCCGCAGGGTCGCGCTCTTGGAGTCGGAGAACGTCTTCATGACGTAGCGCCGGGCGCTCATGTACGTGCCCTGGTAGGGCCGTTGGATCCGGTCGGCGTCGCGCACCGGATGGACCGTGACGACCGGCTGCTCGTCGGTGAACAGGATCCACTCGCGCTGCTCGGCGGGCAGTTCGCGCCAGGGCCGGTCCACGTCGTACCCGAGCGCGTCGAGGATGTCCCGCAGATTCTTGCCCTGCCAGGCGCCGGGCCACGCGGCGACGGCGCCGTCCCGGATCGACAGCGCCGGATCGGGGACGAGCAACTCCTCCGTCGTACGGTGGACTTGGCCCAGGCCGTGACAGGACGGGCAGGCTCCGGCGGCCGTGTTGGGGGAGAAGGCGTCGGAGTCGAGCCGCTCGGCGCCGGGCGGGTGGTCGCCCGCGCGGGAGTACAGCATGCGCAGGGAGTTGGAGAGGTTGGTCACCGTGCCGACCGACGAGCGTGCCGTCGGCGCCGAGCGCCGCTGCTGGAGCGAGACCGCCGGCGGCAGTCCGGTGATCTCCCCGACCTTCGGCGCGCCCACCTGGTGGATCAGCCTGCGGGCGTAGGGCGCCACCGACTCGAAGTAGCGGCGCTGCGCCTCGGCGTAGATCGTGCCGAAGGCGAGCGAGGACTTCCCGGATCCGGAGACCCCGGTGAACACGGCCAGCACGTCCCGGGGAATGTCGACGTCCACGCCCCGGAGGTTGTGCTCGCGGGCGCCGCGGACGCGGACGCAGGGATCGTGGGGGTCGTGCATGACGGATCTCCGCACCAGGGAAGCAGGGAAGGGGACAAACCCCGCGATCCTATGCGACCGCGCCGGTCAGGGCCCGAACGTCCACACGTTCCCCACCGGGCGGCCGTCCCGGCGCAGCACCGTGCCGAGGAGCCGGGTGAGGTCCTCCTCGACCTCGGCGACCAGGTCGGCGCCGAACACGCACAGGGACGCCTCCACGAAGTTGCCGTACGTCCCCATGCGCAGGTCCTCGGTGACCTGGATGACGTTCTCGTCGGGGAGATAGGCGTAGCCGGGCCACGGGGGCTGGCCGGGGCCGCCGACCCGGGTCGGGTCGCAGACGCTGCCGTTGATGTACCACTTGAGCCGGTATAGCCGGTCCCCCCGCCGCCCGCAGGCCCGCAGCCCGCGGGCGATGACCGCTTCGACCTGGCGCAGCAGCGGGTCGCGCCAGTCCTCGACGGCCTCCGTGTGCCAGGTGACCGAGCCGGGTGGCTCGGCGATGCCGTCGTAGGCGCTCTCGTAGGTGACCTCGAACCGCTGCTCGAAGCGGCGCCAGATCGCGTCGTGCTCGGGCTCCGAGAACAGCAGTCGTGCCGGGCGTTCCCGGGCCGGCTCCGCGGGTGGCTCCCAACGGTAGGTGGTGACCTCGGCGACCTCGTGGAAGCCCGCCGCCAGATGGACGGGGACGAGATCGCCGCTCGCCTCGGCCACCAGGTAGCGGGCCGGCGGCTGGGCCCACACCTGGCGGCCCGCCCAGGCGGCCGCGGCGTGCAGCAACGCGGGGAGCGGCCGGGTGATCCCGCCGATCGAGGAGAAGTCCGTGCCGTGGGCCTTCTCCAGCCAGACCAGGTCCACGGGCCGTGCGTGGCGCCAGAGGGACAGGACATCCATGCCGTGTTCCAGCTCGGACACCGGTCGGCGCTGTTCGGGGGCCGCCTGGGCGAGCCGGAGGATCCGGTCCTGGTCGGCGTGCGGGAGCCCGGCCCAGTAGGTGCGCGGTTCCACGTCCGTCGTCGGTACGTCGGCGATGTCGGCCACCAGCAGGGAGCGCGGGGTGCCCGCAGTGAACCCCGCGGCGAGCAGGGCCCGGGCCAGGCGCGGCCCGTCGTGGGAGTACACCTTCCAGGTCACCGGCTCCACGCGCCCGGCGAAGATCTCCCGCGTGCGGCGGACCAGGCCGGCGAGGTCGTCGACCTCGGAGAGGTCCGCGTGGTCCACCACGCCATGGGTGCCGTAGTGGACGCGCGCCAGTGGCCCGTCCCGCTCGGTGACCACGCCGAACACCTCGGGTGCGCGTGCGCGCATCTGTCTGTCGTACTCCACCCACAACGCCGAGGCGTCAGCGGTCACTCGAAGGCCCCCGTGGTTCACTTCACGATCCCGGCCAGACGCCGGTACGAATCCAGCAGTGACCGACGGTCATAGGTGCTGGTGGTGACGAGGATCTCCTGCGCTCCGGTCTCCTTCAACAGGATTTCCAGCTCGTCCGCGACCTGTTCCTCGGTGCCGGCGATGTGCCCCGCGAGGCCCTGCTCGTAGAAGCCGCGCTCCTTGGCGGTCATGGTGAGCGCCTCGACGCGCTCGGCGGGCGGCAGCGGCGGGAAGGTGCCGTGCGTGCGTGAGTACGCCATCGACCAGGCCTCCGGGACCAGCAGCCGCCGGGCCTCCTCGGGGGTGGCGGCGACAGCGATCGTGCCGGAGATGACGACGTACGGCTCCGCGGCCCAGGGGGAGGGGCGGAAGTTCGCGCGGTAGTGGTCGATCCCGCGCCGCATCTTCGGCCGGTTGCGGAGGTCGCCGATGACCATCGGCAGCCCGGCGCGGGCCGCGATGTCGGCGCCCTCCCCCATGGCGAGCACGAACGGCGGCACGGTCAGCCCCTCCGCCGGACGCGCGTGCACCCCCGTCGGCGAGGTCCCGCGGAACCAGCCCAGCAGTTCGTCGAGCTGCCCGGCGAAGTCCTCGGCGTCGTCCTTGTCCCGGCCCAGCGCCTTGCGCACGCCGCCGGTGAATCCGACGGAACGCCCCAGTCCCATGTCGATCCGGCCCGGGAAGAGCGACTCCAGCACCCCGAACTGCTCGGCGACGACGAGGGGCCGGTGGTTGGGCAGCATCACGCCGCCGGTGCCGACCCGGATGGTGCGGGTCGCGGCGGCGACGGCCGCGGCCAGCACGGTCGGCGCGGACCCGGCGACCCCCGGCACGCCATGGTGCTCCGCCACCCACACCCGGTGGTAGCCGAGTCCTTCCACCTCGCGTGCCAGGGCGACGGTGTCGCGCAGCGCCTCGGCGGTGGTGTGCCCCTCGCGGGTGCGGGAGCGGTCGAGGACGGAGAAGCGGGCCTGGGCGAGGACGGAACTCATGTCTGGTTCAACACGCGGCGGCCCGCAGGATTCCGCACGGCATGCCCGGGGCCCGCAAACCCGGCCGGAGCCAGGCGTCGTGGCCGGCCGGGCCGGCCGGTCAGTGGCCGGCGGCCAGGGCCGCGAGGACGGCGCGGGTGAGGCGGGCGACGTAGGCGTCGTCCGTGGGGCCGCCCACCGCGAGCATCCTGAAGTACAGCGGGGCGCCGAACAGGTCGACGGCCAGGCCCATGTCGGTCTCGGCGGGCAGTTCGCCGCGGTCCACCGCTTGGCGGACCAGCGTCGCCACCGCCGCGCGCCGGGGGGCGAGGACCGCCTCGTGGAGCGCGTCGCGCAGGGACGGGTTGCGGGCCGACTCGGCCACCAGGTCCGGGATGATCCGGCCGACGAGCGGGTGGTGCAGGTCGGTCATGGTGTCCCGCACGAAACGCTCGACGTCGTCGTGGAGGGAGCCGGAGCCGGCCGTGGCCGGCAGGTGCGCGGCGGCGGCCTCGGAGACCAGTTCCACCACCATCGCCTCCTTGGCGGGCCAGCGGCGGTACAGCGCCGCCTTGCCCACGCCGGCCCGGCGGGTGACGGCCTCCATCGACATCCGGGCGTACCCGGTCTCGGCCAGCTCCTCGAACACGGCACGCCTGATCGTCTCGGTTACGGACTCCCGCAGCACCGCCGAGCCCGTGGGCCCGCGGTCGAGTGCGCTCCGGCTGGTCGACTCCACGGCGGGAGATTAACACCGGACGGAACGGTTGCGTTCCGTCCGGGCCGGGAGTACGTTCCGCCGAGACGGAACGGCCCTGTTCCGTTCCGTAGGGGAGAGGGGCCGCGCATGACCCTGGAGGCCGAGACCCAGCGGGGGGAGGCGGGCGGTACCCGCCGCCGGGCCCGCACCGTGCTGGCCGTGCTGGCGCTCTTCATCGTGATCAACGCCGCCGACAAGGCCGTACTCGGCCTGACGGCGGGCCCCATCAAGGACGAACTCGGCCTGACCGCGACCGAGTTCGGGACCATCGCCAGCAGCTTCTATCTGCTGTTCAGCCTCTCCGCCGTCTCGGTCGGCTTCCTCGGCGACCGCATCCGCCCCCGGCCCCTGCTCGCGGTGCTCGCCCTGGTCTGGGCGGCGGCGCAACTGCCGATCCTCCTCCCCGCCGCCGGGTTCGGCGCGCTGGTCGCGACCCGGGTCATGCTGGGCGCGGGAGAGGGGCCGGGCTATCCGCTGGCCAACTACACCGCCTTCACCTGGTACCCGGAGAAGCGGCGCGCGCTGCCCTCGGCCGTCGTGGTCGCGGGCGGCGCGGGCGGCACCGTCCTGGCCGCCCCGCTGGTCGTCCTGGTCAGCGAAACCCTCGGCTGGCGGGCCGCGTTCGGCCTGCTCGGCGCCGTGGGCCTGCTCTGGACCGCGCTGTGGCTGCGGGTAGGCGGTGGCGGGCCCTACACCGCCCGGCTCGGCCCTGGGGACATCCCGTCGCAGGCGGCCACCGGCACCGTGCCCCTCCGGCGCGTCGTCACCACCGGTACCTGGCTGGGCGCCACCCTCTCCACCTTCGCCGTCATGTGGACGCTCGCCCTCGGCTTCGCCTGGCTGCCGCTCTATCTGGAGGAACAGGCGCGCTTCAGCACCGCGCAGGTCAGCGCGATCGTCGGCCTGCCCGCCCTGTCGATGGCCGCGCTGGTGCTCACCGCGGGCGCGCTCGCGCACCGGCTCCTGCGGCGCGGAGCGACCGCACGGCTCGCCCAGGGGCTGCTGGGCGCGCTGCTGCCCCTGCTCGCCGGCGGGTGCCTGCTCCTGATGACCCGGGCCCCGTCCGCCGCCCTGCTGCCCCTGCTGGTGCTGGCGTTCTCCGCGGGCAACGGCCAGACCCCGCTGACCAACGCGGCGATCGCGGACATCTGCCCGCCGGGCCGGCGCAGCGCCGCCCTCGGACTGTCGTACGCCCTCGCCGCCCTCTCCAGCCTCATCGCCCCCTACGTCACCGGACGGATCATCGACGCGGCGCCGACCGAAGCCGTCGGCTACGACCGGGCCTTCGACCTGACCGCCTGGCTGCTGATCGCCGGGGCCGTGCTCTCGATGCTCCTCATCCGCCCCGACCGTGACGCCCGGAATCTGCTCGGCCACACCGCCCCGCGGCCCGCGTCCGCGACCGACGCGCAGCCCTCAGTGAAGGAGTGATCCCCGATGCCCGTGGACATCGCCGTCGTCCAGGGGGCCCGGACCCCGATCGGCCGCTACCGAGGCGCGCTGAGCTCCGTCCCCGCCCACCGGCTCGCCGCACTGGTGATCCAGGATGCCGTCGCCCGCGCCGGGACCGAACCCGCCGCCGTGGACGAGGTCGTCCTCGTCGCGCAGCCCTCAGTGAAGGAGTGATCCCCGATGCCCGTGGACATCGCCGTCGTCCAGGGGGCCCGGACCCCGATCGGCCGCTACCGAGGCGCGCTGAGCTCCGTCCCCGCCCACCGGCTCGCCGCACTGGTGATCCAGGATGCCGTCGCCCGCGCCGGGACCGAACCCGCCGCCGTGGACGAGGTCGTCCTCGGCTGCGTCGGCCAGGTGGGCCCCGACGCCTTCAACGCCCGCCGGGCGGCCCTGGCCGCCGGGCTGCCGGTGCGCACCACCGCGTACAACGTCAACCGCCTGTGCGGATCGGGCCTCCAGGCCGTCTGGTCGGCCGCGCAGAGCCTCACCGTCGGCGCGGTGGACCGCGTCGTGGCCGGCGGCAACGAGTCGATGACCCGTCAGCCCACCCTCGACTACGGCGAACGCGCCGCCGACGAGATACCCGGGGCCACCACCGTCGACGGCACCCTCTCCCTGCTCACCGACCCCTTCGGGAACTACCCGATGGGCATGACCGGCGAGGTCGTGGCCGACCGGTACGGCGTCTCGCGGCTGCGCCAGGACCAGTGGGCCGCCGAGAGCCAGCGCCGGGCCGCCGTCGCCGTCGACGAAGGACGGTTCTGGGACCAGATCGTCCCGGTCGACACCCCGGCCGGGCTGGTCGCGCGGGACGAACACCCCAGGCCCGGCACGACGGTGGAGAAGCTGTCCGGCCTGCCGCCCGTGTTCGCGCAGAACGGCACCGTCACCGCCGGGAACTCCGCCGGCGTCAACGACGGCGCCGCCGCCGTCCTGCTGATGCGCACGGCCGACCTCGCCCCCGGCACCACACCGCTGTGCCGGCTGCGGGACACCGTGGTCAGCGCCGTGGAACCGGAGATCATGGGCATCGCCCCCACGCAGGCGATCCGCGCCCTGCTGCACCGCGCCGACCTCACCCTCGACGACATCGACGTGATCGAGCTCAACGAGGCGTTCGCCGCCCAGGTCCTCGCCGTCATGGACGGCCTCAAACTCGACCCGGACCGGGTCAACCCCAACGGCGGCGCGATCGCCCTCGGCCATCCCATCGGCGCCACCGGAACCGTGCTCCTGCTCAAGGCCGCGCACGAACTGCGCCGCACCGGCGGCCGGTTCGCCGTGATCGCCCTGTGCGTCGGCGGCGGCCAGGGCATCGCCGCACTCATCGAGAACCCGGGTGCGGTGCGATGAGCGCCTACGCGTGGCACCCCTCCCGCGAGCACACCGAGCACAGCAACATCGCCGCTTTCTGCCGCGAACACGGCGTCGACGGCGGCTACCGCGCCCTGCACGCCCGGTCCGTCGACGACCCCGAATGGTTCTGGGAGCGGGCCGTCCGCGACATCGGCATCGCCTGGCACGTGCCCCCGCGGCGGGTCCGCGACGCCACCGGGGGCATCGCCCGCACCCGCTGGTTCCCCGGCGGGCGCACCAATCTCGTGGACTCCTGCCTGGCGCCCCGGACACCGCGGGGCCGCGGCGGCGCGCCCGCGCTGCGCTGGGAGCGGGAGGACGGGACACGCGGCAGCCTCACCTACGACGAGACGGCCGCCCTCAGCGCCCGGGTGGCGGGAGGCCTGCGCGGACTGGGGGTCACGGTCGGGGACCGGGTAGCCGCTTACCTGCCCCCGGGCCCCGAGGCCTTCGTCCTGCTCTTCGCCTGCGCCCGCCTCGGCGCCGTCCTGGTCCCGCTGTTCTCCGGGTTCGGCGCCGACGCGATCGCGGTCCGGCTCGCCGACGCCGAGGCCCGGGTCCTGGTGACCGCGACGGCCTCGGTCCGGCACGGACGCCGCCACGACATGGAGGCGGCCGCCCGCACGGCGACGCAACGGGTCCCCTGCGTCCGGCACCTCGTCGTCGTCCAGGAGGGCACGGGCTCCGGACCGGCCGACACGACCTGGGACGCCCTCGCCGCCGCCGACCCCGCCGAAACCGTCTCGCTCGCCGCCGACACCCCCTTTCTCCTGCTGCACACCTCCGGCACCACGGGCCGGCCCAAGGGCGCCCTGCACACCCACGGCGGCTTCCCCGCGCAGGTGGGCAGCGAGACGCGGTACAACCTCGACCTGCGGCCGGACGACGTCGTGTGGTGGGTGACCGATCCCGGCTGGATCATGTTCCCGCTGATCGCCGTCGGCGCCACCCTCGCCGGTGCCTGCGTCCTCGCCTACGAGGGCGCGATCGACCATCCGGACCCCACCCGCCTGTGGCGGCTGCTCGACGAGCACGAGGTCACCGTGTTCGGCGGCTCGCCCAGCCTGGCCCGCACCCTGATGGGGCGCGGCCCGGCGAACGCCGCGGCACCCGCCCGGCTGCGCATCCTCGGGTCCACCGGGGAACCGTGGACCGAGGAGGCCTGGCACTGGTACTTCGCCGAGTTCGGCGGCAAACGCTGCCCGGTGATCAACATCTGCGGCGGCACCGAGGTCGGCGGCTCCCTGCTCGCCTCCGCGCCCACCCTGCCCCAGTCGCCCTGCGGTTTCGCCGGGCCCTGCCTGGGCATCGACGCGGCCGTCGAGGACGCCTCCGGCGCCCAGCCGCCCGCGGGACAGGCCGGCGAACTCGTCGTACGTCAGCCCTGGCCCGGCATGACCCGCGGGCTGTGGCGGGCACAGGAACGGTTCCTGGAGGCCTACTTCGAACGACGGCCGGGCCGCTGGTCGCACGGCGACCTGGTCTCCCGCACCGGCGAGGAGTGGTTCGTGCACGGGCGGCTCGACGACGTCATCAAGGTGGCCGGCAAACGCCTGGGCCCCACCGAGGTCGAGGAGGCGGTTCTCGGCGATCCGGCCGTCGGCGAGGCCGCCGCGGTCGGCGTACCGCATCCCGTCAAGGGCGAGACGCTGTGGTGCCTCGCCGTCCCGGCGGCCGGCCGGTCGCTCGGCCCGCCGGAGCGCGAGCGGATCCGCGCACGGGTCGCCGACGCGCTCGGCCCGGCGTTCCGGCCCGGCCGGGTGATCGCCGTGCCGCAGCTGCCCAGAACCCGCAACGGCAAGGTGATGCGGCGCCTCGTCCGCGACGTGCTCACCGGCCGGGAACCCGGCGACCTGTCCACCCTCGTCAACCCCGAGAGCCTCGGGGCGCTGCGCGCGGCCGTACGGCAAGACCCCTCATGACGGGCGACCCGCCCCTGGACCCAAGGAGTTCCATGCCGACCGTCGACATCCTCCTGCCCGGCTTCGGCCTCGACACCGACCAGGGCTACCCCGCCTTCTGCGGGGTGTTCCTGGTCCGCGGCCCCGACGCCGCGGGACGGCCCCGGAACATCCTCGTCGACGCCGCCCACGTGGGCCGCCGCCCCTTCCTGTGGGAGGCGCTCGCCCGCCACGGGCTGGCCGCCGCCGACATCGACACCGTCGTCCTCACCCACGCCCACTGGGACCACGTGCAGAACATCGACCTGTTCCCGTCGGCGACCCTGGTGCTCCACCCCGACGAGCGCCGGTACGCGCACACCCCGCACGCCAACGACTGGGCCACGCCCGCCTGGACGGGGCTGCTGCTGGAGCAGCTCCCCGTCCGCGAGGTCGTCGACGGCGAGGAACTCATCCCCGGCGTCGACGTCATCGCCCTGCCCGGCCACTCACCGGGCAGCATCGGCCTGACGGTGGACACCGCCGCGGGCCGCGCCACGATCACCGGCGACGCCCTGCACTTCGCCTACGTCGCCCGGACCGGGCGCAACCCCCTCGTCTTCTGGGACGCAGACCAGGCCGAGCACAGCATCGGGCGGATCCTGGACGTGTCCGACGTGATCTATCCCGGTCACGACCGCCCGTTCCGGCTCGCCCCGGACGGTGGGATCGACTACCTGGCGTCCTTCGCCCTCACCCTGACCGGAGTCGGCCCGGACACCCCGGGGCTCGGCTTCGCCGACTCCTCGGCCCGGCCGTCCTGGGTCATGCCGGGCATCCAGGAGCAGCGCGCGCTGTACGAGAAGAACGCCGACGACAGCCGGCTGCGGATCAGCCGGGTGCCGCGGGTGGTCGGGCCGGCGCCGGATCTCCGAGCAGCCGGGCCAGGGAGCGGTTGAGCCGGGCGAAGAACGGGCCGGGCTCCTCACGCGGGAAGAAGTGACCGCCGGGCACGAGGGTCAGCCGGAAGTCGCGTGCGTACCGCTCCCACGCCCGCACCCGTGCCGGGTCCACCAACGGGTCGTCGAAGCCCGCGAACGCCTCGACGACCAGGGGCAGCCGGGCCCGCTCGTCGTCCGGGTCCGGCAGCCCCGCCCGCCCATGACTCGCGCAGATCCGCAGATCGTCACGGACGATGGGCAGCAGCACCCGCAGCCAGTCCTCCCGCTCCAGGAACCGCGGGTCCATCCCGCCGAAGTCGACCAGCAGACGGGCCAGTTCCCGGTCCTCGTACCGGTCGGGCGCGGGCAGCGTGGGCGTGAGATGCGGAGGAGCGTAGGCCCCGAGGAACAGCGTCTCGGGACCGCGGCCGCCCGCCCGCAGCCGGGCCGCGGCCAGCGCGGCGGCCACCAGCGCGCCCATGCTGTGGCCGTACGCCGCCCAGGGGCCCTCGTCGAGACAGTCCGCGAGTTCCCGCCCGAGGACCTCGACGAGCTCCCCGGCGTCCCGGAAGCGGGGTTCCCGGTAGCGGGCCTCGCGCCCGGGCAACTGCACCGGCAGCACGTCCACACCGGACGGCACGCGGGCGCCCCACGAGCTGAAGAACGACGCCCCGCCGCCCGCGTGGTGGAAGCAGAACAGACGCAGCCGGGCGTCGGCGCGGGGCGCCCGGCTGAGACAGGACACGGCCGCGGTGGTCACCGGAGCGTCCCGGCCGGCGTGCCGTTCAGACGGCGGCGGGCGCGCAGGACGTGGGCGCGGACCGAGGCCGCCCGGCGGACCGCTCCCGTCGTGCCCGCCATCCGCAGCGCCTGCGCGAGCAGCCACAGCCGGGTCTCGGCGGCCTGCTCGGGCCGGCCGCCGAGCGTGTCGTTCTCGACGAGCCGCAGGCGGGGGACGGTGTTTTGGAGCAGCCTGGCGTCGGACCAGGGCACGATCTCGTCGTCGCGGCCGGCCACGCAGGCGACCGGGACGCGCAGTCCCTGCAGCCGCTCCTCGTCCAGGCCCCAGTCGGCCAGCGCGGCCGGCAGCCGGTCCGCCGGTGTGCGCATCACATGGGACAGGGTGAGGTGCACCAGACGCGGCAGGGGTGTGCGTTCCGCGGCCCGGGCGAAGAAGTCCCGCACCGGCGCGCCGACCACGGCCAGCCCTCGGACGCGGTCGTCGTCCAGCACGTGACGCAGGGCCAGATGGCCGCCGAAGCCGAGACCGACGACGCAGGTGCGGGAGGTGTCGGCGGCACGGCCGAGGAGGTCGACGAGGTAGGTGAGCATGCGCACGCTGTCCGTTCCGTAGGTGAGGGCGTTCTCGCCGACCCCGGGCAGTTCGGTGACGACGACGGCGGCGCCGAGCCGGTCGGACTCGGCCAGCAGTGGCGCCCACTGCTCCTTGACGCCGGCGATGCCGCCGACGACGAGGATCAGCGGCAGCCGCTCGCGCAGCGACAGGCCGGTGGCCCAGCACGCGAAACCGGCCTCCTCGCAGGGGAGATCGAGCCGGGAGACGCCCCGGACTCCTCTGCGCCAGCGGTCGAAGGCCGCCACGCAGGCCTGCTGGGCGGCGAGCCGGTCGGGGCCGTCGGGGTAGGGGAAGCGGGCCATCGCCCAGTAGCGGACCGCGTCCAGATCGCGGCCGCGTGCCTCGGCCGCCACCGCGAGCGAGGACCAGGCGTGGGTCCAGGCGCCCTCGTCGGCGGCGTCGGCGAGGTTGTCCGTCACCTGGTGGATGACGTCGGCGGGGATGCCCTGGGCGTGGGCGTGCGGGAGGGCGAACCGGCGCAGTTCCGCCATGGGGATCATCGGACTGCTCCCTTCTTCTCCGGTTGCTGTGCGGGGACGGGGTCCCGAAGGTCCGGCCGGGGTGCCGGTCCGCGGCGGGTGGCGAGCCGGGCGACGCAGGCCCGGATCCGCCTGCCGAGGCCGGGGGACCAGACCAGGTCCAGCTGGGTGTCGAGGAACAGCGCGTGGAAGTGCAGGCCGGCGTCGGGGCGCGGGGGCCGGGAGTCGGTCGCGGGAGGAGTCATCGCCCCGTCACCACCAGGTGCATCTGCCGGAACGTCCTGACCTCCAGCAGATCGGCCACGGGGACGCGCCGCCCCACGACGCGTTCCACCACGGTCACCAGCCGCAGCAGCAGCACCGAATCCCAGTCGGGGAAGTCGTCCAGCGGCCGGTCCAGGTCCTCCTCCTCCAGGTACAGGCCGAGTTCCTCCTCCAGGAGCGTGCGGAATTCCGCGGTACCGGCGAGGGCGGTGGTGGTCATGTGCGGTCTCCGTCGTCGGGCCCGAACGCGGCGTGCAGCCGCAGATGGGCGGGGGCGGGGGTGAGGTCGCGCAGGTCGTGCCGGAAGAAGACGGCGTCGGGGTCGTCCGGGTCGGTGCCGACCGGCGTGAAGCCGTGGTCGGCGTAGAACGCGCCGAAGGCGGCGTTGCGCGGCGAGGGCAGATAGCGGCCCGTCACGGCCCCTGCCTTGGTGTCGCGGGCGAATTCCAGCACCGCGGCCACGCAGGCGCTCTCGATGCCCCGGGCGAACACGCGGCAGCTGAGGGCGAAGTTGTCGATGCGCAGAACGTCCTCGTCGCGCCGCAGGAACAGCGCGCCGACCAGGCCGTGGTCGCCGAACCGGTCACGCGCGTGCACCGCGAGCACGTGGTGCCCCGGCAGTGTCATCCGTTCCGTCACCTGCGGGACGTCGAGCCGTTCGGTGGCCAGGTGGAACTGGTTGGTGCGCAGGGTGAGTTGAGAGATCCGCGCGAGTTCCGGCTCGTGCGGCGGGCGCAGGACGACCTCCAGCTCGAGCCCGTCGAGGTAGTCCTGGTAGGAGGCGACGTCCTCGCGGAACTCCTGCCGCCGGGCCTCCGTGCGGTAGCGGTCCGCCCGTTCCAGGTCGGCCTCGGTCAGTTCGAACAGGTCGAACCAGCCGTCGGCCAGCAGCGCCGAGGGGTGCAGGGCGGGTTCGTCGTCGACGCGGACCACGGCGACCTCGGGCAACTGCTCGGCGACGAGCCCGCATTCGAAGAGGCTGTCGTCGACGAAGACGAGGCTGTCCAGACCGAGTCCGAGCCGCTCGGCGATGCCCCGGAGATTGTCGTGCTTGGGCTTCCAGTTGGCGCTCACCTGGACGAAGTCGGTCTCGCGCAGCACCATGCCCGGATGCGTCCCCAGGGTGCGGGTCACGGCGTCCGCGTCGTTCTTGCTGCTGATGGCGAGCAGCACCCCTTGGGCGGCGAGTTGTCGGAGCACCCGCTGGAACTCGGCGAAGGCGTCGCCGCGCAGCCCCGACCCGAGTTCGATGCCGCCGGGGCCGTCCTCGCCGAGCACCCCGCCCCACAGGGTTCCGTCCAGGTCCAGCACCAGTACCTTGCGGGTCCGGCCGAGGCGGGCGCGGACGATGTGCGCGGCCTCGCGGGCGTAGGCGGCGAGCAGCGGCTCGGACAGCCGGGCGCGGGCGTACTGTGCGGCGCGCGGTTCACCGGCGGGCACGCCCTCGCCGATCAGCGGATCGAGGTCGACGACGACCACGCCCGGGTGGTCCTCGGCGAGCGCCAGCAGGCCGCTGTTGAACTCCCGCCACACCACGCCGAGGCGGGCGCGGTGGCGCAGCTCGACGAGCTGGTGGGTGAGATGGCGGTGCAGCGGGACGGTGTTGAGCACGAGCAGGCCGCGACCGGCCTGCTGATGGGCGCGTACGGCGGCGGAGAGCAGCGCGAGCTGGGTCCGCGCCGCCTTCTCGACGTCCTCGGCCCGCCAGGGCGCGGTGACACCGCCGACGACCGTGTGCGCGTCGAGCACGCACAGCGTCAGGTGGGGCCGCCCCGCGTCCCGCGCCGGGTCGGCCGGCCGCATCAGGTCCTGCACGTACGAGCCGTAGGGGGCGACCCGCGCGTCCAGCAGCAGTCCGTGGCGGGCCAGTTCGGCGGTCAGCGGTCCCACCAGCGGGGCCACCGTGGACTCGCCGGTGACGGCCACGGAGACCACCGGCGCGTCGGGGGCGTGGCGGCGGACCTCCTCGAGGTCGAGCCGGGCCAGCAGCTGGCCCGCGGCGGGGAGGTCGGCCCGGGGCATCCGGGCCAGCAGCGTCCGCACCGTGCCGTACTCCGCGGGCAGCCGCCCGGCGCGGTACAGGCCGCGCAAGGTGGCGAGGGACGCCTGGTCGTGCCACCTCGCCGGGGACTGCGGGCTCACGATCCGGTCCTGGGCCTGGGTCATGACCGCTCCAGGGCGAGACCGGACTTGATCCACTTGCTGGACTCGACGGCCACCGCGACGGCGCGCCCGGGACCGTCCCACCGCTCCAGTAGTTCGGCGAGCTGGAGGAAGGGCAGGGCGTTGCCGTTGTTGCCGACGGTGCGCACCACGTTGATCCGTCGGGCGCCCGGCGCGGGCATGCCCGCGGAGATGCGGTCGCTCATCCGGCCGGAGAGCTGCGGGGGCAGCAGGTAGTCGACCTGGTCGGCGGTCCAGCCCAGGTCGCCGAGGAGTTCCCAGAACATCTGCTGGGCCAGGAGCGGCACGGTCTCCTCGATCGCCTTGTAGTCCTCGAAGACCGCCGGGCGGTCGCTGTGCCGGTCGCCGAGCCCGAACCAGTCGATGATCTGGCCCGGTTCCCGGTTCAGGCCCACCAGCCGGTTGAGCACCTGGCGGATCGCGATGCCCGGGCCGAGCGGTTCGGTGCTGAGCACGGCCGCCCCGGCGCCGTCGCCGAAGAGGGCGTAGTTGACGAGTTCGGCGGAGCTGCGGGTACCGGGATCGAAGTCCCGCTCCAGGTGCTTGGCGCACACGTCGCCGCCGATCACCAGGACGTTGGCGCAGCGCCGGGCCAGCAGCAGGGTGCGGGCCACGTCGAGGGCCTGGACGGCGCCGGCGCAGCCGGACTGGAGCTGGTAGGTGGGGGTGTTGTCGATGCCGAGCCGGTCGGCGACCAGGTTCACGGTCGCGGGCATCAGGTGGTCCGGGGTCGCGGTGCCCATGACGACGCAGTCGATGTCGCGCGGTTCGAGACCGGCCTCCGCCAGCGCCCGGTCGGCGGCGGTGGCCGCGATGTCGGCCAGGGTGTGCCGTACCTGACCGGTGGCCAGGTCGACGGCGAAGTACCGGCTGGTGTTGCCGATGAACATCTCGGCCCAGGTCTCGTCGACGCCGACGAGCTTGGCGAGGGTCGCGTTGTCCACGGGATCCCCGGGCAGGCAGGTGCCGACCGAGGCCAGGTGTGCGGTGGGAGCGTTCATCGGCCGGTTCCTTCCGGGGTCAGGGTCACGGCGTCGTCGAGGCGGCGGCCGCGCAGATAACGGACGAGGTCGCCGACGGTGCGCATGCTCTCCAGCAGTTCCTCGACCGGAAGCGTGCCGAGCCGCGGCAACTCGTGCTCGATCCGCGCCTTCAGTTCCACGGCCTGGATGGAGTCGAAGCCCAGGTCCTCGTGGAGCCGGGTGTCGTCGTGGACCAGGTCCGGGTCGTGTCCGCCGACCCGGCACACCAGTCGGCGTGCCAGTGCGGCCAGGGAGTCCGGCTCGTCCCCGGCCGGGGTCGGCGGACACGGGTCCCCGCGGTCCGCACGTGGCGGTACCGCGGTGTCCGCGCCGAGGGGGGCGGGGGGCGCGGACGGTTCCGGACGACTGGGTGCGGCGCCGGAGCGCCAGGCGCGGAAGGACGTGTCGAACAGGTGGGGCGGCAGCCGGCGGGGCAGCCGGTCGGACTCGGTGTACAGCACGTCCCAGTCGGGGGTGAGGCCCGCGCACCACAGCTCGCCGAACAACTGCTGGGGCCGGTGGCCGGGTGCGCGTTCGCCGGGGTGCGCGGTGTGCAGGCTCACCGGGGAGCCGGCGTCCGCGCGCAGCCGGGACAGCAGCGGGGTGAGCACCGCCGAGGGGCCGATCTCCACGACGTGGGTGACGTCCGTGGCGAGCAGCGCGCGGGCGGCCTCCGCGAACCGCACCGGTGCGGTGATCTGTGCCGCCCAGTAGTCGGCGTCCAGGGTCTCCGCGTCGGTGAGTGCTCTGCCGTGCACGGTGGACAGGACCGGCACGTTCGGCCGCCGGTCGGCGGCCTTTGCGCAGGCGCGGCGGAACTCCTCGACCACGGGCAGCATCAGCGGCGAGTGGAAGGCGTGCGTGACCGCGAGCGGCCGTGCGGCCACCTTGCGTTCGGCCAGCTCCAGGGCGAGCGCGGTGAGTTCCTCGCGGTCGCCGGAGATCACCGTACGACGGGGGCCGTTGACGGCGGCCAGGCCGAGCCGCTGCCGTCCCGCGAGCAGCGGCTCGGCCTCCGCGGCGTCCAGGGCCACCGCGAGCATCCCGCCGTCGTCGGGCAGCGTTTCCATCAGTTCCCCGCGCCGGGCGACCAGGCGGGCGGCGTCCGCCGGGTCCAGCGCTCCGGCCACGCAGGCGGCGGCGAACTCGCCGATGCTGTGCCCGATGACGTACGCGGGCCTGATCCCGGCCTCGGCCAGGGTGGCGGCCATCGCGTACCCGACGGCGAACAGCGCGGGCTGGAGCAGTCCCGGGCGGTGAATGTCCGGGTCGTCGTCGAGGAGCAGGTCGCGCACGGATCGCCCGGTGTGCGGGGCGAGCAGCTTGTCCAAGTCGTCGAGGTGGCGTGCGTAGGCGGGGCACGACCGGTACCAGGACGCGGTGGTACGCGGGTCCTGGGCGCCCTGTCCGGTGAAGGCGAACGCCACCGACGGCGTCGCACGGCGTGCGGCCTCGCTCCTGTCGACCTGTTCGGCGGCCTCGCGCAGCCCCGCCACCAGCGTGGGGAGGTCGGCGGCGGCGACGGCCGCCCGTCGCGGCTGCCGGGACTTGACCCGGTTGCTGGTCCAGCACAGCTGCGCCAGCTGGTCGCCCGGACGGCGGGCCAGGGCGTCGGCCTGGACCAGCAGATTGGCGCGCAGCCCTTCCACGCTCCGGGCCGAGACGGTGAACACGCCCGGCGCGCCGGGCCGGGTCCGGTGGCTGACCCGAGGCGCGGAGGCCAGCACGGCGTGGGCGTTGCTGCCGCCCATGCCGAAGCTGCTCACCGCGGCGTGCACGGTGCCGGAGCCAAGCCGGAGCGGCGACTTGAGCAGGTTCAGCCGCTGTCCGGGCAGGTCGAGCCGCGGGTTCTCGTCGTGGGCGTACCGGCTGGGCGGCACCGTGCGGTGGTGCAGCGCGAGGACGGCCTTGATGAGTCCGGCGATGCCCGCCGCGCCCTCGGCGTGCCCGAAGTTGCTCTTGACCGAGCCCAGCGCCACGCTGCCGCCGCTGCGGCCACTGGTCAGCCGGCCGAGCGCCTGGGCCTCGATATGGTCACCGAGCAGGGTGCCGGTGCCGTGCGCCTCGACGAATCCGATGTCGTCGGCGGTGACGCCGGCCCGCTGCCACACCGACTCGATCAACTGCTCCTGCGCCCAGCGGTTGGGCGCGGTGATGCCGTTGCTGCGGCCGTCCTGGTTGCTCCCGGTCTCCTTGAGGACGGCGTACACCGGCTGACGGTCCGCCAGGGCGTCGCTGAGACGGCGCAGCACCAGCACCGCCACGCCCTCGGCGCGCCCGATGCCGTCCGCCGCGGCGCTGAACGGCTTGCAGCGGCCGTCGGGGGCGGAGAGACCGGCCTGGGTGTAGAAGATGTTGAGGACCGGCGTCATGATCAGGTTGGTTCCGGCCACCAGGGCGTGGTCGCTCTCGCCGGAGCGCAGCGAGTTCATGGCGAGGTGGACGGCGACGAGCGAGGAGGAGCAGGCCGTGTCCACGGCCAGGCTCGGCCCCTTGAGGTCGAGGTGGTACGAGACGCGGTTGGCGCCCATGAAGTAGCCGTTGCCGGAGCCGTGCCGGGCGGTGATCCGGTCGTAGTCCCCGAGCGCCAGGAACGCCCACTCGTTGGCCATCACGCCGACGAACACGCCGGTCGCCGTGCCGGCCAGGTCCTGGGGGGCGATCGTGGCGTCCTCGATCGCCCGCCACGAGCACTGCAGCAACAGCCGCTGCTGCGGGTCCATCGCGGCGGCCTCGCGCGGCGCGATCCCGAAGAAGGCGGGGTCGAAGGCGTCGGGGTCGTGGATGAAGCCGCCGCGCACGGTGTTGCTGCGGCCGGGCGGCCGGTCGTCGGCAGGGGCGGGGGGATCGAGGTGGTAGCGGTCGGCGTCCCAGCGCTGTTCGGGTACCCGGCCGGTGCCGTCGCGTCCGTCCATGAGCAGCGCCCAGTACTCCTGGGCGTCGCGGGCGCCGGGGAACCGGCAGTCGAGACCGACGACCGCGATGGGTTCGCGCACGGTCATGACCGGCCCTCGCCGTTCGGCGCCAGGTCGGCCAGGCGTTCGGCGAGATGGGCGGCGATGGCGTGCACGGTCGGGAAGTCGTACGCGATGGTGGGGGAGACCGGGATCCGGTACCGCTCCTCTATCTCGCCGCAGATGCTGATCGCCGCGACGGAGTCGATGCCGTAGTCGGCGAGGGGGGTGTCCGGGTCGATCTCCTCGGCCGTCCGGCGCAGGTGGAAGGCGACCCGCCCGGTCAGCCACGGTTCGAGGTCGGATGCCGTGCCCTGGGGCGAGGGCCGGCCCATGGGGGCGGTGGGGCGGGCGGCGCGGGTTTCGGGGGCGATGCTCATGGTGTTTCTCTCTCCGAGGGGCTGAGGGCTTCGGATCAACGGGGGGTGGCGGCGGGCTCCGGTGCGTCGGCCGTCGCGGGGACCAGGGCGGCGACCGGGGGCTGGAGTCGCTGGTGCAGCACCGGCAGGGCGCCGTCGAGGAAGAGCTGCCGCATGAGGGTGCGCTGCGTCTTGCCGCTGGTGGTCTTGCGGATCACGCCGGGCCGTACCAGCACCACGCTCACGGCGGGCAGCTGGAACTGACGGCTGAGCAGGGACTGCACGGTGGCGCCGAGTTGCGCCGGGTCGTGGTCGTCGGCGGCGCTGGTCCGCAGCTCCTGCACCACGACCACGTGCGCGCGCTCGGATGCGTCGGTGACGGTGAACACCGCACCCCCGCCGCGCCGGAACGCCTCCCCGGCCTCCTGCACGGCCCGCTCGATGTCCTGCGGGTAGAGGTTGCGGCCGTGTTGGATCAGCATCTCCTTGATCCGCCCGGTGACGTAGAGCTCCTCGTCGAGCAGGGCTCCGAGGTCGCCGGTGCGGAAGTAGCCGGCGCGGCCGTCCGCGGTCTCGGCCCGGAAGGCCGCGGCGGTGAGTTCCTCGCGGTTCCAGTAGCCGGCGGCCACCGAGGCGCCGCGCAGCCAGATCTCGCCGACCTGGCCGCCGGGCAGGACCCGCAGGGTCACCGGGTCCACGATCAGGACCTCGGTGTTCTTCGGCCGGCCGCAGCCGACGAGGGTGCGGGTGGGCCGGTCGGTGCGGGCGGGCCGCAGCTCGTCCTGCTCCAGAGCGTGTGCGTCGACGGTGAGTTCGACGTGCGGGGCCTCGGTGTCCCCGCCGGAGACCAGCAGGGTGTTCTCGGCCAGGCCGTAACAGGGGATCATGGCCTGCGGGCGCAGCCCGTGGGGCGCGAAGCGGCTCACGAAGGCGCGCAGGGTCTCGGCGCGGACCGGTTCGGCGCCGTTGAGGGCCACGCGCAGGCTGGACAGGTCCAGGTCCGCGGACTGTTCCTCGGTGACGCGGCGGGTGCACAGTTCGTAGCCGAAGTTGGGGGAGGCGGTGCCCTCGACCCGATAGTCGTGGATCATGCGCAGCCAGCGGTGCGGCTGCTTGACGAAGGCGATCGGCGACATCTGCACGCTGGTGCCGCCCACCCACAGCGGGTGCAGGGTCATGCCGATGAGCCCCATGTCGTGGTAGAGCGGCAGCCAACTGCCCGCCACGACGCCGTCCGGGGTCCGCATGGCGCCGCGTATGGCCTCCTCGTTGGCGGCGAGGTTGGCGTGCGTGACCATGACGCCCTTCGGCTCGCTGGTGGAGCCGGAGCTGTACTGGAGGAAGGCCACGTCCGAGTCGCGTACCGGGGGCGGGGTCCACAGGTCCGGGTCGGCCGTCTCCTCGGCGTCCCCGCCGGCCGCGAGGCACAGCACGTCGCGCTCGCCGGCGGCGGCCAGCCAGGCGCTGACGGGCTGGCGGTACTCCGGGAGCGTCAGCACCGCCCCGACGTCGGCGTCCCGCAGGATGCCCTGGACGCGGGCGAGCCTTTCGCCCGGCTCGTCGGGCAGGGGGGCGGGGATGGCGGTGCGCCCGGCGTAGAAGCAGCCCAGGAAGGCCGTGACGAAGTCCAGGGTCGGCGGGTAGAGCAGCAGCACCGGGCGTGCGCAGTCCTTGGAGGACGCGTGCCGCAACCGGGTGGCCACCAGGCGGGCCCGGCGGTCCAGTTCGGCGTAGCTGAGCTCCTCGGGGCGCATGCCCGGACCGTCCTCGTGCAGGTAGACGAAGGCCGGCCGCTCCGGATGGCGCTCCGCGCCGGTGCGTACGGCGTCCGTCATCGTCCGGTACTGAAGCTGGTGTGGCACGAGATGTCCTCTCCGAGAACCGTTTCCTTGCGGCGGCACCGAGTGCCATCCGATGTCCCCACCCTTGGGGCGCGGTGAAAAGGCGGCGTAAAGCGAAAATTGGTGCGCACGTCAACGGTTTGGGGCTGTATCCCTGGCCGAATGCGACGGTGGGTGCGCGCGGAAACACGTACCGTGCTGGCACGCGGTGCCGGTCGGTCGGAGGGGGTTGCGTGCGGGTGTGTGAGGGGGGAGGGCTCCCGGAGGGTCCACTGCCGCCCGGCGGACATGCCGTCTGCCTCGGCAGACTGGTCGAGCCGGTGGGTGAACACCTGGGCCGGGCGCGGTCGTCGGGAGCCCGGTCGCTGCTGCGTCAGGTCGTGGCCGCGGCCGCCGCCACACCCCAGCATCGCGTGCGCCTGGACCGCGACGGGCATGGCCGACCGGTCCTGCGCGCCCCCGCCGGCCTGGACGTGAGCATCAGTCACACGGCCGACGTGCTCGTCGTCGGCGTCGCCCGCGGCCGCCGGATCGGCGTGGACGTGGAGGCCCGGGACCGCCCGCTGCTGGCGCCGGGGCTCGCCGAGAAGATCTGCCACCCGGAGGAACTGGCCGAGCTGCGCGACCTGCCGCCCGCCGTGCGCAATACCCGGCTGGTACGGCTGTGGACGCTCAAGGAGGCCTACACCAAGGCCCTCGGCCTGGGTCTGGCCTACGACTTCACCCGCCTGCGCCCCCGGCTCGTCCCGGAGAGCGGCTGGTGGCTGGAGCGGTCCGCGCCGGGCTGGCGGCTGCGCTGCGATCCGCTCCTGGACGGCTTCGTCGTGGCCCGCGCGCTGGGACCCGAGGGGTGACGGCCCCAGGCTCAGGCAATCGAGTCAACGATGTTTCGATACACCGTTGACTCGATTGCTCGCCGGGTCTAGCGTCAGGGCCGAACGGCACTCGGCTCACGATCACCCTCTTCTCACCGAGGAGCGGACATCCGTGACAACTCCTGTACGCCGCACGCCCTCCGACGACCCGTCACAGACCGGCCACCCGCACCGCTGGCGCGTCCTCGCGGTGCTCCTGGTCGGGCTGCTGCTCGTGGTCCTGGACACGTCGATCCTCAACGTGGCCCTGAAAACCCTCGCCGAACCCGCGCCCGAGGGCCTCGGCGCCTCGCCGGGCGCTCTGCAGTGGTCCATCGACTCCTACGCCCTCGTCTTCGCCGCGCTGCTCTTCACCGCCGGCGCGCTCGCCGACCGCTGGGGACGAAAACGCGTCCTGCTGGCCGGACTCGCCGTCTTCGGCGTCTGCTCCCTGTGGTCCGCCTACGCCCGCAGCGCCGACGAACTGATCCTCGCGCGGGCCGGGTTGGGGATCGGGGCCGCGCTGGTGCTGCCGGCCACCCTGGCGATCATCATGGCGGTCTTCCCGCCCGCCGAGCGCGCCAAGGCCATCGGCCTGTGGGCCGGTGCCGCCGGACTCGCCGTCGCGCTCGGGCCGATCACCGGCGGCGCGCTGCTCCAGCACTTCTGGTGGGGCTCGGTCTTCCTGATCAACCTGCCCGTCGTGCTGACCGGGGCGGTCGCCACCCTCGTCGTCGTCCCCGAGTCCAAGGACCCCGCCCGCGGCGGCCTCGACCCCCTCGGCGCCCTGCTCTCCGTCGTCGGGCTCACCGCACTGGTGTACGGCGTGATCCGGGGCGGCGAGTCCGACCACTGGACGGAGGCCGCGGTGTGGGGCCCGATCCTCGGCGGCCTGCTGGTCCTGGGCCTGTTCGCCCGGTGGGAGCACCGCGCCGAGCGGCCCGCCCTGGACCTCGCCCTGTTCACCGTCCGCCGCTTCTCGGCCGCCGTGACCGTGATCGGCCTGGTCTTCTTCGCCCTGCTCGGCGCCACCTTCTTCCTGGTGTTCTATCTCCAGAGCGTGCGCGGCTGGACGCCGCTGGAGGCCGGTTTGCTGCTACTGCCCCTGGCCGTGGCCCAGTTGGCGTGCTCGGCACCGGCCACGCTGCTGGCCAAGCGGGTCGGGGCCGGACCGGTCTGCGCCACCGGCATGCTGCTCACCTCGCTCGCCTTCCTCGCCGTCGCGGGCATCGACGAACACACCGAGGTGTGGGTCATCGAGACCGTTCTGTTCGTCATGGGCCTCGGCATCGCCTGCGTGATGCCGCCCGCGACCTCGGCCGCCATGTCCGCCGTCTCCCAGGACCGGGCGGGCACCGGCTCGGCGGTCACCACCACGTTCCGGCAGGTGGGCGGCGCCCTCGGGGTCGCCGTCCTGGGCTCGGTGCTCTCCGCCGCCTACCGCGCCCGGATCGAGGGCGACCTCACGGCCCTGCCCGCCGCGGCCCGCGACAGCGCGGAAGAGTCCATCGCCACCACCCTTACCGCCGCCCGGGAACTGGGCCCGCCTGGTGCGGCGCTCGCCGACCGGGCCGTCGAGGCGTTCCTCTCCGCCATGCACCTCACGGCCCTCGTCGCCGCCGGCGCCGGCCTCCTCGGCGCCCTCGTCAGCCTGCTGTTCCTGCCCTCCCGTACGTCCGCCGGTGCCCCCGGCGGCCAGGAGGCGACCGAGCGAGAAGTCCACACCACGGAGGTCTGAGCCGTATGCCCCACGTCGACCCGCCCGCGGCCGCCCGGGGACCGTCCCCCCGGGGCGGCCGTCAGCGCGACCCCGCCGCCGACCAGGCCATCCTGCACAGCACCCTGGGCCTGCTCAGCGAGGGGTGCAGCTTCGGCGACCTGTCCATGGACCTGGTCGCCCAGCGCGCGGGCGTCGCCCGGGCCACCATCTACCGCCGCTGGCGCAACAAGGAAGAACTGGTGCTGGCCGCCCTGGGCACCCTCGACCTGCCCGTGCCGCCGCTGGACGGACTCAGCCTGCGGGACCGGCTGGTGACACTCGTCGACCAGCTCCGCCACCGCGGCCAGGACACCCACCTGCACCGGCTGATCGGCAGCCTGCTCGGCGAGGCCGTACGCCGCCCCCAACTCGTCGAGCGCTTCGAGGACACCGTCCTCGCCGCCCGCCACGAGGCATTCCTGGGAGTCCTGCGCGACGGCATCGACAGCGGCGAACTCCGCGCCGACCTCGACCTCGACGACGCCGTCGAGATCCTCACCGGCCCGATGGCCGCCCGCCTCATCCTTCGCCAACGCCCCGTCCAGTCAGCGGCGTTCGCCGAACGCATCGTCGACACGTTCCTGAACGGGACCCGCACCAGCCGGGCCGGGACCCACCCGGCCACCCCACCGGAGCACCTGCCCCGACCAGAGGAGCCGCTGCCATGAAATTCCTCTTCGACGACCCCGCCTTCGACTACCAGGCACTGCGCGCCGCCGGATACGCCGACTACGGTGGCGCGCAGCTCGGCGAGGTCGTCGCGGTCGCCTCCCGCATCCCCGGCGGAGACACCGACGCCTGGCGGCGCGCCTGGACCTCCCTCGCCGAACGCGTCCACGGCCTGGCCGTCACGGCACGCGGCGAGGGACGCACCGACTCCGCCCGGACCGCGCTGCTGCGGGCCCACAACTACTACCGCACCGCCGAGTTCTTCGAACGCGACGACCCCCACGGCGCGGAGCCCGCACGCCTGATGCGCCTGTCCCGCGAGACCTTCGCCGACGCCGCCGAACTCATGGAGCGGCCACCGCAGTTCCTCCGCATCCCCTACGAGGACACCTCCCTGCCCGCCTACCTCTACCGGGTCGACGACTCCGACGAGCCCCGGCCGACGATCATCCACCACGGCGGGCTCGACTCCACGGTCGAGGAAGGCTACTTCTTCGTCGCCGCGGCGGCCCTCGCCCACGGCTGGAACTGTCTCTGCTTCGAAGGACCCGGACAGGGCTCCGTCGTGCGCGACCAGGGCCTGGTCTTCCGGCCCGACTGGGAGAACGTCGTCACCCCGGTCGTGGACCACGCCGTGACCCTGCCCGGCGTGGACGGCGACCGGTTGGCGCTGGTCGGCACCAGCCTCGGCGGTCTGCTCGCCGTGCGGGCGGCGGCCTTCGAGCACCGGCTGGCCGGCTGTGTCGCCCACGACGCGGTCTGGCAGCTCGGCGACGTCGTCGCCCTGCCGCCGTTCGTGCTGGAGTGGGTCGAGCAGGGACACGACGACTTCGCCGACCCGGTCATGTGGGGGATCGCCGCCCAGCAGACCTTCACCCGCTGGCTGTTGCGACACGCGCTGTGGACCTTCGGTACCGACACCCCGGCCGGGCTGCTGCGCCGGCTGCCCGACTTCGACCTGTCGGAGGTCATCGGGCGGGTGCGCTGTCCCGTGCTGGCCATGGACGCGGAGGAGGACATGTTCTTCGCCGGCCTGGAACACGCCAAGAAGGTCTACTCCGGGCTGAACTCGCCCAAGACGCTCCAGGTGTTCACCGCGGACGAGGGTGGCGGGGCGCACTGCCACTCGGGCGCCATGCGGCTCTTCCACGACCGGCTGTTCGCGTGGCTGAACCAGACCCTCGGCGCGGGACGGCCGGCCCGGGTCTGACCCGCGCCTGGACCTGTCGGCGGACCAGACAGCCCGGCCCGGGGTGGCGGGCCGGGCTGTCGTCCCATTTTCGAGGCGGCCGAAATGCATTCCCGCTGCCCGAATCCGAGCGGTTCGAGTTCCGTTGCCCTTAATGATGGTGTAACAGGGAGGGGGTGGTAGCGAGAGGAGGGCTAGCATATGCTTCACGCATCAGTCGATATATCGTCGACTATGTGCGTCCCAGACCTGAGGGCGGACGGGGGAACCAGAATCAGTTGAATGCGTGCCTACGCATTCTGGGGGGTTTGCTGTGGCCCTGTCCTCTGTACAGGCTGACCAGCCACTGCGCTACGACCTGCTCGGGCGCCTGCGGGTGACCCGGGGCGGCGCCGACCTGACACCCGAGCCGCCCAAGCTGGTGAAACTGCTCGCCCTGCTCCTGATCAGGGCGGGTGAGCCGGTGGCCGGCGAGAAACTCGTGACGGAACTGTGGGAACAGGACCCGCCGCGCTGCGCGGGCGCGAGCCTGCGCGTGTACATCTCACAACTACGGAAAATCCTGAGCACTCCACGAGGAATATCGCCGATCGTGACGACGCCGCTCGGCTATATCCTCGACTCGAGCGGCACGATGACCGATCTCCATGAATTCGAGGTGCTCTACACCCTAGGCCGAGAACGCTATATGGCGGCCGATTACCTGCATGCGTCCGAACTCCTCCGCCGAGCGCTCTCCCTCTGGCGCGGTCCCGTGCTGGAGGGCATTCCCGGCTCCCTCGTCATCGATTCGTTCACCACGGTCCAGGACGAGAAACGGCTGAATTGCACCGAACTGAGGATGGAGTCGGCGCTGGCCCTCGGCCGCCACCACGAGATGATCGAGGAACTGCGCGGCCTGGTGCTCCAGCACCCGCTGCGGGAGCCCTTCCACCACCAGCTGATGATCGCCCTGTACCGGGCGAACCGTCAGGGCGACGCACTCGCGGTGTACCGCACCGCCCGCCGCGTTCTCAGAGAGGAACTGGGCGTCGAACCCGGCCCGTCCCTGCGCCTCGCCCACGAGGCGATCCTGCGAGCGGACCCCGAGCGTCTGGAGGCGGCCGGGGTCATCCCCGCCCTGGGCTGACGGGGTGGGGCAGGGTCATCCGGCTCTTCAACGTCCGGCGTGTTCGTGGTCGCAGGTCTCGTCGATGCCGTAGGTGCCCCAGGTGGGGAAGGGATCGGTGGACGGGAGGGGCTCGTCGGGTGTCATCAGGCAGTCGGCGAGCGCCGCTTGCAGGGGCTGCGACTGCAACTGCGTCCCGATGAAGACCAGTTCCTGGGCGTGCGGGGTCTCGTCGCTGCGCGCGGCCGACGGTTCGAAGCGGGCCACCGAGCCCGCCTGCGACCACAGTCCCGTCACCCGGGGGCGGCTCGCCAGGGTGAAGAACCCCTTCGAGCGCAGGACGCGACCGTATTCACCGCTGTCGAGGCGTTCGGTCACGAACGTCCACAACCGCTCGGGGTGGAAGGGGGCTTCGGAGCGGAAGAGCGTGGAGGAGACGCCGTACTCCTCGGTCTCGGGAACATGCTCGCCGTTGAGCTCCCGTACCCAGCCCGGCGCCTGCTGCGCTCGCTCCAGGTCGAACAGTCGCGTGCCCAGCACCTGTCGGAGCGGCACCTGACCCCGCACGGCGTCGACGAGCCGCGCCACCGGGTTCAGCCGGCCGAGCGCCGCCCGCAGCCGCGCCGCCGACGGCTCGTCCACCAGGTCCAGCTTGTTCAGCACGAGGACGTCGGCGAACTCGACCTGGTCCACGAGCAGATCGCTCACCGTGCGTTCGTCGTCCTCGTACGGGGCGAGCCCGCGCTCGGCGAGTTCGTCACCGCCTGCCAGCTCGGGCAGGAAGTTGGCCGCGTCCACGACGGTGACCATGGTGTCCAGCCGGGCCAGGTCCCCGAGGGTGGCGCCGTCGTCGCGGGCGAAGGAGAAGGTGGCCGCGACCGGCATCGGCTCGGAGATCCCGGAGGACTCGATGAGCAGGTGGTCGAAGCGGTCCTCGCGGGCCAGCCGGTCGACCTCCTCGAGCAGGTCGTCGCGCAGCGTGCAGCAGATGCAGCCGTTGGTCATCTCGACCAGGTGTTCCTCGGTGCGCGACAGGGCGGCCTCGCCGCCGCGCACCAGCGCCGCGTCGATGTTGACCTCGCTCATGTCGTTGACGATCACGGCCACCCGCAGTCCCTCGCGATTGCGGAGGACGTGGTTGAGCAGGGTGGTCTTGCCCGCCCCGAGGAATCCGGAGAGCACGGTGACGGGCAGGCGGCGGTCGGCGGTCATCCGGTCAGTCCTCGGGGCGCAGCAGCCCGCGCTCGTACGCCTTGACCAGCCGTTGCGGTACGAGGTGCCGGACCCCGTCGACCGTGACCGGGACCAGGGTCGGGGTGGACGCCTTCCACTGCGCTCGGCGGTGGCGGGTGTTGCTGCGGGACATCTTCCGCTTGGGGACGGCCATGACGAACCTCCTCGGTGGGGTGAACAGCGAGGACGCTACATGAAAATGGATCCCATTAACAATTGACGGGAGGTGCGCAGCTCAGCGTCGGGAGCGCACCCTCGCCTCCTTCGGCGGGTCGATGAACTGCAGCTCGAGGGTGACCGGCGGCTCGGCCACGCCCGGCCCGCCCGCCGCCACCCACTCCACGATCTCGTCGGTGCTGTCGTGGTCCGAGGCGAACCCGATCCAGGTCGGACGTCCGCCGGCGCGGCGGCCCGCCGCCGAGGGCCCCACGACGATCACGTTGGCCTGGTCGCACGGGCCGAGGCAGTCCGTCGTACGGATCCGGAAGCCGTGTTCGGCCGCCGCGCCGCGCAGGATCTCCAACTGACCCTCGTGGTCGGTGCCGGGGTGCTTGCGGGCGTTGCCGCAGCAGCAGCCGCGGCAGACGACGAGCGTGCAGGCGGAGGCGGCCAGGGAGGTGCGGGGCGTCGAAGGCATGACAGAAGCATGCCGCCCACGGCGTTCGTGCCGGTCACCGGGCCGCCGACTGCGTACAGTTGACGCCGTGACCGACAGCAACAGGCTTCCGCTCGCCGTGTTCGACCTCGACAACACCCTCGCCGACACCGCCCACCGGCAGCGGTTCCTGGAGTCCAAGCCCCGCGACTGGGACGCCTTCTTCGCCGCCGCTCCCGCGGACCCGCCGATCCCCGAGGGCATCGCGCTGGTGCTGGCCAGCGCCGAGGAGTGCGAGGTCGTCTACCTCACCGGCCGCCCCGAGCGCTGCCGCTCCGACACGTTGGAGTGGCTGGCGGCCCAGGGCCTGCCCGAGGGCCGGGTGTACATGCGCCGCGACAACGACCGCCGCCCCGCCCGGCGCACCAAGCTGGAGATCCTCCGCCGCCTCGCCCGCACCCGGGAGATCCAGGTCCTGGTGGACGACGACGAACTCGTCTGCGCGGACGCGGAACAGGCCGGGTTCACCGTCGTACGGGCGCACTGGGCCAAGCCTTCCGCCGCCCTGAGGACCGCCCAGGAGAAGGAGGGGCGGACCTGACTCCCGGCTCATGAGAAGTCGAGCACCACGACGTCGGTGAGGTGACGGTAACCGAGGCGTGGGTACAGGGCGTTACTGGTGGGGTTGGCGGCGTTGGTGTACAGGACCACCTCCTCGGCGCCGGCCGCCCGTGCCGCCCGGCTCACCTCGACCGTCACGGCTGCCGCGTAGCCGTGGCCGCGCAGGTGGGCCGGGGTGTAGACGGGGTCCACCCGGACCTGGCCGCCGACCATCGGGTTGGCGCCCGCCATGGAGACGGGGGAGCCGTCGGGGGTCTCCCAGAAGGTGTAGCGCTTCTCGGCGAAGCGCGTGCCCGCCCAGGTGGCGGCGTCGATGGAGACCTCCTCGCCCACGTCCGCCGCGAACTCGCGGCACCAGCGCATCAGGTGCTCCTGGTCCTCGTCGACCGCGAGCCGGCCCCGGCCCGCCGGGAAGGGGTCCGGCGGGGTGAGGGTGTCCAGCCGGTACAGGCGCAGCCGTACCCGGAGCTTCGACGTCGTGCCGGTGTGCCGCTGCCAGGCCTCGGCGAAGGCGTTGGCGGTGCTCTCGTCCGCGGTGACGTACGGGATGGAGTGGCCGAGGGCCAGCAGGCGCGTGGCGAGGGACTCGGCACGGTCGGGGGTGAGTGAGGTGACGTTCAGGCCGAGGTTCGGGAAGCGGTAGAACGTCGCCCTGACCTCGCCCGCCCGTTCCAGGCGGCCGAGGACCGGTGCCCCGCCACCGTACGCCTGAGGACCGAGCGTGCGGAGTTTCTCGGTCACCGACAGCGGGGTGGTGTGCAGCGCGGGCCGGGAGCGCAGGAACTCCCCGGCGTGGGTGAGGAATTCGTCGATGTCTTCGGTGAGGTGCCAGTCCTCTGAGGGCATGCGTCATCCATGCCCGTCACAGGACGTCGTACGTCAGATGCGTCGCCGTCGTCGTCGGTGTCACGCTCCGCCGCACCAGACCGCGCCGCGGGCCACCGGTGAACAGGGGCGTCCCGGCGCCCAGGACGACCGGAGCGAGATGCAGGGACAACACGTCGACCAGACCGGCGTCGAACGCGGAGCGGATCGTGGCGCCGCCGCCCATGAGAACGACGTCGAGGCCCTGCGGCGCGCGCTCGCGTGCCGCCGCGACGGCGTCGACCACCCCGGTCGTGACGAACGTCCAGTCGAGGCCGGTCAGCCGTACCGACTTCGGCGGCGCGCTGGTCACGACGACGAAGGCGGGTTTTCCCGCCTCGCCCGCGCCGTAGCCGACCTCGTCGTCCCAGCCGCCCGGCCCGTCGACGATGTCGAAGAGCCGGCGGCCGAGGACGACGGCGCCCGAGCGGGCGGTGGCCTCGCGCAGGAGTCGGCGGTCGTCCGGGTCGTCGGAGAACGCCCAGGTGTGCAGGGCCTCGCCACCGGTGCCCAGGCCGTTCTCGGGGCCGGGGTCAGGACCGGTGACGAAGCCGTCGAGGGAGACCGAGATGTCAGCGACGATGCGTGTCATACCAGTGCTGACCCGTCTCTCCCCCCGAACTCATCGGTGGCCGTCAGTCGGAGTCCTCGAGCCGGAACCCGACCTTCAGGCCGACCTGCCAGTGCGCGATCTCTCCGTTCTCCAGCTGGCCCCTGACCTGGGTCACCTCGAACCAGTCCAGGTTGCGCAAGGTCTGCGACGCGCGGGCGATGCCGTTGCGGATGGCCTGGTCGACGCCCTCGTGCGAGCTGCCGACGATCTCGGTGACCCGATAGGTGTGGTTCGACATGCGGGTACTCCTCTCCGTCACTCCACCGTGCCTCAGGCGGCGACGCCGCGCGAGCCGTCGGTCACCGCGCCACGCTCAGTGACAGCGCGAACCGGCCTTCCTCGTCCGTCCACCAGTGGGTCAGCTCCAGACCCGCCGCCGACAGTTCGGCGCGCACTCCCTCCTTCCGGAACTTCGCCGAGATCTCGGTGTACAGCTCCTCGCCCGGCGCGAAGTCGACGGCCAGGTCCAGCGCGGGCACCTTCACCGTCTGCGCGGTCCGGGCCCGCAGCCGCATCTCGATCCACTCGCTCTCGGGGTCCCACAGCGCCACATGGTCGAAGGCCCCGGGATCGAAGTCGGCGCCGAGTTCGCGGTTGACGACCGTCAGGACGTTCTTGTTGAACGCGGCCGTCACTCCGGCCGCGTCGTCGTACGCCCTGACCAGCACCTCCTCGTCCTTGACCAGGTCGGTGCCGAGGAGGAGGGCGTCGCCGGGGGCCAGCAGGGCGCGGACCCGGGCGAGGAAGTCGGCGCGCTCGGCGGGCAGCAGGTTGCCGATCGTGCCGCCGAGGAACGCGACCAGCCGGGGGCCGGGGGTGTCGGGCAGGGTGAGCCCGCCGGTGAAGTCGGCGATGAGCGCGTGCACGGCGAGTCCGGGCCGCTCCGCGATGAGGGCGTGCCCGGCCTGGGTGAGGGCGCTCTCGCTGACGTCGACGGGGACGTAGGTGTGCAGTTCGGTCAGCGCGTCGATCACGTACCGCGTCTTCTCCGAGGAGCCGGAGCCCAGTTCGACCAGGGTGCGGGCGTGGGTGGCGGCGGCGATGTCGGCGGCGCGGGCGACGAGGATCTCGCGTTCGGCGCGCGTGGGGTAGTACTCGGGCAACTCCGTGATCCGCTCGAAGAGTTCGCTGCCGTGGGCGTCGTAGAACCACTTCGGCGGGAGCGTCTTGGGAGTGCGGCTGAGGCCGTGCAGGACGTCGGCGCGCAGGGCGGCCTCCGTCGCGTCCTCGGGCAGTTGGCGGGTGAGAAGGAACGGGCTCACGTGCGGGGCTCCTTGAATGATGGGGGTCCCCCCGCGCGAGCGGATTCGAGCGTGGGGGAGGACGCCGAGGTCTCGCCCGGCTCCTTCAGCGGCGTGAGGGTGATGTCCGTGCGGCTCGCCACGAGGAGGGTGCGGTCCGGGACCTCGTGCCAGAGCGGGTCGTCGTCGTACGGCTCGGAGGCCACGACCGTGCCGTGGCCGGGTGCCGTCAGGTACCACAGCGTGTCGCCCCAGGCGGTCGCCGCGATGGTGTCGCCGCTGGTCAGCAGCAGGTTCAGCCGGGCGTCCGGCGCTGCCTCGGCCACCTCCAGGACCGTGTCGGCCAGCGCCTGGCCCGCGTCGTCCCCGGCGCGCAGCCGGGTCAGGGCCAGGGCCCACACGAACGCCGAGTCGTTGCGGGCCTCCAGCGACAGCAGGTCCACGGCCGGCAGGGTCCGGGTCAGCGGCGCCAGGGAGTCGGGCCAGCCCGGCACGGCGCCGTTGTGGCTGAACAGCCACACCCCGGAGGCGAAGGGCGCCGCGGCGGCCTCCGCGTCCGCGCCGGACAGGGTCGCGTCCCGGACCGCGGCGAGCAGGGCCGTCGTCCGTACGACCCGGGCGAGGTCGGCGAAGGACTGGTCCGCCCAGATCGGCCCCGCCCGCCGGTAGCGAGCCGGCACCGGGTCGCCGGCCGCGTACCAGCCGACCCCGAAACCGTCGGCGTTGACCGTGCCGTACCGTTGGCGCCGGGGCGCCCAGGACTGCCGGTACAGGCCGTGCGGGGGCTGGACGAGACGGATGCCGAGCGGCTCCTCGGGCCCCAGATACGCCAGGTGGCGGCACATCAGACGGCCTCCGAGCGGGCCGTGCGGAACCCGGAGAAGATCTGGCGGCGGATCGGGTAGTCCCAGTTGCGGAACGTGCCCCGGCAGGCCACCGCGTCCACGGCGAACGAACCGCCGCGCAGGACCTTGTACTCCGGCCCGAAGAACACCTCCGAGTACTCCTTGTACGGGAAGGCGACGAACCCGGGATAGGGCAGGAAGTCGCTCGCCGTCCACTCCCACACATCACCGATCAACTGCCGTACACCGAGCGGGGACTCGCCCTGCTCGTAGCTTCCGGCGGGGGCCGGGCGCAGATGCCGCTGGCCGAGGTTGGCGTGCTCGGGCCGCGGGTCCTCGTCGCCCCAGGGGTAGCGCATCGAGCGGTCGCCGACGGGGTCGTGCCGGGCCGCCTTCTCCCACTCGGCCTCGGTGGGCAGCCGCCGGCCGGCCCAGCGGGCGTAGGCGTCGGCCTCGTACCAGCTGACGTGCACGACCGGCTCGTCGGGCGGTACGACCTCGGTAACGCCGAAGCGGCGGCGCAGCCACTGGTCGCCGTCCCGGCGCCAGAACAGCGGGGCCTCGATCGAGTGCTGCCGGATGTGGTCCCAGCCGGCCGGGGCCCACCAACGCTCGACGGAGTAGCCGCCGTCCTCGATGAACGCCTGGTACGCCTCGTTGGTGACCGGGGCCGTGTCGATGTGGAAGGGCGCCACCTCGCGCCGGTGCGCGGGGCGTTCGTTGTCCAGCGCCCAGGGCTCGGTGGAGGTGCCCATGGTGAACGGGCCGCCGGGGACCAGGACTTCGGCCGGACCGGTGAACAGTGGGGCCGGATCCGGATCCGGGGCGGTCAGGGCCTGCGGGCCCTTGCGGAGCTGATGGGTGATCAGCATCGTCTCGTCGTGCTGCTGTTCGTGCTGGGCGATCATCCCGAACGCGAAGCCCGCCTCGGTCAGCCGGGACCCGTGGAACGCGGTGCTCTCCAGCAGGTCCATCACCCGTCCGCGCACGTCGGCGGCGTACAGCCGGGCCTCGGCGGGCGGCAGCAGCGGCAGCGTGGGGCGCGCGGAGCGCGGGTGCTCGAAGGCGTCGTAGAGGCTGTCGATCTCCGGGCGCATGGCCTCCCGGCCCGCGACCGCCCGCAGCAGCCACTGCTCCTCCTGGTTGCCGATGTGCGCCAGGTCCCACACCAGCGGCGACATCAGCGGGGAGTGCTGTGCGGTCAGGTCCGGGTCCTCGACGCAGCTGGTGAGCAGGGTGGTGCGGTCCCGGGCGGTGGTGAGGGTCGTCAGGGCCCGGACCCGGAGCTCATCGGTGTCGACGGAGGGCTCGGTCATGAGCTGAAGTCCTTCCCGTGCAGGCGGTCGAGCAGGTCGTCGGCGGGACTGCGGCCCCGGGTGATGTAGCGGTCCCGGTACGCCGTGACGGCGGCCGTGACCTCGTCGGTGGCGCCCATCCTCGGCAGCGCCTCCAGCGCGGCGGCGAAGCAGAGGACGGCCGCCTCGTGCAGTTCGGGGTCGGACATGCCCTGCCGGGCCGCGTCGGTCCACAGCGGGTTGTGCGGCGCCGGCATCGGCAGGGCCCGCTCGGCGAGCGGCTTGACCACGCGGTAGGCGGTCTCGGCGGCCTGCGGATCGTCGAACAGCGCGGCCGTCACGGCGAGCGGCACGATCCAGCCGTCCTCGCCGGGCTGGGCGTCGATCATGCGCAGTTCGAGATGGCCGCGCGGCCTGACCGGCGGGAACATGGTCGTCAGGTGGTAGCCGAGGTCCTCCCGCGTCGGCGGCCTGGGTACCGCCGATCGGGTCCACTCCCGGAAGGTGAGCCCTTCCGGGACCTCCCAGGGGCCGCTGTCCTGGCGTACGCACATCACCGGCGCGTCCAGGACGTGCCGGGCCCAGGCGGCGCGTGGATCGCCGTTCAGCGGGGGAGCGCCCGCCCGGCCCGCGCCGATCTCCATCCACATCAGCTGCCGGGTGGAGCGCCAGCCGGTGGGCTCGTTCCCGGCGAGGGGGGAGTTGGCGAAGGCCGCCACCAGGACCGCGCCGAGCTGGTGGGCGAGCCACCAGCGCCGTACATGGCCGAGGGGGCCCGGCTCCTCGTGGCCCGCGTCCAGGCAGACCTGGACGGAGGCCGAGGTGCACATCATGGCGCGGCCGGCCGGACCTCTGCGGTCCAGGCAGGCCTCCATGGCGTCGTAGCGCGGCTCGCGCAGATAGCGACGGGGTTCGTGCCAGGGGTCCTGGCCGATGCCGACCAGACCGAGACCGTGCCCGCGCAAGGTGGCGCGGACGGCGTCGAGGTCGGCGGAGACGGTGCCGATGCACTCCATCAGGGAGGCGGCGGGCGGCGAGCTCAGCTCCAGCTGGCCACCGGGTTCGACGGTGAGCGCCGACCTCAAAGGCACGGTCCGCAGGGCGGCGTAGGCCGCTCCGAGTCGTTCGGGTGTGACGGGGAGCTGCGGGCTGCGCAGCTCATGGACGAGCCATTCCACCTCGACCCCGAGGGTGCGGGGCGGACCTGTCTTGAAGCAGATACCGCGGACCAGGGCCTCGACCTCGGCCTCGGAGACCGAGGTGCGGGGCCTGGTACAGCCGCTCGGTGACGAGCTGCTCGACGAATCTGGCATATCGGGATCCTCCTGATATTCCACCATGCCACCGCCCCGGCATTTCGGGTGGGCCGGGACGGCACACTCGTCCCACCCAAGACGCTGAAATGGCTCCGCACAAGGGCGCCTCCCCGGATGTTCCGCTTCGGTCACATCCGGTTTCCGCGGGTTTTCGAGGGCGTTCGCGGCTCCGGAAATCTGTTGCACCTCCTGTGGAGCATCGCCCACGATGCGTGCATGAGCACGACGGGGGAGTGCGCCCGGCGCGCGCTCGAGGCGCTCACGGGGGTGGCGCCATGAGCGCGCGCCTGCGGGGCATCGCACAGCAGACGGAACAGATCGTGGCGGCGGGCGGCTACACGCGCTCCGACGGCCGCGAGACACCGATCGCGCAGGCGGTGGCCGCCGCCAGGCGCGGCACGCGCATGTACGGACCAGAGCCCGTGCCGGTGCCGTCCGCGCCGCCGGTCGGGACGCGCATCGAGGTCACGGGCGAGTCCAGCCTGGAGGCGGCGCGCAGGCTCGGGGACGGTACGGCCGTACTCAACTTCTCCTCGGCCCGCAACCCGGGCGGCGGCTACCTCAACGGCGCGCAGGCGCAGGAGGAGGCCCTGTGCCGCGCCTCGGCGCTGTACACGTGCCTGACCGAGGTCCGGGAGTTCTACGACCACCACCGCGCGCACCGGGACGCGTTCTACACGGACCGTGTGATCCACTCACCCGGCGTGCCCGTCTTCCGCGACGACCGCGGACGTCTGCTGGACGAGCCGTACACGCGCGGCTTCCTCACCTCGGCGGCGCCGAACGCGGGAGTGGTCCGGCGCACGGCACCCGAGCGCGTCGCCGAACTCCCCGCCGCCCTCGCGCACCGCGCCGAGCGGGTGCTGGAGACGGCCGCGGCGCACGGCTACCGGCGCCTGGTGCTGGGCGCCTGGGGCTGCGGGGTGTTCCAGAACGACCCGGCGCAGGTGGCAGGCGCGTTCCGGGGGCTGCTCGGACCGGGCGGACGGTTCGCCGACCGCTTCGAGCAGGTGGTGTTCGGGATACTCGACCGCTCTCCGGGCGCGACGACCCGGGCGGCCTTCGAGCGAGCGTTTGCAGGGGCGCGCCGTTAGGGGCGCGGGCAACGGCGCGACCGGCCACGGACGACCCGCATCCTCACTTCCAGCCGTACCGAAGTCGCAACTGGTGCACAACGGAGTTGAACCGCATCCGGTCCAGCGCGCACGCCTCGCGCCGCATCCCCCGCTCGTGCAGCCGCAGCACCCGGTCCACAGCGACCCAGGAGTCGCGCCCGGACCGGTCCCAGGGCCCGTGCCCGATCGGCACCCAGTCCCGGTCGGCGTCATGCCGCTTGCTGGACAACTGCACGGCGAGGAAGGTCCCGGCCGGCTCCCGGGCCACGACGAGCACCGGGCGGTCCTTGCCCCGGCCGTCGTTCTCCTCGTACGGCACCCACGTCCACACGATCTCGCCGGGATCGGGGTCGCCGTCGTGCGCGGGTGAGTACTCGGTGCGCACCCGGCCGACCTCGCGGGGGTCGGCCTCGACGGTGGCGGACGGGCCGGAGCGGCCGGGGACGTCTTCTTCGGTGGTCGCGGTCACGGGGATCACGTTAGAGGGTGCCGCCGAAAGCGGTTCAGGCGACCGGTGCGTCCGCGGTGACCTGTTCCGGCGGCCACGTCTCGTGCCAGCGCAACTCCGCCTCCAACTGGGCGGCGAGCGAGAGCAGAAGAGGCTCGCTGTGGGAGGGGCCGAGGAGTTGGGCGCCGACGGGAAGTCCGCCGTCGACGAACCCGGCGGGCACGTTGACGCCGGGCCAGCCCAGTACGTTCCACGGCCACGCGAAGGGGCAGGCGGCGATCATCGCCCGGTCGGTGGCGAACCCGCCGAGCCCGAGCATCGCGCCGATCCGCGGCGGGGGAGCGGCCGTGGTCGGCGCGAGCATCACGTCGTACGACTCGAAGAACGCGCCGATACGGCGGTGCAGGACCGCCTCGGCGCGCCGGGCCGCCCGCAGGGGTGCCCCGCCGAGCAGCTTGCCGAGCCGGGCGGCGTCCAGGGTGCGCCGGTCGAGCAGGGCCGGGAAGGGCGACTCGCTGACGAACTCGGCGATCCCGGCGGTCGCTCGGGGCACGAAGGTGAGCCCGATCTGTCCGTACGGCGGATCGGCCTCCTCCACGGTGTGCCCCAACGCGGCCAGCTTGTCCGCGAGTTGGACGACCTTGGCCCGCACCTCGGGCCGGAGCCGGGCGGGTACGGCGGTGAACGGCGGCTTGAGGGAGAGCGCGATCCGCAGCCGCCCCGGGTCCCGGCCCACGGCCGCCGAGGCGTCGACGGCGGGCGGCCGGTGCGGGTCGCGCTCGTGGTTGCCGCTCGCCGCGTCGAGCAGCAGGGCCGCGTCGGCGACCGTACGGGCCAGCGTGCCGTTGACGGTGATGCCCTGGAAGGACTCGCCGCGCGGCCAGGTGGAGATCCGGCCGCGCTGCGGCTTGATGCCGATCAGATGGGTCCAGGAGGCGGGGATCCGCACCGACCCGGCGCCGTCCGAGCCCAGCGCGGCGGGCACCAGACCCGCGGCGACGGCGGCGGCCGAACCGCCGGAGGAGCCGCCGGGAGTGTGCGCGGTGTGCCAGGGGTTCCGTGTCTCGCCGAAGGCCGGGCCCTCGGTGAACGGCCACTGGCCCAGCTCGCAGGTGTTGGTCTTGCCGACGATCACGGCCCCGGCCGCGCGCAGCCGCCGTACCGCCTCGCCGTCCTGGGAGATCGCCGGGAACTGCCCCTGACAGCCGAAGGCGGTGGGCTCGCCCGCCACGTCCATGTCGTCCTTGACCGCCACCGGCACCCCGAGCAGCGGCCGCCGTGCCCCGGCCGCGAGTTCCTTGTCCGCCGCGTCCGCCTCGGTGAGCGCCGCCTCGGCCCTGACGATCCGGAAGGCGTTGAGGGAGCCCTGCGTGGCCTCGATGCGCGCCAGGGCCCGCTCGACCAGCGCCCGGGACGTCACCTCCCCGTCGGCCAGCGCGCGGGCGGACTCCGCCAGGCCTGCGGAACGGTCGAACGTCATGCGGAACACCTCCGGGGACGGCCTTGTCTACTGAACAGTAACCTCTGGGGGCGCGCGAAGGAACGTCCTCACGGCGAGCCGGACTTGGGTGTACGCGGCACTCGTGCGCGAACCATTGACGCACTCGGGCCCCAGTCCTAACTTCTGACCGGCTTGCCGAACTGAGTCCGGAATTTCGAACATCCGCTGCCGTCCGTGTCAGAGGGAGAGCCCCATGACCCCCGCGTTCGCGTCCCGCCGTACCGTGCTGCGCGCGATGGCCGCCGTCCCCGCCTCCGCGCTGCTGCTGCCCGAAGCCACGGCCTACGCCGCCGCACCCCCCAGCGGCTCGGCGACCCGCTACACGATCGTCCCGTTCCTCAACAGCGACGACGGCACGGTGAACGTCTACCAGTCCGACGACGCCACCGACTTCCGGCTGCTGCGCTCCACCGCCTACACCCCACCGGCGGGCCGCATCCGCGACGCCGGCGTCATCAGGCACTCGGACGGCTACTACTACCTCACGTACACGACCCGCACCTGGCAGGACACCAGCACGACGATCGGCTTCGCGCGCAGCGCGGACCGGGTCAACTGGACGTTCCTGTACGACCATCCGGTCCCGATCGCGAACCTGTCCCGAGCGTGGGCGCCGGAGTTCTTCGTCGACAGCGACGGCAGCGTGCACATCATCGTGTCCTGCTCGACGGCCGACGACGAGTGGATCTTCACGCCGTATCTGCTGCGGGCGACGAACTCCGCCCTGACGACGTGGAGTTCACCGGTCGCCCTGTCCGGCATCGGCGCCAACCACATCGACACGTTCGTGGTGCGGATCGGCTCGACCTATCACGCCTTCACCAAGAACGAGACGACGAAGTACATCGAGTACGGCACGGCCTCCAGCCTCGCCGGCCCCTACGCGATCACGCGCACGGGCAACTGGGCGGGCTGGGGCAGCTATCGGGAGGGCCCGGCGCTGATCCAGCTGGACAACGGAGCCTGGCGGCTGTTCTTCGACGGCTACGGAGACGGCCGCTACTACTACAGCGACAGCTACGACACCTTCACGACATGGTCGGCGCCTGCCGCGTTGCCCGCGATCTCGGGTACGGCACGCCACTTCACGGTGGTGAAAGAGACGGTGCCGGGCGGGCCGAGCCTGGTCCGCAACGTCACTCGCTCCTTCCAGTCGGCCAACTACCCGACCCGCAACTGGCAGCAGCAGTCGTCCCTGCTCAACCTCCCGGTCGTGAGTGCCTCCAGCACGACGGCGGAGAAGCGGGCGTCCACGTTCACGGTCGTCGCCGGCCTCGCGGACTCGAACGGCTACTCCTTCCGGGACGCGTCCGGGAACTACCTGCGCCACTACGACTTCCGCGCCCGGTTCGACGCGAACAGCGCGACCTCGACGTTCGCGAGGGACGCGACGTTCATCGCCCGCACCGGTACCGCGACGGGCTCGCTGCGCTTCGAGTCGTACAACTACCCCGGGTACTACCTGCGGCACTACGGCTACCAGCTGCGGGTGGAACGGTCGGACGGGACGGAGCTGTTCCGGCAGGACAGTTCGTTCGTCCCGGTGACCCCCTGGGCCTGACCCGCACGCGGATGGGCAGTGGCACAGTCACTGCCCTCCGGCGTTGGGAGCGGACAACGGCGGGCCCGAAACGCATGGACCGACTGGTCGGTACGTGCTCGGGTGAGCCCGCATCAGGGCAATGCCGTCAGGGGCAATGCCCGCGCGGTGCATCGCCCGAGTCAGGCGGTGCGCGCGTCCCTGCCCGCCAGGAGAACTCCATGGCCCATCAGCACGCCCATCCGCACGCCCCCCAGTACCCTCCAAGACCCCGGCCCCACCCGCCCGGCAGGTCCTTCCTGCTCGTCAACGCACTGACCTTCGCGGTCCATCTCCTGCTCGCCTGCACCGCCGAGGACCTGCTGGCCACGCGCATCGCCGGGCAGATCACCTTCGGTGTCGTCGCACTCCTCGCCCAGGTCCTGCTCCTGCTGTGGACGGCGGCGCGCTACGACCGCGCCCCCTACGGCGAGGCCCGCGACGAGACGTCGAGCGACGAGGCCTCGTACGGGCCGCAGGGGGAGCGCTGATGCTTCCTCAGGTGCTGCTCGCAGGGGCACCCGGCACCCTCGACCTGGACGCGGACATCCGCTCCTGGGTCCTCGTCGGCTTCCTGACCTTCATCGTCCCGATGCTGCTCATCTGCGTGCTCAACGGCCCCGAGCGCGACCGGGTCAACGACTTCTACACCGCGGGCCGCAGGCTGCGCCCCGTGCAGGGAGCCATCGTCCTCTCCGGCGTCTACCTCTCCGCCGCGACCGTGCTCGGTACGACGGGAACCGTCGCGGTCTACGGCTTCGACGGCCTGTTCATCGCCCTGTGCACCGTGCTGTCGCTCGGCGTCCTGCTCCTGCTGGCCGGCCCGCTGCGCGAGCGCGGCAGCTACACCCTCGGCGACACCTTCGCCCTGCGCGCCCCGGGGCCCGCCGTGCGGATCGCGGCGGCCGTCGTGACGCTGAGCGCCTGTATCCCGTATCTGATCGTCCAGCTCTCCGGCGCAGGCCGGACCACCGCCATGCTGCTCGGCCTTTCCGGGCCGGGCGCCGAACAGACCGTCATCGTCATGATCGGCACGCTCGTCGTCTGCGCCACGGCCTTCGGCGGGATGCGAGGCATGATCGCCCTGCAGATCATCAAGACGGTGCTCCTGCTCGCCATGACGCTCGCCGTGGCCGCGGTGCTGCTGCACCGCTTCCACTGGAGCGCCGACGCCCTCATCGACACCGCCGCTCGGGGCAGCGGCCGCCCCGAGGGCTATATGCGGCCGGGCCTGCGCTTCGCCGCCGGCGGTCCGGTCAAGAGCACGCTCGACTTCATCGGCCTGATGATCACGGTGGTGCTGGGTGTGGCGTGCCTGCCCCATGTCGCCACCCAGCTCAACACCGCGCCCGACCCGGCCGCCGCCCGACGTACGGTCCGCCACACCATCGGCATCGTCGGCGCCGTCTGCCTCGTCACCACGGTGCTGGGCTTCGGCGCCTCGGCGTTGATCGGTGCCCCGAAGATCCTCGCCGCCGATCCCGGAGCCACCAGCAGCCTGCTGATGCTCACCGGTGATCTGGCGGGAGGATCGTCGGCGCGGACGGGCGAGGCATGGCTCGTCGTGCTGGTCGCCTGCGCGGTGTTCCTCACGACCCTTGCGGTCGTCGCGAGCGTGACCCTGGCGGCGGCGGGCGCCGTAGCCCACGATCTCGTCACCAACGTCGTGCGCCGCGGACGCACCACCGAGGGCCGGGAGGTGGCCGCGGCCCGTATCGCGTCCGCCCTGGTCGGGGTGGCGAGTATTTTCTGCGCGGTGTGGGTCCAGGGCTGGGACATGGGGTTCCTGTCCACACTCTCCCTGGCGGTGGCGGCCTCCTGCCTGCTCCCGGCGCTGGTGTACGCGTTGTTCTGGCGCGGCTTCACCCGTCGGGGACTGCTGTGGACGCTGTACGGCGGCCTGGGCTCCGCGATCGGGCTCCAGGTGTGCAGCCCCGTCTTCTCGGGCAACCCGATGGCGCTGGTGCCCGAGTGGCACATCGACTGGTTCCCGCTCCAGACCGTCGCGCTGGTGTCGCTGCCCGTGGCGTTCCTGCTCGGCTGGCTCGGCAGCGTGACGGGACCGCGGCACCCGGCCGGCCCCGGGGACGCGGGCGCCGGTCGAGCCCGGCGCCCTGACGCACTGACGTACTGACGCACGAAGGCGGCGGCCGGCGGAGCGCCCGCACCAGCTCACCGGCCGCCGCCCCGGTCTCAGCGGGACTTGTGGCGCATCTCCCGAGGGCTCACCCCGTAGCGTCGGTGGAAGGCCGTGCTCATGGCGCTGGCCGAGGAGAAGCCCGAGGCGTACGCCAGGTCCGTGATCGTCATGTGCGCGCAGTCGGTGCACAGGAGACGCTCGCGGACCAGACGGAGGCGCTCCTCGCGGATCAGGTCGCGGGGTGTGGTGCCCACGTGCTGGAGTGCGAGCTGGATCTGGCGGAGGGACCAACCAAGGGCGCGGGCCATGGAGTTGCCGGACAGGTCGGGGTCGGCCGCGTGCTCGCGGACGTGGCGGCGGACCACCGCCTCGACCTCGGTCAGATGCCCGGGCGCGCCGGGGCGGTCGTCGCCGCAGGCGAGCATGCAGAGCAGTTCCACGACGCGGTCGCAGACGGCGTCGAACTGCGGGGCGGTGAGGTGCTCGCGCTCCTCGTTCAGGCTGTGCATCACGGACTGCACCACGCGGCCGAGACCCTGGGTCAGATCCAGGCCGGTGGCCAGCGGTGCCTTCCGGTTCAGCGGGCCGTCGATCTCCTGGGCCGGGATCGACATGATGACAGCGCGCAGGGACGCGCCGTGCTGGAGCTCGAAAGGCGCGCCGAGCGTGAACAGGCTGCCCGTGCCCGGCCTCAGCCGCACCTCCTGGTCGTCCTGGCGCAGCCGCAGTTCGCCGGAGAGCGGGAAGAGGAGCCGGTAGTCGGGGTCCGGCATCTGACGGATCAGGCCCGGTGTGCGGGCGTACTCGATCTGGTCGCTGTGCCAGGTGACGACCTGGTAGGTGTCGCTGCGCTGACGGACCATCTCGCCGCGGAAGCCCTCGGCGCGGGCGTACTTGTAGTCGAGCCGGGTCTGGTACGTCCCGACGCGCTCGCTCCACAGGTCGGTCCGCTCGCCTGCCGCGACCTCGGCGGTCCTCGTCGTCTCCACGACGTAACTTCCCGTGGGCAACGCTTTCCCTTCATGGTGACGTGTGTCGAACGGCCTTGTCCGTTACTCAGCGCAGACTAGGGATCGGCAATCGGTTTCCGGAACTCGTCCCCGCCTCATTGGCCGGTGCCGGAGGCGAGCCTGGCGCGATCGGCCCGTCCCACGAACGTGCCTGCGTCCCACGGCAACTTCCTTGCGCGCTCGGACAAGTGCGTCACGCGGCGTCCTACTACCGTCGTGCGCCCGTCGACCCGCCACCTGCTGTGAGGACCTGATGACGGAACGGATACCGGAGGCGGTGTTCTGGTGCCTGGCCGTGGGCCTGATCGCCGTCGCCGTGCTGCTGGTGCGCGAACGCGGCATCTCCGCGCGGCAACGCAGACGGAACACCGCGTTGAGCGACCGGCTGCGGGGCCGGGACGAGGAACTCCGCCATCTCGTCGCGGCCCGGCTGCCCGCCTTGGAGGACGCTGCCCACCAGCAGTTCCCGGCCGTCGGCCTGCTCGACGAGCGGCTCGCCGACACCGAGTTCGCGAAATGCCTGGACGCCGTCCTGGAACGGTTCGCCGGCGCCGTGGAGCACGCTCGCTCGCGCGCCGACCAGTCGGCCAAGGCCGCCCTCAAGGCGTCGATGCGTTCCATTCAGGCCCTGGCCAACGAACAGCAGGTGGCCATCGCCGAGATGCAGGACCGGCACGACGACCCCTGCGTGCTGCGCGACCTGCTCGAGATCGACCACACCAACGCCCAGTTCGGCCGTCGTGCCCAGGCCATCGCCGTGCTGTGCGGATCATGGCCGGGCCGCCAGCGCGCCACCTCCGCGCTCATCGAGGTCGTACGCGGCGCCACCTCCCGCATCCGCGACTACCGGCGCATCCGCGTCAACGGCGAGGTCGACATCGCCGTACGCAGCCGCGCGGTCGAACCGGTGGTGCTCGCGGTCGCCGAGCTCCTCGACAACGCGGCACGCCACTCGCAGCCGGGCACGACCGTCGAGGTCACCGTTCAGACGGTGCACAACGGCGCCTGCGTGGTGATCGACGACGCCGGGGTCGGCATGGACGGACGGGCGGCCGAGCACGCCGCCGAACTGCTCGCCGGCGCACACGCGGTGGACATCACCCGGCTCGGCGACCCGCCCCGCTTCGGCTTCGCCGTCATCGGGACGCTGACCGAGCGCTACGGGTTCACCGTCTCCGTGGACACGCTCTCCCCGTACGGCGGTGCACGCGCCGTGGTGTTCCTGCCGGCCGCCCTGCTCACGCACCTGGCCCCTGCGCAGGCGCCCGCACCGACCGCCGAACCGCCCGCGCCCACGTCCGGCACCACACCCCTCGCGGACCCTGCTGACCGCGAACCCGAACCCGAACCCGAACTCGAACCCGAACTCGAACTCGAACCCGATCCCGAACCGGCAGCGGCGACCACGCCCGGAGGCCTGCCCAGGCGCCGTCGCCGCTCCGCACGGCGGCCGGCCGCGCAGCCCGCACCGGCGGCCGACGAGGTCGGTGGCCGCTCGGCCGAGGAGAACGCCCGGCGCATGGGCGCCTTCGCACGCGGCACCAGCTCCGGCAGGGCCGCCCGGCACACGCTCCACGACGACGAAGGGAACAGCCACGAATGACCGGGCCCACCAACAACACGTTGGGCTGGATGCTGGACGAGGTGCTGAAGGTCCCGCGGGCGCGGCACGCGATCCTGCTCTCCGCCGACGGTATGCTCCGCGCCCACTCCAAGGACATCGACCGCGACGACGCCGAACGGCTGGCCGCGGGCCTGTCCGGCGTCCAGTCGATCAGCCGCAGCACCGCCGAGTTCTGCGGCACCCCGCACACCCCGTGGCGGCAGACCCTGATCGAGTTCGCGCACGGCTACGTCTTCCTGGTCGCCGCGGGGGAGGGCGCCTACCTCGCGGTCTCCACCGGCGAGGACGTCGACATGGAGGCGGTCACCTACCGCATGCACAAACTCGTCGACCGGCTCGGCAAGGAGCTGACCAGCCCCGCCCGGCAGGACACCGGAAGCCCGGCATGACACCCCGGCGCCGCCCCACGGACAGGCTGGTGCGGTCGTACGTCGTCACGGACGGCCGCGCCCACCCCACCCGCAACACCCTGGACCTGGTCACCCTGCTGATCGCGGCCGACGATCTGCCGCTGACCGGTCTCAACCCGGAAAAACGCAGGCTCATGGAGCTGTGCCGGCCCGGAGCCCTGTCCGTCGCCGAGGTGGCGGGCCACCTGTCGCTGCCGGTCGGCGTGACCAAGGTGCTGATCGCCGACCTCATGGACAGCGGCCATATCGTCACCCGCGCGCCCATTCCCGCCGCCCGCCCGGCCGACGCCCGCATCCTCCAGGAGGTGCTCGATGGACTCCGCGCCCGCCTCTGACGGCGTCTACCTGGGGCCCAGCGTGCAGACGGCGGTCAAGCTGCTGGTCGTGGGCCACTTCGCGGTCGGCAAGACCACGTTCGTCGGCACGCTCTCCGAGATCCGGCCGCTGCGTACCGAGGAGGTGATGACCGAGGCCGGGGCCCTGGTCGACGACCTGGCGGGGATGCGGGACAAGACGACCACCACGGTCGCCCTCGACTTCGGGCGGCTCACCCTCAACGACAGCCTGGTGCTCTACCTCTTCGGCACCCCGGGCCAGCAGCGCTTCACCCGGCTGTGGCAGGACATGACCCAGGGCGCGCTCGGCGCGCTCGTCCTCGCCGACACCCGCCGCCTCAGCCAGTCCTTCGAGGTCATGGGCGTGCTGGAGGAACACGGACTGCCCTACGCGGTCGCCGTCAACCAGTTCCCCGGCGCCGCCGCGCACCAGCTCGACGAGGTGCGTGACGCCCTCGACCTGCTCCCCGAAACCCCCCTCGTGCGGTGCGACGCCCGCGACCGGGTCTCGTCCACGCGGGCGCTCATCAGCCTCGTCGAATACCTCCTGAACCTCCCCCAGTCTCGGCTTCGCTCGACCGGGGGGACCCCCATCGGCAACTTGGAGCACGCGTGACCTCCGCATCCCCCGTACCGCCCGTCCCGCCGCCGGGCTGCCCCGCGCGCGAGTCCCTGTACGGGCCCGAGTTCGCCGCCGACCCGGCCGCCGTCTACCGGCGGCTGCGCGAGGTCGGACCGATCGCGCCGGTCGAACTGGCGCCCGGGGTGCCCGCCTCGCTGGTCGTCGGATACGACGCCGCCCTGCACGTGCTGCGCGGAACCGAGACGTTCTCCAAGGACGCCCGCCGCTGGAAGGACCTGGCGGACGGCACCGTACCCATGGACAGCCCGGTCGTGCCGATGATGATGTACCGGCCGAACGCGCTGTGGACCGACGGCGCCGAACACCGCAGGCTGCGCGGCGCGATCACGGACAGCCTGGCCCGGGTCGACTCCGCCACCCTGCGCGGCCATGTCGAGGCGAGCGCGGACACCCTCATCGACCGCGTCGCCCCGGCCGGGCGGGCCGATCTGCTCGGCGAGTACGCCCAGGTGCTTCCCCTGCTGGTGTTCAACCGTCTGTTCGGCTGCCCGGCCGACTACGGCGAGCGGCTGGTGCGGGGGATGTCCGGGATCTTCGACGGCGTGGACGCCGAGCAGGCGAACGAACTGCTCGCGACGACGCTGCAGGACCTCGTCGCGCTGAAGCGCCGGCGGCCCGGGGCGGACGTGACCTCCTGGATCATGGCCCACTCCGCCGGGCTCACCGACGAGGAGATGGTGCACACCCTCGTCCTGCTCATGGGCGCGGGTACGGAACCGCAGCAGAACCTGATCGCCAACAGCCTCCGGCTGCTGCTGTCCGACGACCGGTTCGCGGGCAGCCTCTCCGGCGGCAGCCTGCCGGTGGAGGACGCCCTCGACGAGGTGCTGTGGACCGACCCGCCCATGGCCAACTACGCCGTCCACTACCCGGTCCACGACGTCGTGTACGAAGGGACACTGCTGCGGGCTGGGCATCCGCTCGTGGTCAGTCTCGCCGCGGCGAACACCGACCCGTCCCTGACGGCACATCAGCGCGCGGGCAACCGCGCCCACTTGGCGTGGAGCGCGGGCCCGCACAACTGCCCGGCCCAGAGCCCGGCCCGGCTGATCGCGGCAGTGGCCGTGGAGAAGCTGCTCGACCGGCTCCCCGACGTCGAACTCGCCGTACCGGTCGAGGAACTGGCGTGGCGACCGGGACCCTTCCACCGCGCGCTGGCCGCACTGCCCGTGACGTTCCCGCCGGCCGCTGTCACCCCGCCGGGCGTCGGCGACGAGCAGCCCGTGGCACCCACCGCCCCGGTGCTCCTGCCGTCCGACGCGCCCGCCCGTGTGCGGCACGGATGGGGCGCCCGGCTGCTGGCGTGGTGGCGTGGCGAGTGATCAGGACAGGAGGACCGGAAGGGTGCGGTGGCCGTTGGAGATGAAGGAGTCGACGGGCTCCAACTCCTGCTGCTCCTCGACGAGTCGGAGGCCGGGGAAGCGGTCGAACAGGGCCTGGAGTGCGATGCGGGCCTCCAGCCGGCCCAGCGGGGCGCCCAGGCAGAAGTGCAGGCCGTGCCCGAAGGCGAGGTGCTCCTTGTCGGCGCGGGTGACGTCGAAGCGGTGGGCGTCCTCGCCGTACTTGCCAGGGTGACGTCCGGCGGCCGCGTACGCGGCGAGGATGGCCTCGCCCTTGCCGATCACCACCTCGTCCGGGCCGCCGAACTCGCTCATCTTGAGGTCGTCGACGGCGTACCGCAGCGGCAGGCTGGCGACGGGTGCCTCCACGCGCAGCGCCTCCTCGACCACGTCCTCCCAGGGGACGCGCCCGGAGCGGACGAGGGCGAGCTGGTCCGGATGGGTCAGCAGGAGGTGGATGGCGTTGTCGATCAGGTTGACCGTGGTCTCGTGGCCGGCGCTGACCATGAGCACCAGGGTGTCGAGCAGTTCCTGCTCGCTCAGCCGGTTGTCGCCTTCGTCGCGGGCCGCGATCAGCGCGGAGGTCAGGTCGTCGCCCGGCGAGCGCCGCTTGGCGGCGACGAGTTCGCCCAGCGCCGCGTACAACCGGGCGTAGTTGTCGGTGACCTCCTCGGGGGTGGCGGAGGTGTGGAAGACACCGTCCACGACGGCCCGTAGCTCGGCACCCTGGTCCTCGGGCAGGCCGAAGAGTTCGCTGATCACCCCGATCGGCAGCGGATAGCAGAACTCCTCGCGCAGATCGACGGCTTGGCCGTGCCGACCGGCCGCCTCGATACGGTCCAGCAGGCCCGCGGTGATCTCCTCGACACGAGGCTGGAGCGCCGCGGCGCGCCGTGCGGTGAACGCCTTGGAGACCAGGGCCCGCAGCCGTTTGTGCTCGCCTCCGTAGGCGGTGAACATGTTCTGCACGGCGACCCAGGTGAACAGCGGCCACTCGGGGGAGATCTCGCCGTTGATCCAGCGGGGCCAGTGCCGGCGCGGGTCCTTGGAGACGCGCGGGTCGGTGAGCAGGCGCTTGAGGAGGTCGGGACTGCTGACAGCCCAGGCCTGGACGCCGTCGGGCAGTTCGACGAGGGTCACCGGTCCGCGCTCGCGGATGCGGGCGGCCTCGCCGTGGATGTCACGGCCGGTCGGGTCGATCACTAAGGGGCGGGGGTGTCCCATGGAAGCCTCCCTGGCGCTCGCACAACGATACGACCGGTAAAGCTACTTGGGCGTAGCGTGTCCGGGCGAGAGTGCCCGGTGTGCGCTGCGCACGGGGACAACTTCTCTGCGTCCGGCCGCAAGTCGGCGGTTCGCTTCCGCCCTACGGTCGGGGTGTCGGATCGGGAGGCCGGTGAGGGCGATGGCAGTCGGCGGGACCTCGTGGTGGATGCAACCGGGCTGTGTCGAGGTGCGGACCGTGGCCGCGGGCGGCTGGTGGGATGCCGTACGCGTCCCCCTCGATCTTGGTCTCGGCGCCCTCCGGCACCTCGGCGACGAAACGGGAGCCGTGATCCGGGACAACTTCGCCGGGCGTCTGTACTGGATGATCCCCCCTGGATCCGCCGCCGGTTGGAGCATCCCGCAGGTACGCGTCCTGGGCCGGGGCTGCCATGTGGCGATCCCCCCGCTGCACCGCGTCATGTGCCCCGGCCTGTGCTGGCAGCTCCCCCCGACACGGGACCGTGAGTGGACGAACACCCCCCGCCTGCACGCGGCCCTCCTCCGCGAGAGGACCCCCACCCCCTGAACACCCGCCCCGGCCGAACCTGAGCCCGGCCGGGGCGGGACAGCGTGCTCCCGGGCACTCGAAGAGTCGGCGTACGCGTGGTTCGCGCACCGCGGACGCGGCGAACGGCGTCCTCACGTCCTTTAGAGTCGGCCGTATGACGGAGGCACCGGCCCAGGGCCGCGGCGCACGGTCCCGGGACGCGATACTCGACACCGCCGGCGAACTGATGGCCCGGCACGGCTACGCCGCCACGTCCATTTCGATGATCTCCGCCGCGTGCGGCCTGCCGGTGAGCTCGCTCTACTGGCACTTCGGCAGCAAGGACGGGATCTACGTCGCGGTGCTGGAACGGGCCAGGACCACCCTGCTGGCGGCCCTGCCCCCGGCCGAGGTGCCGGGTGCCGACGCCGACGAGCGTCTGGAGGCCTTCCTCGCCGAGGTCGGGGACGCGTTTCAGCGTCATCAGCACGGCGTGCGCTTGCTGTTGGGACTGGGAATGGTGCGACAGGACGCCAGCGCGGCGGCCGTGGCCGAGGTGCGGGGCTACCGGGACGCACTGGTGGTCTGGGCCCGGGAGGCGCTGAGCGCTGTCTTCGAACTGGGTGATCGTCCCGAAGTGGCGGACGAACTGGCGCGCTTCACCCTCCGGATGGCGAGCGGAACGGCCGTGGCGCGCTGGTTCGACGCGGATGCCGCACTGGAGACCGGCCCGTTGTGCGTGGCGTTGCGGGCACTGGCGGCCCATCGCGGCGTCGCGGCACGGGGCGTCCCGAGCGGGGACGCCCCGTCGACCGGCGATCAGGAGGGGTCGGGCTGCCAGAACGCGCAGTGGTGAGCGGCCGCGAACCGGGTCGTGGGACCGACCCGGTCGGGAGCCAGTACCTGGACGCGGTCTCCGTCGGGCGTGTACCGCGGCCAGGAGGGCGCGCCGGGCCCGTTGGGGTCACCGGTCGCGGCGAAGCGGGCCCAGTAGGCGGTCATCGTCGAGGACAGCCGCCGCTGCCGCGGCGTCAGGGGCCGTACCTCCTCCATGGGGAAGAGGTAGGCCAGTTCGGAGGCGTGGAAGGCCCCCTGTGGCGTGTGCGGTGCCGGGATGAACGGGGGAGCCTGGGGGTCGGCGAACTCGTAGGCGTGGACCGGTGCCCGCGTGCTGTACAGCCGGCTGTCGGACCGTGCAGGACAGGCGAACCGCTGATCGGTGCCGACGGCGGAGTACGCCAGGTTGGGGGAGGCGTACGACGAGGCCGGGTACGTGTCGAGGACCGCGGCCGCGCGCTCACCGTACTGAAGCCGGATCAGCGCCGCGTACGACGCGGGAGTCAACGGACCGCCGCCGAGCAGATCCACGTACAGAGCCGTGAAGTAGCGGTACTCGTCCCGGGTGCTGCCGCTCAGTGTCGGCACCGCGTTCACACGTCCCTCGGCCCACGCCGCCCGCGGAGGGCGCGGCAGGACCCGCGGCCCGGTGTTCGGGCCCCACAAGGAGGCTGCCCCGGTATCCGTCGTGCGGATCAGCTCGGTGACGGGCACGGTCCGCAGACAGGCCGCCGCGGTCGCCGGATCGGCACACCCGACGGCGGCCGCGAAACCGCTGCCCCTGCGCTCGGCCGCGTCGAGCGTGAGCGGGGTCAGGGCGCCGGGCGAGACACAGCTGCCGCTCTGCTGGATCGCCCGCTGGAACAGGCCCTTCGCGGTCGGCGAGGCGATGTGGGCGCACGTGTCCGCCGACCCGGCTGACTGGCCGCCCAGCGTCACCCGGTTCCGGTCGCCGCCGAAAGCGCCGATGTTGCGCTGCACCCAGCGCAGCGCGGCCTGCTGGTCCATCAGGCCGTAATCGCCGGAGGCATGGTCCGTGCTCTCGGTCGACAGAGCCGGATGGGCAAGGAACCCCAGTGCTCCGAGGCGGTAGTTGACGGTCACCACGACCAGGCCCCGCGCCGCCAGCGCCGAGCCGTCGTAGTCGCTGCCCGCGCCGTAGACATTGCCGCCGCCGTGCAGCCAGACCAGCACCGGCAGGGGACGGCCGGTGGTGCGGGCGGGGGTCCACACGTTGAGGTACAGGCAGTCCTCCGTGGTGCTGCCGGTGCGGTTGGACTCCCCGGGCAGGACGGGGCCTCCGTCGGGGAGGAGTGTCAACGGCAGTTGGGGGCACGGGCGGGCCGGTGCGGTGGCGTCCCGCACGCCATGCCACGCGGCAGCGGGCCGGGGCGGGCGCCAGCGCAGCGCGCCGGTCGGCGGGGCGGCGAACGGGATCCCCTGGAAGACCCGCCCGCCGTCGCGGCCCTGGGCCCCCCGCACCAAGCCGCGGTCGGTGGGTACGACGACGGAGCCGTGCCCGGCGTCGGCCCGGGCGCTGGGCAGGGGAGCGGTGAGCGGCAGCAGCAGGGCCGCGACGACGGCCATGGCGCGGGCAAGGGGGTGGCGCGGGCTAGGAGAGCTCATCTCGTCGCATCCTCATCGGTCTTGACGCCGGTGCGGGGCGGGGTCATGGCGTGCGCTCGTAGGCGCCGATGTCGCAGGCGGGGCCCTGGGGGCGGGCGACGCCGCGTTGATCGGTGCCAGGGCAGTCGTCGGCCGCGTCGAGGGCAGGGCTGCCCGGCAGGAGAGCCATGGTGTCCGTAGGGCCGCCGTGGTCGGCGAGCGGCCCGAGCAGCGGGTCACGGCTGGGCAGATCGCCTGCGGCGGTGAGGTGGCAGCTTCCGTCGGCGTCGATGTTGTGGCCCAGCGAGACGATGGTGGCGAAGGCCTTGTCGCAGTCGGCGGCGGCGCCGTCGACGGTGTTGTCCGCGACGACGGTGTTGCGCAGGGTCATGCGCCCCAGGGGCAGGTCCACGGGCCCGGGGAGGCTGTCGAGATAGGCCGGGGCGATGTTGATCCCGCCCCCGCCGTCGCTGGAACTGTTCCCGGTGATGGTCGAGTTGAGGATCTGTACGGTTCCCAGGCCACGGATGTCGATGCCGCCGCCGTAGCCGCCGAGGCTACCGGGCCGGTCACCGGGGTCCACCACCCGGTTGTCGGCGATCGTCGAGTTCGTCACGGTTCCGGTGTCGTCGAATCTGATGCCGCCGGCCTCTCCGGCCGCGTTCCGGCTGACCGTGCTGTCGACGAGATCGAGATGGGAGTCCGGGACGTTGAAGATGCCGCCGCCGTAGCCGGCGGAGTTCCCGGTGACGGTGACCCGACGCAGTGTCAGATGCCTGCCGTTGGCGATGCCGCCACCACCGGTGTCGGTGAAGGGCAGTTCGCGCTGTACGGCCCTGCCCCCGGTGATCGTCACGTCGGACATGTGGGTGTCGGCCCGCAGACGGAAGGCCCGGTCCAGGAGGTTGGCGTCGATGACGGTGGTTCGCGCTCCGGACCCCTTGATCGTGGTGGGGGCGTCGACGTTCAAGTCTCCTGTGGTGGGGTCGGGATGGTCGCCGTTGATCAGCCGCGGGTCGGGTGGGATGGTCAGCCGGTAGTGGCCGGGAGGCAACGTGATCGTGCTGCCCGGCCGGGAGTTGGCGGCCATCACCGCGGCGCGCAGGCTGCACGTGCCGGACGCGGTACGGCACGTGCCGTCCGACGGATCGGCGTCCACCCCGTCGGAGGTGGTGTCCACGGTGAACCCCGAAGGGTCGGCGGCCGGGGCCGCGGCGGCATCGGCGGCGGTGGCGGTGAGGGCCAGGACGAGGGCGGCGAGTGTCGCAGGGGTGACTCGGACTCTCATGCGGTGAACTCCTCCGGCGAGGAATCTGGGCGTACGAGGAATCGGGCGCTGCGAGATCTGCGCACGGGTGGGGATGAGGAAGCGGCGGAGCGGAAGAACAGGTCCGCGGCTCTGGAGGGAGCGTTCCATTCAGGGCGGACCGTGTCCACACACCGACCGGGAAAGGCCGAAAGGGCACCGTCCCCCGACATGGTTGCCCTGGGCTACGTGTGATGCGTCACAGCTAGTTATGTTGTGCACAATTTAATTGATGGCTAGCGTTTGAGCTCGACACCACCGCACAGGGAGGCAACGCCATGGATCCCGTCCGCTACGAGGATTACCACCCCGCCGAACGACCGACCTACCAGCAGGAGTTGGACGCAGTGGTCGCACAGGTGGCGCAGCGCACCCGCGCCTCGGTCGAGCGCGAGAGCGTCGGTCGGGCCGTCCGCACCGCCCACGGAAAGACGTACGGTCTCCTGAAGGCCACCGTGACGGTCGGTGACAACCAGGGCTTCCACGGGCAGGGCATCTTCGCCAGCCCCACCGTGTACGACGCCGTCGTCCGCTACTCCAACGGACTGGGCCACCAACGCCCCGACCACCAGCTGGGCGCGGCGTGCGGAATGGGCATCAAGCTGTTCGGGGTGCCGGGCACCTCGCTGCTGGACGACGAACCGGACACCGGAACCTTCGACCTCAACCTGATCAACAACGAGGTCTTCTTCGCGAACACCGCCCATGACTACATGGTCATCGAGGAGCTGTTCGCCGAGCTGCCCGAGGGCCTCGCGAACCCCGCCCGCCGCAAGACCTGGATGGCGGAGTTCCTGACGCGCCGGGGTACGCTCACCGACCCCGACGGCTGGCTGTGGGACGAACTGTTCGCGATGCTCTCGTTCACCACCGTCCCGCGCAGGAACCTGCTGTCGTACACCTACAACAGCATGGGCGCCTTCCGCTACGGCGATCACATCGCCAAGATCCGCACCGTGCCGACCGCCGAGTCCGTGGCCTCCCTCGCGCACCAGATCGTGGACGTGCGCGCGGACAACGAGGCGTTCCGCCGCACCCTGGTCGCCGAGGCCGCGGAGCGGGACCACTCCTTCGAACTCCAGGTGCAGCTCAACACCGATCTGTCCCGCATGCCGGTGGACAACACCTCCGTGAAGTGGCCCGAAGAGCTGTCCCCGTGGGTGACCGTCGCGCGTGTGGACCTGCCGCGTCAGGACATCGGCGACGACGACAACGTGGCGGCGGCCGATGCCACGTCGATCACACCGTGGCGCTCACGCGAGGAGCACCGGCCCATCGGCGAGATCCAGCGGGTGCGGCAGGAGGTGTACCGGCGCTCGTCCGTCGAGCGGCACCGCGTCAACGGACAACAGCGGCGCGAACCTGCCGGCAGCGCACAACTGCTCGGCTGACCCGCCAAGCCCTCTCCCGCCGCCCGCGGTGTCCGCCGGGCGATGCGGCGGCGCCCTTCCTATCCCTGCTCGGGAACGGCCATCTCCCCCAGCAGTGACCAGTCGTCCTGGGCGATGCTCGCGTTCACGATGCGGGGTGTCTCGACCAGGTGGGGCGGCAACGTCTGCTGCGCGGCCCTGAAATGCGCCGACTGCACGTGGGCGGCGCCTGCCTCCTCGTCGCGGAAGGCCTCGACCAGGACGTACTCCGTGGGGTCCGACACGCTTCGCGACCAGTCGAACCAGAGGCAGCCGGGCTCCCGGCGCGTGGCGTCGGTGAACTCGGCGGTGATCTCCGGCCACCGGTCGGCATGCTCGGGACGGACTCGGAACTTGGCGGTGATGAAGATCATCAGTCTTCCTGCCTCCTCGTGGTGCGTGCTGACACGACCGTACGACGGCAGCCGCACACGGGCAGTTCACCCGCGCCGGGAGGGCCCTGTGCGAGGGGGAGGCCACGGCGTGTCTCTCGCACAGGGTCAGCCGCTGGGGTCGAGGAGGATCTTGCGGACTCCGTCGGAGCGGCCGGCGAACAGGTCGTAGGCCGCAGGGCCCTGGGAGAGCGGGAAGCGATGGGACACCACGACCTCCGGCTTGATCCGGCCGGCCTGCGCGAGGGCGATCAGGGTGGGGAGTTCGTAGTGGATGGAGCACAGCCCGATGGCGAACTCGAGTTCCTTGATCTGCGCCAGCCCCATGTGGAACGGGAACGCCTTGTTGTGGCTGACCCCGATGACACTGACCCGGCCGGCCTGCCGGACGGCCTTGAGGGCCAGCTCGATGGTGGCGTCCGAGCCCACGGCCTCCACCACCGCGTCCGGTCCGCGTCCACCGGTCATCTCCCGGATCGCGGCCTTGGCGTCCTCGCCCTCGACCGGCTCGACCCCGAGCCCGGCGGCGAAGGCGCGGCGCTCCGCGACCAGGTCGGCGCCGAGCACGCGGGCGGCGCCCATCGCGAAGGCGGACTGGGCGGCCATCAGGCCGACCGGGCCGAGGCCGATGACCAGCACGGTCTCGCCGGGCTGGATGCGGGCACGGCGGCAGCCGTACCAGGCCGTCGGGGCGTTGTCCGTCAGGACGACGGCGGCCTCGTCGGAGATGCCCTCGGGCAGGTGCACCAGATTGATGTCGGCGTACGGCACCGCGAGGGCCTGGGCCTGGCTGCCGGGGAGCTGAGGGCTCACGCCGTAGCAGAGCTCCGCACTGGACTTGGCGCGCTCGCACCGGGCGGTGAACCCGGCCGCGCAGGACCGGCATTGGGTGCAGCCGGCCGAGGCGGGCACCAGGACCCGGTCGCCGGGCTTGAAGCGGGTGACCCGGTCGCCGGTGTCGACGACCACGCCGACGCACTCGTGTCCCGGGGTGTAGCCGAGTTCCGGGCTGAACGGGTTCCCGTGGTAGATGTGCAGGTCACTGCCGCAGATGCCGGCTGTGGTCACCTGCACGACCGCGTCGGTGGGGCTGGTCACGGCCGGATCGGCGACATCGCCGTAGCGGATGTCGTGACGGCCGTGGTAGGTCAGTGCCTTCATCGGATCGCTTCCTTCCCCCCCGCCCGGTCAGTCCGCGATCTTCAGCACGAGCTTGCCGTGGTTCTCGCCACGGAACAGGCGCATCAGGGTGTCGGGGAAGGAGTCCACCGCGCCGGACACCACGTCCTCAAGGGACTTCAGCCGGCCGTCCGCTCGCCACGCGGCCATCTGTGTGATGCCCTCGGCGTAACGGTCGGCGTAGTCGAAGACCACCATGCCCGTCATGGTGGCCCGGTTGACCAGCAGCGACAGGTAGTTGGCGGGGCCCTGCGGCTTGGTGCTGTTGTACTGGGAGATCGCGCCGCAGACGATGACGCGGGCGCCGCGGGCCAGGCGCAGCAGTACGGCGTCCAGGACATCGCCGCCGACGTTGTCGAAGTACACGTCGACGCCGTCGGGGGCGTGCCGGCCCAGCGCCTTGCGGATGTCCTCGCTCTGGTGGTCGATCGCGGCGTCGAACCCGAACTCGTCGACCACCATCCGGCACTTGGCCTCGCCGCCGGCGATGCCGATGACCCGGCAGCCGAGGATCTTGGCGATCTGCCCGACGACGCTGCCGACCGCGCCCGCCGCACCGGAGACGACGACGGTCTGGCCCGGCTCCGGACGCCCGATGTCGATCAGGCCGAAGTAGGCCGTCAGGCCCGACATGCCGAGGGTGCCGAGATACGTCGGCAAGGGAGCCGCCGCCGGATCGACCTTGGCCACGTCGCGCCCGTCCGAGACGCAGTACTCCTGCACGCCGAAGGACCCCGTGACGTGGTCCCCGACCGCGAAACCGGGGTGGCGGGAGGTGATCACGCGTCCCACCGCACCGGCGCGCATGACCTCCCCGATCTCCACCGGACGGATGTAGGACCGGCCCGCGTTCATCCAGCCGCGCATCGCCGGGTCGATCGACAGACAGAGCACCTGTACCAGGAACTCCCCGTCGCCCGGCTCCCCGACCGGCTCCTGCGTGTGCTGCCAGTCGGAGGGCCGCGGCTCTCCGACAGGACGGGCGGCCAAGCGCACCTGGTGGTTGATCGTGCTCATCTTCGGCGGCTCCTCGGACGGTCGCGTGGGCCGGCGGCGCGTCACGATCGGCACATCGTCCGTGGTCGTGAACTGAGGTGGCTGCGCGGCATACCAGCCGGTCGGTATGGCTCGTGAGCGTACGGGGCCGAGGCGTGCGAGGCAAGGGGTGCCGGAACGCCCCACGCGCTTGCTATTGACCGTGTTCCGTCAGGGTCCTACTCTCCCGGTCAATGTAAGGAAACTTTCCTAACAATCATCGCGCGAGGAGACCCCCCATGCGCAGACCCCTGTCCACGCTGCTCGCCGGCACACTGCTCGCCGCACTCGGCCTCGGCCTCGCCCCCGCCCCCGCGCTCGCCACCGTCCACGCGCTCGCCCCCACCCCGAGCGTCCAGATCTCCGCCGCCCCGCAGTGGCGGCCGAACACCTCGTACACCGCGGGCACGCGCGTGTCCTACGGCGGCAAGGACTACGAATGCCTGCAGAGCCACACCTCCCTCACGGGCTGGGAGCCCTCCAACGTGCCCGCCCTGTGGAAGCTGCTGGGTGACAGCAGCGGCGGTACCGACACCACGGCTCCCGCCACCCCGATCGGCCTGCGCACCACCGGCACCAGCTCCTCCACCGTCTCCCTCGCCTGGAACGCCTCCACCGACAATGTGGGCGTGACCGGCTACCTGCTGTATCGCGACGGCACCCAGGTCGCCACGACGACAGGCACCTCGTACAGCGTCGGCGGCCTCTCGGCGAGCACGGCGTACACCTTCACCGTCCGGGCCCGCGACGCGGCGGGCAACGTCTCCCCGGCTTCCGGCGCCGTCACCGCCACCACACAGAGCGGTGGCGAGCCACCGCAGGGCACCACCCCCGCCGCGATCAACGGCCGACTCAAGGTGTGCGGTGTCAAGCTGTGCAATCGGTACGGCAAGCCGATCCAGCTGCGCGGCATGAGCAGCCACGGCCTCCAGTGGTACAGCCACTGTCTGACCAACGGCTCCTTGGACGCGCTCGCCACCGACTGGAACTCCGACGTGCTCCGCATCTCCCTCTACGTCCAGGAAGGCGGCTACGAGACCAACCCGAGGATGTTCACCGACCGGGTGCACCAGCTCATCGAGATGGCCACGGCCCGCGGCATGTACGCCCTCGTCGACTGGCACCAGCTCACGCCCGGCGACCCCAACCACAACCTGTCCCGCGCCAAGACGTTCTTCACCGAGATCGCCCAGCGCCACCGCGGCAAGACCAACCTGCTGTACGACATCGCCAACGAACCCAACGGCGTCAGCTGGTCGCGGATCAAGTCCTACGCCGAGCAGCTCATCCCCGTCATCCGTGCCCAGGACCCCGACACCCCGATCCTCATCGGCACGCACGGCTGGGGATCCCTCGGCATCTCCGACGGCCGCAACGAAACCGACGTCATCAACAACCCGGTCCAGGCGACCAACATCATGTACACGTTCCACTTCTACGCGGCCTCGCACGGCCAGGAGTACCTGGACGCCCTGAACCGGGCATCGGACCGGATCCCGATCTTCGTCACCGAGTTCGGCACCCAGGAAGCCTCCGGTGACGGCCCGAACAACTTCACCCGCACCCAGCAGTACCTCGATCTGATGACCGCCAAGAAGATCAGCTGGGTCAACTGGAACTTCTCCGACGACGAGCGCACCGGCGCCGTGTTCAAGCTTGGCACCTGCAACAACAACGGCCCCTGGACCGGCACCACTTCACTCAAGCCGGCCGGCGTCTGGATCCGCGACCGGATCCGCACACCGGACTCCTTCCCCACGACCTGAGCGCGCCCCGAAGCCACCCGCGCCCGGCAGGGCCGTGGAACCGACCCGTTCGGCCACTGCCCCGCCGGGCGTTCGCGTTGTCCCCGTACGAAGGGCGTCCCGACTTCCGGGACCGCGCCTGGATCCTTGACCACCGGTCGGCCCTCCACAATGCTGTGTTGCGACGTGTGAGATGTGTGCCGTAATGAGCAACATCTGATCAAGTCTCGACCAGCCGAGGAGTGGCCATGACGCACCAGGTCCGAGCTGTCGTCGCGCGGGGCAAGGGCGCCCCCGTCGGCCTGGAGACGATCGTCGTGCCCGACCCGGGCCCGGGCGAGGCGCTGGTGAGGATCGAGGCCTGCGGGGTCTGCCACACCGATCTGCACTACCGCGAGGGCGGCATCAACGACGACTTCCCGTTCCTGCTGGGCCATGAGGCCGCCGGGACGGTGGAGTCGGTGGGGGAGGGCGTCACCGATGTCGCGCCGGGCGACTTCGTCATCCTCAACTGGCGTGCGGTGTGCGGCCAGTGCCGTGCCTGTCTGCGGGGACGTCCCCAGTACTGCTTCGACACCCACAACGCGAAGCAGAAGATGACCTTGCCGGACGGCACCGAACTGTCGCCCGCCCTCGGTATCGGCGCCTTCGCGGAGAAGACGCTGGTCGCCGCCGGGCAGTGCACCAAGGTCGATCGCGCCGCCTCCGCGGCCGCCGCGGGTCTGCTCGGGTGCGGGGTGATGGCCGGTATCGGCGCGGCCATCAACACCGGCGACGTCGGCCGCGGCGACTCGGTCGCCGTCATCGGCTGCGGCGGTGTCGGGGCCGCGGCGATCGCCGGGGCGCACCTGGCGGGCGCGGCCACGGTCGTCGCCGTCGACATCGACGACCGCAAACTGGAGACCGCCCGGAAGCTGGGCGCGACCCACACCGTCAACTCGCACGAGGTGGACGCCGTCGCGGCGATCCAGGCGCTGACCGGCGGCTTCGGCGCCGACGTCGTCATCGAGGCGGTCGGCCGCCCGGAGACGTACCGGCAGGCCTTCTACGCCCGCGACCTCGCCGGCACGGTCGTGCTGGTCGGCGTGCCCACCCCCGAGATGAAGCTCGAACTGCCGCTGCTGGACGTCTTCGGCCGTGGTGGCGCGCTCAAGTCGTCCTGGTACGGGGACTGTCTGCCCTCCCGCGACTTCCCGATGCTCGTCGACCTCTACCTCCAGGGCCGGCTCGACCTGGACGCCTTCGTCACGGAGACCATCGCGCCGGACGAGGTGGAGAAGGCCTTCGAGCGGATGCACCACGGCGATGTGCTGCGCTCGGTGGTGGTCTTCTGACCGTCTCGTGACGGCCTTCGTGGAGCGCCCGTTCCGCCTGTTTCCGCAGGTGGTTCGGGCGCTTCGCGCTGCCCGGGGACCGCGGCGCGCAGCGACCGGAAACCGGCGATTCGACGCCTTGACAACGCTTCGGAGCCGCCCCCAGACTGGCGTTGCGTCAATCGCAATCCGTTTCGCTATACGCACCGAGGTGTCATGATGATTCCCGCGTGCCGTCTCGAGGACCTCCCCCGAGGCGAGGCCTACCGGCTCGACATCGACCCGCCGGTCTCGGTGTTCCACACCGACGACGGCGAGCTCTTCGCCATCGACGACACCTGCACCCACCAGGACGCGTCGCTCGCCGACGGCTGGCTGGAGGGCCGCGAGGTGGAATGCCCGTTGCACGCCTCGAAGTTCGACCTGCGAACGGGTGCGGTGGACGCCCCGCCGGCCAAGCTCCCGGTCCGGACGCACGAGGTCGTCGTCGAGGACGGCGTGATCCACGTCCTGCTGTCCACCGAGGCGCCCAACCTGCCGCCCTGCGTCGCGGCGCGGCTCGCCGGGGGACCCGCGTGAGGACCGTCGCCGTGGTCGGTGCCTCGCTGGCCGGCCTGTCGGCGGCACGCGCACTGCGCAAGCAGGGCTACGACGGCCACCTGGTCGTGATCGGGGACGAACTCCACCGCCCCTACGACCGGCCCCCGCTGTCCAAGGAGTTCCTGACCGGGACCCTCGGCGAGGCCCAACTCGCCCTGGAGGGCGACGACGAGGACCTCGGGGCGCGGTGGCTGCTCGGCGTCCGCGCCTCCGGACTCGACCACGCGCGGCGGGTGGTCCGGCTCGCCGACGGACGGGAGGTGTCCGCCGACGGCGTCGTCATCGCGACCGGCGCGGCGGCCCGGACCCTCCCCGGCTCCCGGGGACCGGCCGGCGTGCACACCCTGCGCACCCTGGACGACGCCCGGGCGCTGCGGGACGAACTGGCGCGCGGCGGACGGCTGGTGGTGATCGGCGGGGGGTTCATCGGAGCCGAGGTCGCCTCCACCGCGTACGCCCTCGGGCTGGACGTGACCGTCGTCGAGGCCGCCCCGACACCGCTCGCGGGACCGCTCGGCGCGATCATGGGTGCCGTCGTGTCCGCCCTGCACGCCGACCACGGCGTACGGCTGGTGTGCGGTGTCGGCGTCAAGGGGCTGAGCGGGGAGACCCGCGTCGAGGCCGTCCTGCTGGAGGACGGCCGGAGCGTCCCCGCCGACATCGTGGTCGTCGGCGTGGGCGCACGCCCGAACGTCGAGTGGCTGGAGGGCTCCGGCATCGCCCTCGACGACGGCGTCAAGTGCGGCGCCGACGGCCGCACCAGCCTCGCCGGTGTGGTCGCGGTCGGCGACTGTGCCAACTGGTACGACCCACGCGCGGGTTGTCATCGCCGCGTCGAGCACTGGACCGGCGCCCGGGAGCGCCCCGACGCCGCCGTCGCCGCGCTGCTGGCGGGCGGTGCGGTGGAAGCGGGTGTGCCCCGGCCGCCGTACTTCTGGTCCGACCAGTACGGCGTGCGGATCCAGTTCGCCGGACACGCGGCCGGCGCGGACAGCGTGACCATCGAGGCAGGCACCGCGGAGGGCCGCGATGTCCTGGCCGTCTACCGGCGGACCGGTGACCCGGTCGCCGTGCTCGGGATGAACCAGCCCCGGCTGTTCACGCGCTGGCGCAAGCAACTCGCGGCCACCGCGTCCTGAGTGCCGCCCGCCTCAACGCCCCCTCCACGACGTCCTCCCGAGGAGTGCCACCGTGACCTCGACCGGCCTGCCGGACAGTCTGATCGCCACTCTCCCCGGCTCCTCCTACACGGATCCGGGGATCTTCGCCCAGGAGCAGGAGCGCATCTTCGAGACCATGTGGTTCTGCGTGGCGCGCGCCTCCGAGCTGGCGAAGCCCGGTGCCTTCCGCACCGTCGCCGTGGGCCGCGAGAGCATCCTCGTCACCCGCGCGCGGGACAACGGCGTCCGCGCGTACTTCAACGTGTGCCGGCACCGGGGCGCGAAGCTGTGCACGGAGGAGGCGGGCGAGGTGAAGCGGGCCTTCCAGTGCCCGTACCACGCCTGGACGTACGACCTGAACGGCAAGCTCGTCGCGGCGCCCAACCTCACCAGGATGCCGGACGTGGGGCGTACCGAGTACGGCCTGGTGAGCGTGGCCGCGCGCGAATGGCTCGGCTACGTGTGGGTCTGCCTCGCGGAGAACCCGCCCTCCTTCGAGGAGGACGTCGTCGGCGAGGTGGTCGCCCGCCTCGGAGACGTCGAGTCGATCGAGCGGTACGGGATCGAGGACCTGAAGGTGGGCCGCCGTATCACCTACGACGTGAAGGCCAACTGGAAGCTCATCGTCGAGAACTTCATGGAGTGCTACCACTGCGCCACGATCCACCCCGAACTCACCGAGGTGCTGCCGGAGTTCGCGGACGGCTACGCGGCTCAGTACTACGTCGGCCACGGCGCGGAGTTCGGCGCGGACGTCGAGGGCTTCACCGTCGACGGCTCCGAGGGACTGGACCGTATTCCGGGGGTCGGCGACGACCAGGACCGCCGGTACTACGCGATCACGGTCAAGCCCCAGGTGTTCATCAATCTCGTGCCCGACCACGTCATCCTCCACCGGATGTATCCGATGTCCGTGGACCGCACGGTCGTCGAGTGCGACTGGCTGTATCTGCCGGACGTGGTGGACAGCGGCAGGGACGTGAGCCGTTCCGTGGAGCTCTTCCACCGGGTCAACCAGCAGGACTTCGACGCCTGCGAGCGCACGCAGCCCGGCATGAGCTCGCGGATGTACGCCAAGGGCGGTGTGCTGGTGCCCAGCGAGCACCACATCGGCGCCTTCCACGGCTGGGTGAACGAGCGCCTGGGCATCCCTCAGCGGTGATCCTGGGGTGATCCAGGGGTGAGTCAGCCCAGGAAGCCCATCCGGTGGCTGATCTCCTCGGCGCCCTTGAGCAGGACCGGGGAGAGCTCGTGCAGCCGCTCCTCGGTGAACCGGTACGCGGGTCCGGAGGCGCTGAGGGCGGCGATGACCTCGCCGTCCCGGTCGCGGACCGGGGCGGCCATCGCGTGCAGGCCGATCTCCAGCTCCTCCAGGGTGAAGGCGTAACCCCGCTCCCGTGCCTCGGCGAGGTTCTTCTCGAGCTTCGTCCTGGCGGTGATGGTGTGCGGAGTGACCTTCTTCATCCCGCCCGCGGTCAGCAGCGCGGCGCGCTCCTTGGCCGGCAGATGCGCCAGCAGGATCTTGCCGCTGGAGGTGGCGTGCAGGGGGGTCAGCTGGCCGACCCAGTTGTGCGCGGTGACGGCACCGGGGCCGCGCACCTGGTACAGGTTGATCGCGTAGTGCTCCTGCATGACGGCGATGTTGACAGTCTCACCGATCTCCTCGGCGAGGCGCTCGCAGACCGGGCGGCCCTGCTGGGTGATGTCGATGCGGCCGGTGACCGCGCCGGCCAGGCGCACGATGCCGAAGCCGAGCCGGTACTTGCCGCGCTCGCCGGCCTGCTCCACCAGACCGCGTGCCTCCAGGGCGCCGAGCAGCCGGAACGCGGTGGACTTGTGGACGTCGATCTCGCCCGCCACCTCGCTGACGCCCGCCTCGCCGCGCTGGGCGAGGATCTCCAGGACGCTGATGGCGCGGTCGACCGACTGCACTCCTCCGCTGTGCGGGTTTGACGTTTCCGAGTCAGGGCTGTAGTTGCTCACAGTGAAACTATACGCGTAGTAAACAACGTAACGGCAAAGCAATCACGGCATGCCGAAGTCCTTCCAGGTTGCGCGGTTCGCAACCTGGTGCGTATAGCGATACCGGCGCTAGCATGCCTCGCACATCTACGGCGCGAGCGAGACGAGGCACCATGGCTGATGTGCACTACGACTTCGTCATCGTCGGCGGCGGATCGGCCGGCAGCGCACTGGCGAACCGGCTCTCCGCCGACCCGGCCCACCGGGTGCTGGTCCTGGAGGCGGGCCGCTCGGACTACCCGTGGGACGTCTTCATCCATATGCCCGCGGCGCTGACCTACCCGATCGGGAGCCGGTTCTACGACTGGAAGTACGAGTCCGAGCCCGAGCCCCACATGGGCGGCCGACGGATCTACCACGCCCGTGGCAAGGTGCTGGGCGGCTCCAGCAGCATCAACGGCATGATCTTCCAGCGCGGCAACCCCATGGACTACGAGCGCTGGGCCGCCGACCCGGGCATGGAGACCTGGGACTACGCGCACTGTCTGCCGTACTTCCGGCGCATGGAGAACTGTCTGGCGGCCGATCCGGACGACGAGTTCCGCGGCCACGAAGGCCCCCTCGTCCTCGAACGCGGCCCCGCGACCAACCCCCTCTTCGGCGCCTTCCTCAAGGCCACCGAGGAAGCGGGCTACGCGCCCACCGACGACGTCAACGGCTACCGGCAGGAAGGCTTCGCCAAGTTCGACCGCAACGTCCACCGCGGACGCCGGCTCTCGGCCTCCAAGGCCTACCTCAAGCCCGCGATGAAACGACCGAACCTCACCGTCAGGACCCGCGCACTCGTCACCCGCGTCCTCTTCGAGGGCAAGCGCGCCGTCGGCGTCGAGTACCAACGCGGCCGCGGCGCTCTCCAGCGGGTCCGCGCCCGCGAGGTCATCCTGTGCGGCGGCGCCATCAACTCCCCGCAACTGCTCCAGCTCTCCGGCGTCGGCAACGCGGAGGAACTGCGCGCCCTCGGCGTCGACGTGGTCCACGACCTGCCGGGCGTCGGCGAGAACATGCAGGACCATCTGGAGGTCTACGTCCAGTACGCGTGCACGCAACCCGTCTCGATGCAGCCGTACATGGCGAAGTGGCGCGCCCCCTTCATCGGGTTGCAGTGGCTCTTCCGCAAGGGCCCGGCCGCGACGAACCACTTCGAGGCCGGCGGGTTCGCGCGCGGCAACGAGGACGTCGACTACCCCAACCTGATGTTCCACTTCCTGCCGGTCGCCGTGCGCTACGACGGCTCCTCGCCCGCCGGCGGACACGGCTACCAGGTGCACGTGGGGCCCATGTACTCCGACGCCCTCGGCTCGGTGAAGATCAGGAGCAAGGACCCGCGCGAACACCCGGCGCTGCGCTTCAACTACCTCTCCACCGAGCAGGACCGCCGGGAGTGGGTCGAGGCCATCCGGGTCGCCCGCAAGCTCCTCAACCAGCCGGCGCTCGCCCCCTACAACGGCGGTGAGGTCTCGCCCGGCCCGGGGGTGGAGACGGACGAGGAGATCCTCGCCTGGGTCGCGAAGGAGGGCGAGACCGCTCTGCATCCGTCCTGCACCTGCAAGATGGGCACGGACGAGAGGGCCGTCGTCGACCCCGCCACCATGCGGGTGCACGGCGTGGAGGGCCTGCGGGTGGTGGACGCGTCGGTGATGCCGTACGTCACCAACGGCAACATCTACGCCCCGGTCATGATGGTCGCCGAGAAGGCCGCCGACCTGATCCTCGGCAACGAGCCGCTGGCGCCGTCGAAGGCCGTGTACTACCGCCACCGTGACGTCCGGGCCCGGGCGGAGTAGGAGTTGGCCGCCACCGGGCTCCGCGCGCTGCTGAACAGCGTCCGCTACGAGGTGCTGCCCACGAGGGCGACCGAGGACAAGGTGCTCACCCATGTCCCGCTGGACGTCGTGGTCACGGTGACGGCGTCGCCGGTCAAGGGCCTGGAACCGACCCTGGACCTCGCCGCGCGCCTCGCCGGGCACGGCTACCGGGTCGTCCCGCACGTCCCGGCCCGGCTGCTGCGGGACGACCGGCACCTGAAGGAGGTCGCGGGACGGCTGCGGGAGGCGGGCGTGGACGACGTGTTCGTCCCGGCCGGTGACGCCGACCCGCCCGCCGGGGTCTACGACGGCGCGCTCCCGGTGCTGCGCAGGCTGAGCGAGCTGGGCAGCCCCTTCACCCGCGTCGGCGTCACCGGCTACCCCGAGAGCCATCCCCTCCTCCACGACGACGTCACCGTGCAGGCCATGTGGGACAAGCGCGAGCACGCCACGTACCTCGTGAGCAACCTCTGCTTCGACCCGCGGGTGCTGGGGGAGTGGATCGCTCGTATACGACGCCGGGGCGTCACGCTGCCGTTGTACGTCGGTGTCGCCGGGCCCGTGCAGCGGACGAAGCTGCTGGCCATGGCGACGAAGATCGGTGTGGGGGAGTCGGCGCGCTTTCTGACCCGGCACGCTTCGTGGTTCGCGCGGTTCGCGGCCCCGGGAGGGTACGACCCCGAGCAGCTGGTGAACCGCGCGCGGGAGACTCTGACGGCGCCCTCGGCGGGGGTCGCCGGGTTGCACCTGTTCACGTTCGACCAGGTCGCCGAGACCGAGCGGTGGCGCCGTGCGCTGCTCGACCGACTGGGCGGCTGAGCAGGCGAGTTCGCCGGTGGCGACGAGGCAGGGGGCGGGGCCCGTGATCCCGCCCCCTGCGTACGCGCGCTCAGCGGAAGACCACCGTGCGGTTGCCGTCCACCATCACCCGGCTCTCGCTGTGCCACTTCACCGCGTGCGCGAGCACCCGGGCCTCCACGTCCCGGCCGACCGTCACCAGGTCGCCGGGGTCGAGTGAGTGGTCCACCCGGATCACGTCCTGCTCGATGATCGGGCCCTCGTCCAGATCCGGCGTCACATAGTGCGCCGTGGCGCCGACGAGCTTCACTCCGCGCTGGTGGGCCTGTTCGTAGGGGCGGGCGCCCTTGAAGCTGGGGAGGAAGGAGTGGTGGATGTTGATGGCGCGGCCCTCCAGCCGCTTGCACAGGTCGTCGGAGAGGATCTGCATGTAGCGGGCCAGCACCACGAGGTCGATGTCCAGCTCGCGCACCAGCTCCAGCAGTCGTGCCTCGGCGTCGGGCTTGGTGTCCGCGGTGACCGGGATGTGGTGGAAGGGGATGCCGTAGGTCTCCGCGAGGCCTTCGAAGTCCCGGTGGTTGGAGACGATCGCGGGGATCTCGATGTTGAGGGCGCCGGTGCGCCTGCGGAAGAGCAGGTCGTTCAGGCAGTGGCCGAACCGGGACACCATGATGAGGGTCCGGGTGGGCGTGGCCGCCTCGCTCAGGGCCCAGGAGATGCCGTAAGCCTGGGCCACGGGGCCGAACCGGTGGCGCAGGCCTTCCAGTTCGACGTCCGGGTCGGAGACGTCGAAGTGGACCCGCATGAAGAAGCGGCCCTGAAGTCGGTCGTCGAACTGCCGGCTTTCCAGGATGTTTCCGGAATTCCTGACGAGGAAGCCGCTGACGGCGTGTACCAGTCCCGCGCTGTCGGGACAGGAGAGGGTCAGGACGTACTCACGGCCGGGCTGGGGGCGGGGGGACATGTGCGGCCTCCGTCGGTGCGTAATGCACAACATGGTGAGTAATACGCAACATCGTCGGCTCGGTACCGCGCGTGGTCAAGGGCGGACGGTCAAAGGCGCGCATGGCGAAATCGTCATCGGCCAACCTCTTGACGCCAGTCGGTCCATTCGACACTGTGTTCCACCACAAGCAATCGGGTGCACAATGCGCAACGAAGTTCCATGGAAAGGCTCGTCGCGTGGCAGACCTGTATGTGGATGGCGAATGGCGGGATCCGGTCGCCGGGGGACACCGGGACATCCGCTGTCCCGCCGACGGCACCCTCGCGGCGACCGTCTCGGAGGCGACCCGCCCCGACACCGAGGCCGCGATCGCCGCCGCCCGCCGCGCCTTCGACGCCGGGCTCTGGCCGGACACCCCCGAACGCGAGCGCGGCGCGCTGCTGCTGCGCACCGCCGACCTTCTCGAGCGCGACGCCAAGGAGTTCGCCCGCGCCGAGTCCCTGGACACCGGCAAGCGGCTGGTGGAGAGCGAGTACGACATCGCCGACGTCGTCTCCTGCTTCCGCTACTACGGCGGGCTCGCGGGCGCCGACGCCGGACGCGTGATCGACACCGGCCGCGACGACGCCGTAAGTCGCGTGGTCTACGAGCCGGTCGGTGTGTGCGGACTCATCACCCCCTGGAACTACCCTCTGCTCCAAGCGAGTTGGAAGATCGCCCCGGCGCTCCTCGCCGGCAACACGATCGTCCTGAAGCCCAGCGAGCTCACCCCGTCCACCTCCATCCTGCTGATGAAGGCCCTTGAGGAGGCCGGGCTCCCGGCCGGCGTCGCGAACCTCGTCCTGGGCGCCGGGCCCGAGGCGGGCGCACCGCTCGCCGAGCACCCGGCCGTGGACATGGTCTCCTTCACCGGTGGACCGGAGACCGGAAAGCGGATCATGGCCACGGCCGCCGCGACCGTGAAGAAGGTCGCGCTGGAACTCGGCGGCAAGAACCCCAACGTCGTGTTCGCGGACGCCGACTTCGACACGGCCGTCGACTTCGCCCTCACCGCCGTGTTCCTCCACTCGGGCCAGGTCTGCTCGGCGGGGGCCCGGCTCATCGTCGAGGACTCCCTGCACGACCGCTTCGTCGACGAGGTCGTCCGCCGGGCCCGGCGGATCCGGCTCGGCGGCCCCTTCGACCCCGACGCCGAGACCGGGGCGCTGATCTCGGCTCAGCACCTGGCCAAGGTCGAGGCGTACGTCGCCGCCGGGCTCACCGAAGGTGCCGAACTGCGCTGCGGTGGCGCCCGGCCCGACGAACCGGCACTCAGGGGCGGCCACTTCTACCTGCCCACCGTGCTCGACGGGTGCCGGCAGGACATGCGCGTGGTGCACGAGGAGTCCTTCGGGCCCGTGCTCACCGTGGAGCGCTTCACCGGCGAGGACGACGCCGTACGCATCGCCAACGACACCGAATACGGACTCGCCGGAGCCGTCTGGACGCAGGACTCCGGCAAGGCCCAGCGAGTCGCCCGGCGGCTGCGCCACGGCACGGTGTGGATCAACGACTACCACCCCTATGTGCCGCAAGCGGAATGGGGTGGCTTCGGGCACTCGGGCGTGGGCCGGGAGCTGGGACCGACCGGCCTGAACGAGTACCGCGAGCCCAAGCACGTCTGGCAGAACATCCGACCCCGGCCGCAGCACTGGTTCCGCGGCTGAACGCCGAAAGAAGGTCGAACGTGACCACACAGACCGAGGTGCCGCAGCGGCGCGGCACGCCCCAGGAACCGGGCTCCACCCCGGTCATCTCCGTGCGCAGGCTGTGGAAGGTGTTCGGGCCGAAGGCCGACCAGGTGCCGGGATCCGAGGAGCTGTGCGGGCTCACCCGGCGCGAGCTCATGGACCGCACCGGCTGCACCGCCGCCGTACGAGACGTCCACTTCGACGTCTCGCCCGGTGAGGTCTTCGTCGTCATGGGCCTGTCCGGCTCGGGCAAGTCCACGCTGGTGCGCTGTCTGACCCGGCTGATCGAACCCACCGCCGGCGAGGTCGTCTTCGAGGGTGAGGACATCCGCCAGGCCGACGCCGGGCGGCTGCGCGAGCTGCGCCGCCGTAAGTTCTCCATGGTCTTCCAGCACTTCGGTCTGCTGCCCCACCGCCGCGTCGTCGACAACGTGGCGTTCGGTCTGGAGATTCGCGGCACCGGCCGGGCCGAGCGCGCCAAGCGGGCCCAGGAGGTCGTCGAACTGGTCGGTCTCGCGGGCTACGAGAACTCCTACCCCGACCAGTTGTCCGGCGGCATGCAGCAACGTGTCGGCCTCGCCCGCGCGTTGGCGGGCGACCCCGACGTGCTCTTCTTCGACGAGCCGTTCTCGGCGCTCGACCCGCTGATCCGCCGGGACATGCAGAACGAGGTCATCCGGCTGCACCACGAGGTCGGCAAGACGATGGTGTTCATCACCCACGACCTCTCCGAGGCCCTCAAGCTCGGCGACCGCATCCTCATCATGCGGGACGGCAGGATGGTCCAGTGCGGCACCGGCGACGAACTCGTCGGCGCCCCGGCCGACGACTACGTCCGCGAGTTCGTCAGGGACGTGCCGCGCGGTGACGTGCTCACTCTGCGCTGGATCATGCGGTCGGTGGCCGACGGCGACGCCCTGGACGGACCCGAACTGGGCCCGGACGTCGTGGTGAAGGAGGCCACGCGGGCCGTCCTCGCGGCCGACAAGCCGGTCAAGGTCGTCGAGGACGGCAAGCTGCTCGGCATCGTCGGCGACGAGGAGATCCTCGCGGTGGTCGCCGGGCGGGAAGGCGGCGCCTGATGACCGTGGCCGTGGAGAAACCCGAACGGACACGGGAGGCCGAACCGGCGGCGCCCGCGAGGAAGCCGCGCAAGGTCAGCAGGTCCATGGTGGTCGGCGCCGTCCTGGTCGGCTGGCTGGTGCTGTTCGCCGTACTGCGCGGCAAACAGACCCTCGCCCTCGCGGCGGCCGACCTGACGGATCTGCACCGGTGGTTCAACGACGTCAACGACTCCATCGGCGCCAACCGCAACTCCAACCCGCTCTTCCTGTACTTCTTCAACGAGATCCGCCTGGCCATCGACACCCTGGTGACCTTCGTCCAGGAGCTCATCTCACAGCCGTCCGCCGACCGGCCCGTCCCGCGGATCGGCTGGCTCGGTGTCGTCGGCATCGTCGGCTATGTCTCCTGGGCCGTCGGCAACTGGCGGGTCGCGCTGCTGGCCGTGGCCGGCTTCACCTTCCTCGGCCTGCAGGGCCTGTGGCAGGAGAGCATGGACACCCTGGCGCTCACCGTCTCCGCCGTCCTCGTGGCGCTGCTGTTCGCGATCCCGCTCGGCGTGTGGGCGGGGCTGTCCGACCGGTTCAACCGGATCGTCACGCCCTTCCTCGACTTCATGCAGACGATGCCGACCTTCGTCTACCTGGCCCCGCTGACCCTGTTCTTCCTCATCGGTCCGGCCTCCGCCACCATCGCGACCGTGATCTACGCGGCACCGCCCGCGATCCGCATCACCGCCCACGCCATCCGGTCCGTGCCGGCGACGACGGTGGAGGCGGCCGACTCACTCGGCGCGACCCGGTGGCAAACCCTGCGGAAGGTCCTGCTGCCGATGTCGAAGCGGACCGTGGTGCTGGGCGTCAACCAGACCATCATGGCCGCCCTGGCCATGGTGACCATCGCCGCCCTGATCGACGCGCCCGGCCTCGGCAAGACCGTCATGCAGGCCCTGGAGTCGCTCGACGTCGGCACGGCCTTCAACGCCGGCCTCGCCATCGTCGTCCTGGCCATCGTGCTGGACCGGGTCACCACCGCGGCGAGCACCCGCGAGGAGACCGCCCGGCGCTCGACGCACCGCGTCCTGACCTGGCGACGCCCCCTGCTCGGCGCGGGCGCGGCAGCCATGGCGGTACTGGTCTACCTGTCCCACACCTATGTGTGGGCGGCGGAGTTCCCCGGCGAGGGCGGCACCGGCAGAGCCATCTCCAGTGGCGCGGACACCGTGACCACCTGGGCGCAGGACAACCTCTCGGGCCTCACCAGCGCCTTCCGGGACGCCCTCACCAACGGTCTGCTCAACCCGTTCCAGACCCTGCTCACCGACTCTCCCTGGTGGCTGGTCGGCGCGGCCCTGATCGCGCTCGGCGCCGTCCTCGGCGGCCTGCGCGCGGGCATCACCACCCTGGTGTGCGTGGGCCTCCTCGTCGCCACCGGGGTGTGGTCGGACAGCATGACGACGCTCGCGTCGACCGTCGTCGCCACGGTGCTCGTGATGGTCCTCGGCGTCGTCTTCGGCGTGTGGATGGGGCGCAGCGCGCTGGTGGACCGGCTGCTGCGGCCCAGCCTCGACGCGGCCCAGGTCATGCCGCCGTTCGTCTACCTCGTGCCGTTCCTCGCGCTGTTCGGCGCGACCCGCTTCACGGCGATCGTCGCCGCCGTCGTCTACGCGGCCCCCGTAGCCATCAAGATCATCGCGGACGGGATACGGAACGTGCCCGCCACCACCGTGGAGGCGGCCACGGCCACCGGGTGCAACACCTGGCAGATCATCACCAAGGTCCAACTGCCCATGGCGCGCGGCGCCCTGACCCTCGCGACCAACCAGGGCCTGATCTACGTGCTGTCGATGGTGGTGGTGGGCGGACTGGTGGGAGCGGGCGCGCTCGGCTACGACGTCGTGGCCGGCTTCTCGCAGGGGCAGTTGTTCGGGAAGGGGCTCGCCGCGGGGCTCGCCATCGTCCTTCTCGGAGTCATGTTCGACCGGATCACTCAGGCAGCGGCGCGCCGCGTCGGGGCATAAGGAGCACCACACCATGGCAGGACACTGGCGAGCCGGCGCGGCCGGCCTGGCGATACTGGGCCTCACCCTCACGGCCTGCGGCGGTGCGAAGGTCGGTGACGACAGCGCCGGCGACTCCGGTGAATCGGGCAAGTGCGGCACCTTCAACCTCGCGGTCAACCCGTGGGTGGGCTACGAGGCCAACGCGGCCGTCATCGCGTACGTCGCCGAGAACGACCTGGGCTGCAAGGTCACCAAGAAGGACCTGAAGGAGGAGATCGCCTGGCAGGGCTTCGGGACGGGCGAGGTCGACGCCGTCGTCGAGAACTGGGGCCACGACGATCTGAAGAAGAAGTACATCACCGACCAGAAGACCGCCGTCGACGCGGGCCCCACCGGCAACGAAGGTCTCATCGGCTGGTACGTGCCGCCGTGGCTGGCCAAGGAGCACCCGGACATCCTCGACTGGAAGAACCTCAACAAGTACGCGGCCGAGTTCAAGACGTCCGAGTCCGGCGGCAAGGGCCAACTCCTCGACGGCGACCCGTCGTTCGTCACCAACGACGAGTCGCTGGTGAAGAACCTGAAGCTGGACTACAAGGTCGTGTACGCGGGCAGCGAGACCGCCCTCATCCAGGCCTTCCGCAAGGCGGAGAAGGACAAGGAGTGGGTGATCGGCTACTTCTACGAGCCGCAGTGGTTCATGTCCGAGGTGCCGCTGGAGAAGGTCGAGCTCCCCGAGTACACGGAGGGCTGTGACGCCGACCCCGAGAAGGTCGCCTGCGACTATCCCGTGTACGAGCTGGACAAGATCGTCAGCGCGAAGTTCGCCAAGTCGGGCAGCCCCGCCTATGACCTGGTCAAGAACTTCACCTGGACCAACGACGACCAGAACGTCGTGGCCAAGTACATCGCCGTGGACCGGATGACCCCCGAAGCGGCGGCCGAGAAGTGGGTCGAGGCCAACCGCGACAAGGTGGAGGCCTGGATCAAGTAACCACTCGCCGGGTGCCCGGTGGGCGGTGCGCAGTGACGCGTACCGCCCACCGGGCATCGCCGTTTTTCCAGGGCGTTTTCCGACGTTCCCCGACGTCACCGGACCTCTTGACACCCCTCTGCGCGGGCAGGCACATTGAGTTGCGCAACCTGAATCGCGTTGCGCACGAAGCAACTCAACCGGAGGTGCGGCGATGGCGGGACCCCGAGTGGTCATCATCGGAGCGGGAGTCGTCGGCGCGGCGCTCGCGGACGAGATCTCCGCACGCGGCTGGACCGAAGTGACCGTGGTCGACCAGGGCCCGCTCCCCGCCACCGGGGGTTCGTCGTCGCACGCCCCCGGCCTGGTCTTCCAGACCAACTCCTCCAAGACGATGACCGAACTGGCCCGCTACACCGTCGAGAAGCTCCGCTCCCTCGACGTCGACGGCAAGCCCTGCTTCCTCCAGGTCGGCGGCCTGGAAGTGGCGACCACCCCGGAGCGCCTCGCGGAACTGCACCGTCGGCACGGCTGGATCACCGCCTGGGGCGTCGAGGCACGGATCCTGAGCGCCGACGAGTGCGTCGAGCGGCATCCGCTCGTCAACCGCGACAGGGTCCTCGGCGGCCTCCTCGTCCCGACCGACGGCCTCGCCAAGGCCGTCCTCGCCGTCGAGGCCCAGATCCGCCGCGCCACCGAGCGCGGTGTGACCTTCCTGGCCCGTCACGAGGTCCTGGACGTCCTGCGGGCCGACGGCGAGGTCACCGGCGTCCGCACCGACCAGGGCGACCTCGAAGCCGACATCGTCGTGTGCTGCGCCGGCATCTGGGGCCCGAGGATCGCCCGCATGGTCGGCATGAACCTCCCGCTGACCCCGCTGGCCCACCAACTCGCCTGGACCGGGCCGATTCCGGCCCTCGCCGGCCAGACCGAGGAGGCGGTCCGCCCGATCCTGCGCCACCAGGACGCGGACCTCTACTACCGCGACCGCTTCGACGCCATCGGCATCGGCTTCTACGGCCACCGCCCGATGCCGATCTCCGCCGACGACATCCTCTCCGTCGCCGAGGCCGACGAGATGCCGTCCGTCCTGAAGTTCACCGAGGAGGACTTCGAGGACGCCTGGACCGAGACCCGGTCCCTGCTGCCCGCGACGCGCGAGGCGAAGGTCGAGGAAGGCATCAACGGCCTGTTCTCCTTCACCACCGACAACTTCCCGCTGCTCGGCGAGTCGCGGGACGTCAAGGGCTTCTGGGTCGCCGAGGCCGTCTGGGTCACCCACTCCGCCGGTGTGGGCCGGGCCATGGCCGAGTGGCTGGTCGACGGCCACTGCTCGTCGTTCGACCTGCACGAGTGCGACGTCAACCGCTTCGAGCCGCACCAGCTCGCCCCGGAGTACGTCCTCGCCCGCGACTGCCGGAACTTCGTCGAGGTCTACGACATCCTGCATCCCTCGCAGCCCTCGGGGGACCCGCGCCCGATCCGCACCAGCCCCTTCCACGCGCGCCAGCAGGAGCTGGGCGCCTTCTTCCTGGAGGCCAACGGCTGGGAGCGCCCGCACTGGTACGAGTCCAACGCCGGGTTGGTGGACGGCCGCACCATCCCCACCCCCAACGACTGGGCCGCGCGGTTCTGGTCGCCCATCGTCGGCGCCGAGGCGCAGGCCACCCGCGAGACCGTCGCGATGTACGACATGACGGCCCTCAAACGCCTGGAGGTGAGCGGCCCCGGCGCCGCCGACCTCCTGGAGCGCCTGTGCACCGGCAAGGTCGCCAAGTCCGTCGGCTCGGTGACGTACACCCTGCTCCTCGACCACGACGGCGGCATCCGCAGCGACGTCACCGTCGCCCGCCTGGCCCGTGACCTCTTCCAGGTGGGCGCCAACGGCAACCTCGACCTCGACTGGCTCACCCGCCACCTCCCCGCCGACGGCACCGTCCAGGTCCGTGACATCACGCCGGGCACCTGCTGCGTCGGCCTGTGGGGTCCGCTCGCCCGCAAGGTCCTCCAGCCCCTGACGGACGAGGACTTCTCCAACGAGGGCCTTAAGTACTTCCGCGCCAAGCACGCCTACGTCGGCAGCGTGCCGGTGACGGCGATGCGGCTGTCGTACGTCGGTGAACTCGGCTGGGAGCTCTACACCACCGCCGACCAGGGCCTGAAACTGTGGGACACGCTCTGGCGGGCGGCGCGGCCCCTCGGCGGCGTCATCGCGGGCCGCGGCGCCTTCAACAGCCTGCGCCTGGAGAAGGGTTACCGCTCTTTCGGCACCGACATGACCTACGAGCACGACCCCTACGAGGTCGGTGTCGGCTTCGCCGTCAAGCTCGACAAGGGCGACTTCATCGGCAAGGCGGCGCTGGAGCGCCGCAAGGCCGACGTCCGGCGCAGGCTGACCTGCCTGACCATCGACGACCCGCGGTCGGTCGTCATGGGCAAGGAGCCGGTGTACGCCGGTGATCGCGCGGTCGGATACGTCACGAGCGCCGCGTACGGCTACACGATCGGCAAGGGCATCGCGTACGCCTGGCTCCCGACGGAACTCGCCACCCCCGGCACGTCCGTGCGGATCGGCTACTTCGACCAGCGCGTCGAGGCGGTCGTGGCCGAAGAGCCCCTGTTCGACCCGACGATGTCCCGCCTCCGTGGCTGACGGAGGAAAGCCGATGACCGCGCAAGTACTCGACGGCATCCACCCGGCCGAGCGGAACGCGAACACCGTATGAACGCGCTGAACGGAGACGCCCGATGAGCCCCCGCACCCCCGGCGCCGACCTCCCCGAGCACCCCGACCGGCTGTGGCGGAGTCCGGAGCCCGCGCGGTCGTACGACGTGGTGATCGTCGGAGGCGGCGGACACGGCCTGGCCACCGCCCACTACCTGGCCAGGAACCACGGCATCACCAACGTCGCGGTGCTGGAGAAGGGCTGGCTCGCGGGCGGCAACATGGCCCGCAACACCACCATCATCCGCTCCAACTACCTGTGGGACGAGAGCGCCGGCATCTACGAGCACGCGCTCAGGCTGTGGGAAGGCCTGGCCGAGGAACTGGACTACCCGATCCTGTTCTCCCAGCGAGGCGTCCTGAATCTGGCCCACAGCCTCCAGGACGTCCGCGACAGCGTGCGCCGGGTCGAGGCCAACCGCCTCAACGGCGTGGACGCGGAATGGCTCGACGCGGACGGCGTCAAGGACGTCTGCCCGATCGTCGACGTCTCGCCGGACGTGCGCTACCCGGTCCTGGGCGCCACCTACCAGCCCCGCGCGGGCATCGCCAAGCACGACCACGTGGCCTGGGGCCTGGCGCGCTCGGCGGACGCGGCGGGCGTCGACATCATCCAGAACTGCGAGGTCACCGGTCTGGACGTGGTCGGTGGCCGGGTGGTCGGGGTCCGGACGAACCTGGGCCCCATCGCGGCCGGCAAGGTGGCGCTGTGCTCGGCGGGCCACACCTCGGTCCTGGCGGCGATGGCGGGCATCGAACTCCCGCTCCAGAGCCACCCGTTGCAGGCCCTGGTCTCGGAGCTGCTGGAACCGGTCCATCCCACGGTCGTCATGTCCAACGCGGTCCACGTGTACGTCAGCCAGGCGCACAAGGGGGAGTTGGTGATGGGCGCGGGCATCGACGCGTACAACTCCTACACCCAGCGCGGCGCCTTCCACATCATCGAAGAGCAGATGTCGGCCGCCCTGGAGCTCTTCCCGGTCTTCGCCCGCGCGCACGTGCTGCGCACCTGGGGCGGCATCGTGGACGTCAGCCCCGACGCGTCACCGATCGTCGGCCTCACCCCGGTGGACAACCTCTACCTCAACTGCGGCTGGGGAACGGGCGGTTTCAAGGCGACCCCGGGCGTGGGCTGGGTCTACGCCCACACGATCGCCCACGACGCTCCGCACCCGCTGAACGCCCCCTTCTCGCTCGACCGTTTCACCACCGGCGCGCTCGTCGACGAGCACGGCGCGGCCGCGGTGGCCCACTAGGACCACTGGACGCTTTGGGAGCCGATCCATGCTGCTCATCCCCTGCCCGTGGTGCGGGCCCCGCGACGAGGCCGAGTTCCACTACGGCGGCCAGGCCCACGTGCCGTACCCGGAGGACCCGGCGTCCCTCTCCGACGAGGACTGGGCGCGCTACCTGTTCTTCCGCGACAACCCGAGGGGCCCCTTCGCCGAACGCTGGAGCCACGCGTCGGGCTGCCGCCGCTGGTTCAACGCGGTACGGGACACGTCGACGAACGAGATCCTGGCGGCATACCGACCGGGCGAACAGCGCCCGGCACCGGCCGAGCCAAGACCATGGGTCCCGGCCCACCCGACACCAGCCGAGCCGAGCCCGAGGGCGTCAGCCTCTTCGGGGCCGAAGCGGGGGTCTGGGGGCGTGGCCCCCAGTGGGGTCGATGGGGCGAAGCCCCTTCAGGACGGGACGGGTAGGGGCGGCGGGGGCGAGAACCAGCCGTTCCGCCACGCGACCCGCGGCCGAATCAACCGCCACACCCCCCTCACCTTCACCTTCGACGGCACCCGATACCAGGGCTACCAGGGCGACACCCTGGCCTCCGCCCTCCTCGCCAACGGCGTCATCCAGACCGGCACCAGCATCAGACTCGGCCGCCCCCGCGGCATCTTCTCGGCCGGCCCCGAAGAGCCCAACGCCGTCGTCCAGATCGAGGAACCCTTTCCGGAGCCGATGCTCCCCGCCACGACCGTGGAGCTCTGCGACGGCCTCGTCGCCACCAGCCTCCCCGGTCAGGGCCGCCTCGCCACCACCCCCGACCCCGCCCGCTACGACGCCGTACACGCCCACTGCGACCTGCTGATCGTCGGAGCCGGCCCGGCCGGCCTCGCGGCAGCGGCCGCCGCCGCGCACAGCGGCGCCCGAGTCATCCTCGCCGACGACCAGCCGGAACCGGGCGGCAGCCTCCTCGGCACGGCGGAACACCTCGACTGGGTGGAGGAGACGAAGGAGCGGCTGGCCAGAGCCCCCGAGGTCCGCGTCCTGCCCCGCACCACCGTCTTCGGCCACTACGACGACAACCACCTCCTCGCCGTCGAACGCCGCACCCACCACCTCGGCGCCGACGCCCCCGACACGGTCTCCCGCGAACGCGTCCACCGCATCCGCGCCCGTCGAGTCGTCCTCGCCACCGGCGCCCACGAGCGCTCCCTGGCCTTCCCGGACAACGACCGTCCCGGAGTGATGCTCGCCGCCTCGGCCCGCACCCACGTCAACCGCCACGGCGCCCTGCCCGGCCGACACGCGGTGGTCTTCACCACGAACGACAGCGCATACGAGGCGGCGCTCGACCTCGCCTCGGCGGGCCTGTCCGTCACGGCGATCGTCGACGTCCGCCCCGCGCCGGGGGAGTGGGCCGAGCGCGCGAGGGCGGCCGGCATCGAGGTGCTGGCGGGCCACGCCGTCACCGGCACGGAGGGAGAGGCCCGCCTCACCGCCGTCACCGTCGCGCCGTACGGACAGACCGCCGGGCGGCGGTTCGCCGCCGACCTGCTGCTGGTCTCCGGCGGCTGGAACCCGGTGGCGCACCTGTTCAGCCAGTCGGGCGGCAGGCTCCGCTACGACGACGCGCTCGGCACCTTCGTCCCGGGCACCTGCCGGCAGGCGGTCGAGGTGGCGGGCAGCGCGAGCGGTGCCCTCGACCTGACCACGGTCCTGGCGCAGGGCGCCGCGGCCGGAGCCCGTGCCGTGGAGGCCGAGGGCTACACGTCCCGGACGCCCCGCCTCCCGGAGCCGCACGCGCAGCCGCAACAGTCGCCCCCGACGCACGTGTACGTCGTCCCGGGCGGCCCCGCCGACGTCCCCCGTTTCGTCGACCTCCAACGCGACGTCACCGTCGACGACCTGGCCCGCGCGACCGGCGCCGGCCTGCGCTCGGTCGAACACACCAAGCGCTACACCACGGCCGGCACCGCCAACGACCAGGGCAAGACCTCCGGAGTCCTGGCCGGCGGAGTCGTCGCCGAACTGCTCGGCGTGGACATCGCGGCGCTGGGTACGACCACGTTCCGCCCGCCGTACACGCCGGTCTCCTTCGCCGCCCTCGCGGGCCGCGACCGGGGCGCACTGAGCGACCCGGTCCGTACGACCGCCCTCCACGGCTGGCATGTCGCGCACGGCGCCCTGTTCGAGAACGTCGGCCAGTGGAAACGCCCTTGGTACTACCCCCGGGACGGCGAGGACATGGAGGCCGCCGTGCTGCGCGAGTGCGCCGCCACCCGCGAGAGCGTGGGCTTCATGGACGCCTCCACCCTTGGCAAGATCGACGTGCAGGGCCCGGACGCCGGCGTCTTCCTCGACCGGCTCTACACCAACATGATCAGCACTCTGAAGGTCGGCATGATCCGCTACGGCGTCATGTGCCGCCCCGACGGCATGGTCTTCGACGACGGCACGGTCATGCGCGTCGCCCAGGACCGCTTCCTGGTCACCACGACGACCGGCAACGCCGCCGCCGTACTGGACTGGATGGAGGAGTGGCTGCAGACGGAGTGGCCGGAGCTGAAGGTGCACTGCACCTCCGTGACCGAGCAGTGGGCCACGGTCGCCCTGGCCGGCCCGAAGTCCCGCGAGGTCCTCGGCTCGCTCGCGCCCGAACTGGCCCTGGCCAACGCGGACTTCCCCTTCATGGCCTGGCGCGAGACGACCGTCGCGGGCATCGCGGCCCGGGTCTGCCGGATCAGCTTCTCCGGCGAACTCGCCTACGAGATCAACGTGTCGCCGTGGCAGGCGCTCAGCCTGTGGGAGGCGCTGTACGAGGCGGGCGCCCCCTACGGCATCACCCCGTACGGCACGCAGACCATGCACGTCCTGCGGGCCGAGAAGGGTTACCCGATCATCGGCCAGGACACCGACGGCACGGTCACCCCCCAGGATCTCGGCATGAGTTGGGCGGTGTCGAAGAAGAAGCCGGACTTCATCGGCAAGCGGTCGCACGCCCGCCCCGACACCTCCCGGCCCGACCGCAAGCACCTGGTCGGCCTGCTCCCCGAGGACCCGGGCACGCTACTCCCGGAAGGCACCCATCTGGTCGCCGAGCGCGAACTGCCCGCCCCGCCCGTCCCGATGCTCGGCCATGTCACCTCCAGCTATCGCAGCGCCGCCCTCGGCCGGACCTTCGCGCTCGCCCTGATCAAGGGCGGCCGGGACCGCGTCGGCGAACGGCTGTACGCCCCCGTCGGCGACCAGTTGGTGCCGGTGACCGTCGCGGGCCCTGTCCTCTACGACCCCGAGGGAGCCCGCCGCGATGGCTGACACCGCACTCATCAGTCCTCTGTCGCACGCCACAGGCCGCCTGGCCGCCGCCACCCGCGGCTCCGCGGGCGCGATCCGGCTGGCCGAACTCCCCTTCCTGGCCCAGCTCGACGTGCGCCTCGACGCCAAGGGAGCCGCGGCGGAAGCCGTCGGCCTCGCCCTGGACCTGCAGCTGCCGCTCCAGCCGAACACCGTGGTCCGCGCGGGCGGGCTGACCGCGCTGTGGCTCGGCCCGGACGAGTGGCTGCTGGTGGGGCCACCGGGCAGCGAGCGGGATCTGGAGGCGCGGATCCGTCAGGCCGCGGGTGACGTGCCGATCGCCGTCACCGACGTCTCCGCGCAGCGCACCACGCTCCTCGTCTCCGGCCCCCGCGCCCGCGACCTCCTGGCCCACGGCTGCCCGCTGGACCTGCACCCCCGAGCCTTCGGCCCCGGCCGCTGCGCCCAGTCGACACTGGGCCGCACCCAGGTCGTCCTGGTCGCCAGGGACGAACCCAGGGCCGGGTTCTGGATCCTGGTCCGCTCGTCGTTCGCCGGCTACCTGACGGACTGGCTCCTCGACGCCGCGACCGAGTACGTTTCCCGGCCTGTGACCGGCCGTTCCTGACGTGGCGCATCGGCTTTACGAGACGTACGGCGGCACTCCGGCGGTCGGTGAGCGTGCTTACGGCAGGGCCGCCCGGATCTGCTGGAGGAGGACCGGGTAGTCCTCGCCGTACGTGACCACCGCCGCGAACACCGCGTCCAGGGCCGCCCGGAGCGGATCGGGTTCGGCGGCACCGGGGATCGCGGGAAGCGCCATGTGCGGCTGGGACATGGGCAGGGAGTCGTCCGGCGCTCCGTGGGTGACCAGGAGCCCGCCCGAGGCCCCTCGGACGCGGCGGGTGGGGAGCTGCGCCGCGGGTGACGTCACCATGGCGGCCGCCGGGCCCACGATCTGCTGTGCCGGGCTCTCGTGCTCGGGCCGGAAAGGTGGCCGCTCGGGTGGGACGGCCCGGCCCACGGTCCCGTCGGGCGCACCGGGGTCGTCGTACAGGGCCTGCCACATGCGGTCCCAGTCGTCGAAGGGCGGCGGCAGCGGGCGCCCTTCGTCCAGGGCGGCGAGTCCCGCGGCGACCCAGTCGAGTGCGGCGAGACCGGCCGCCTCGCAGGCACGGCGGGCCGCCAGTGCGGCCACCGCGCGCTGGGTGTCGGGCCCTGCCGCGTCGAGGGCGTGGACCAGGTCCGGATCGAACTCCAGGAGACCGCGCACGTTGCCCTGGACGCCGCGCAGGGCGTCGCTCGGGAGCCGGCCGCCCCACTCCCACCGCTCGTAGGCGAGCCGACGCTCACGGTCTTCCCGCTCCTGTGCCTCTCGGGCCAGGCGTTCGGCTTCGGCGCGTTCGGCCGGCGTGGGAGGGGCCGGCTGCTCGCGGGCGTACTCGTGCCAGTAGGAAGCGGTCTTGGAGGTTTGCTTCACGACGCGGTCCGGGGCGGGCGCGGCGGGCCAGAACTGCAAGAGGTAGGAGTCCTGTTGGGGTTCCTCGTCGAGCCGCGTGTCGAGTTCGTTCCCGGCGTCCATGCCTCTGGCGCAGTAGCGCACGCGGAAGTCGATCTCCTCCAGGTCCAGCTCCCAGGAGTCCTCGCCGCCCCACTCCACCAGCGAGCAGTCGGCCGAAAGGGGCCGGAAGGACACCTCCACGACGTCTTCCCACGCCGGGTCCAACGGCGGTTCCTCGTCATGCACCTCGACGGTGAAGCCGACATGGCCCGTGTGCAGGCCGGTCAGCAGGAACAGGGCACCCGGTACGGCCGCCCCGCACAACCCGGCCCGCTGCCCGGCGAACGAGTCCCCGAGATCCGTGCCGCAGCAGTCCGGATCGCTCTCCACGTAGATCTGCCCGTAGTGGACATGCACTTCCCCCTCGACAGGCCTGCGCACCACGACCCCCTCACTCTCCCGCGCCCCTGAACCGGGCGATCACCAGAAGACTAGGGCGGGGCACTGACAACGAGGCCCGGGTCAGGTCACCTGAGCGCCCGGCGCGCGGGAACCGCAGACGGGCTCCGGACACTCTGTGGGGGAGAGGCGTTGTGGCAGGGCCGCGCAGGCAGGGGGGTTGTGGTGAGCCAGTTGCTCTACGGCGAGCGGTCGTGGAATCCGCTGACACGTACGGAGCTGACCGACGGCGGGCTGCGCAGGGGCGGCAGGAGCATGCCGCTCGGGGAGCTGAACCTCGCCGCCATGGCGGACGCGTACCAGCGCGGGTACTGGCTCGGCGGCGGCGGGGCGGAACGCCCGCTCGGGTCGCTGCCGGACGGACCGGGGGCCGTCCCGGTGACCCGGATCACCGGGACCACCAGGCCCTGGAAGGTCCGGCAGGCGGCCGAGTTCGCCCGCACCCTGGGCGAGTTGGCGGTACGGCACTGCGGCGGCCCGGAGCACGTGGCCGCGCTGGCGGCCCAGGCCCGCGCCGAAGGCGTACCGCTGTGGATCGCGCGCCGGTTCGCCCAGGGGCCCGCCGGGCCGATCGCCGTCGCCGTGGACCGGAACCTGGTGCGGGTCGACGTTTGGGGGCCGCACGCTCCGGTCGTACGGATCCGCGCACCGTACGGCTTCCGGGGCGAGGGCTCCGATCCCGCGCAGGGGTTGCTGGTGACGGTCGGTGACGTCTCGGCCCAAGTGGTCCTCAAGCGGACGATCCGCAAGTCCAAGCGGCAGACGGAGATCCGACTGCCCGGACAGCACTGGGTGCTGCGGCGGGAGAACGCGAAGAGCTCGCGGCTGCTGCGGGACGACCGCCCGGTCGCCTTGCTGAGTCGCCCGCACGGCCGGCCGGTGCCCGAACCGGGCACGGTCCTGATACCGCTGTCCCCCGTACAGCACGAGAGCACCGACCCGCTGGACGCCGTCGTCGCCCACGCCTTCGCGGTCACCTTCGGTATCGGGGACACGACGGGCTCGGCCCGTTTCCGCAAGGAGCGGCGCCGGTCGCGGACCGCCGAGCCGATCGCCCCCGACGAGTGGTGGGACCGCCCTTGGTTCAGCAACCTGGGCCAGGGCCGCGAGGACAACGAATCCGGCGGTTCCGACGGCTGGGGCGCGGACGGCGGCGACGGCGGCGACTCCGGAGGCGGCGACGGGGGCGGCGGCGACGGCGGCGGAGGGGGCGGCGGCGACTAGGCCCCGGCTCCCGTGTCCCGCCGAGCCGCGGGACACGGGAGCGCCCGGACTACGCCGACCCGTCGGAGCGGCGGCGCATGAAGTACAGGGCGCCGGCGGCCAGGAGGAGGACAGCCGCGATGATGCCCGTCCAGGCGCCCGCCGACAGGCCGCTGTCCTCGTCCTCGGTCGCCGAGGCGGCGGGGGAGGACGAGGGGGTGGACGCGGCGGGAGTCGGGGTCGCGGTCGGCGAGGGGGACTCCGTCGCGCTCGGTGAGGGGCTGACCGGCTTCGCGCCGGGCGCCGCGGCCTCGAGCTGGAGCACGGGCGCCTCGTTGCCGTGCCCGTGTCCGTCGCCGCCGGACTCGCCCAGCTCGATCCAGCGGTCGACCTTGCCGTCGCTGTACGTCTGGAGTGTCTTGAACACCAGTTCCTTCGCGTCGGGCAGTTGGCGCACGACGACGGAGTGCGCGGCGTCCTCACCCACGGCGACGGCCGGGCCCTTGACGGTGTAATGGTCGTCCTCGGTGGTGAACTCCCAGCCGGTGGGCCCGTCGTCGTAGGTCACGTCCCCGGGAGCGATGCCCTTGGGCAGGACGATCCGCAGCTCGGTGATCCCGGCCGTGGCGGACTCGGACTCGGCGGTGAACTCGATACGGACGTTCTCGGCGAGGGCCTGGGCCTGTTCGGACTCGACCTCGACATGCGCGGCGGCGGTGCCGGCGCTGAGGAGGACGGCGGCGGTGGCCGTCAGGGCGGCGGCGGTGAGGGGCAGGCGCCGCGCGGTGGTGGTACGGAACATGTGAGTCTCCGGGCGTGGGGAAGAGCGGAGCGGACCAGCCGCCGCTCCGGTGCGGTCAGTTGGTGGGTGCGACTCCGCACCGGGGAGGACCCCGCCGTACCACCACGTCCGCGAGCACCGCCGTCTTCCGAGGCGGCGGTCCGGTCCGCGCCAGGACCGGTGCCGGTCCTACGGCCGTGAGGGGGGCCGTGCGCTCCGAGCCCAGCGCCCCCGCCGTGGCGATCCGCACCCGTACGGCGTCCACCGCCGAGGTCACACCGCGGGCCAGCGTCCAGCAGGCCGCGTCCGCGCGGTGCAGGAGCACGGCGACCAGGAGGGCGGCGACCGCGTGCGCGGCGGTCATCGCGGGGGAGACGTGCACCTGCTCGTGCCAGGGGCGGCCGGCCGCCGCGCCGTGGTGGGTGTGTCCGGCCGCGACCGGTCCGGCACGGTGCGCGTGCGCGGCCGACAGCCACAGGTGCAGCGCCGTCTGCGCGACGCCGCACGTGCCGACCACCGCGCCGAGCGAGCGCGGACGGCGCGCACCGGCGAGCGCGACGCCGAAGAGAACGACGGCGGCCGCGGCCGCCTGCCGCCACGGCACCGCGCCGTCGGCGGCCAGCTGGTGCGCGCTCACCCCGAGCGCGGTCCCGGCCACCGTGAACACCCCGGCCCGCGTCACGCGCAGCGGCGCGGGCCGCGACGGGGGACAGGGGCTGCTGGGCTGGTTCATGGCCCGCCCATCATGGGTCATGACCGGCCCGGACGGCAGGCGGCTCCCGCAAAGTCGGTGCCGGGGGTTCGAGGCGGCCGGGCCCCAGACGCGCCCGAGGCCGGGCCGCCAGAGTGAAGTGGACGTGTGTTAGGCCCGGCCGTGGCCAGGTTCACATGGCGTGGGCGGGGTGCGGCCGACACCATGGGGGCTCTCACCGGCAGGCGAAGGGATCACGAATGTTCCGCAAGGTGCTGGTCGCCAACCGTGGCGAGATCGCGATTCGGGCGTTTCGTGCGGGCTATGAGCTGGGCGCGCGCACCGTCGCCGTCTTCCCGCACGAGGACCGCAACTCATTGCACCGGCTGAAGGCCGACGAGGCATACGAGATCGGCGAGCCCGGGCACCCGGTGCGCGCCTATCTGTCCGTCGACGAGATCGTCGCCGCGGCCCAGCGCGCGGGCGCGGACGCCGTCTACCCCGGTTATGGATTCCTCTCCGAGAACCCCGAACTGGCCCGTGCCTGCGAGGCAGCGGGCATCACCTTCGTCGGCCCCGGCGCCGACATCCTGGAGCTGACCGGCAACAAGGCCCGCGCGGTGGCCGCCGCCCGCGAGGCCGGCGTGCCCGTGCTCGGTTCCTCCGCGCCCTCCAACGACGTCGACGAACTCGTCCGCGCCGCCGACGACATCGGCTTCCCCGTGTTCGTCAAGGCCGTCGCGGGCGGCGGCGGCCGCGGGATGCGGCGTGTCGAGGACCCCGCCCAGCTGCGGGAGTCGATCGAGGCCGCCTCCCGCGAGGCCGCCTCCGCCTTCGGCGACCCGACCGTCTTCCTGGAGAAGGCCGTCGTCGAGCCCCGGCACATCGAGGTGCAGATCCTCGCCGACGGCGACGGCAACGTCATCCACCTCTTCGAGCGGGACTGCTCGGTGCAGCGCCGCCACCAGAAGGTGATCGAGCTCGCCCCCGCCCCCAACCTCGACCCCGCCCTGCGCGACCGCATCTGCGCCGACGCCGTCCGCTTCGCCCGGCAGATCGGCTACCGCAACGCGGGCACCGTGGAGTTCCTCCTCGACCGCGAGGGCAACCACGTCTTCATCGAGATGAACCCGCGCATCCAGGTCGAGCACACGGTCACCGAGGAGGTCACCGACGTCGACCTCGTCCAGGCCCAGCTGCGCATCGCCGCCGGTGAGAGCCTCGCCGACCTCGGGCTCGCCCAGGAGACGGTCACCCTGCGCGGCGCGGCCCTGCAGTGCCGTATCACCACCGAGGACCCCGCCAACGGCTTCCGCCCCGACACCGGCCGGATCAGCGCCTACCGCTCACCGGGTGGCTCCGGCATCCGGCTGGACGGCGGCACCACCCACGCCGGCACCGAGATCAGCGCCCACTTCGACTCCATGCTGGTCAAGCTGACCTGCCGGGGGCGGGACTTCGCCGCCGCGGTGGGCCGGGCCCGGCGTGCCGTCGCCGAGTTCCGCATCCGCGGTGTCGCCACCAACATCCCCTTCCTGCAGGCGGTCCTGGACGACCCGGACTTCCAGGCGGGCCGGGTCACCACCTCCTTCATCGAGCAGCGCCCGCATCTGCTCACCGCCCGCCACTCCGCGGACCGCGGCACCAAGCTGCTGACCTACCTGGCCGACGTCACCGTCAACCGGCCGCACGGCGAACGGCCCGATCTGGCCGACCCGATGGGCAAGCTGCCCCCGGTACCAGAGGGGCTGCCTCCGGCGGGCTCCCGGCAGCGGCTCGTCGAGCTCGGCCCCGAGGGCTTCGCCCGCGCCCTGCGCGAGGCACCCACCATCGGCGTCACCGACACCACGTTCCGCGACGCCCACCAGTCACTGCTCGCCACCCGGGTCCGCACGAAGGACATGCTCGCCGTCGCCCCGGTCGTCGCCCGCACCCTGCCCGAGCTGCTCTCCCTGGAGTGCTGGGGCGGCGCGACCTACGACGTCGCCCTGCGGTTCCTCGCCGAGGACCCCTGGGAGCGGCTGGCCGCCCTGCGCGAGGCGGTGCCCAACATCTGCCTGCAGATGCTGCTGCGCGGCCGCAACACCGTCGGCTACACCCCGTACCCGACCGAGGTCACCGACGCCTTCGTGCAGGAGGCAGCGGCCACCGGCATCGACATCTTCCGCATCTTCGACGCCCTCAACGACGTCGACCAGATGCGTCCCGCCATCGACGCCGTACGCCAGACCGGGACCGCCGTCGCCGAGGTCGCCCTCTGCTACACCTCCGACCTGTCCGACCCGAACGAGCGGCTCTACACCCTCGACTACTACCTGCGCCTCGCGGAGCAGATCGTCGAAGCGGGCGCCCACGTCCTGGCCGTCAAGGACATGGCCGGACTGCTGCGGGCCCCGGCCGCCGCCACCCTCGTATCGGCGCTGCGCAGGGAGTTCGACCTGCCGGTGCACCTGCACACCCACGACACCGCGGGCGGCCAGCTCGCCACCTACCTCGCCGCCGTCCAGGCCGGCGCGGACGCCGTCGACGGAGCCGTGGCGTCCATGGCGGGCAGCACCTCGCAGCCGTCCCTGTCCGCGATCGTCGCCGCCACCGACCACTCCGCCCGCCCGACCGGCCTCGACATCCAGGCAATCGGCGACCTGGAGCCGTACTGGGAGAGCGTCCGCAAGGTCTACGCCCCCTTCGAGGCCGGCCTGCCCGCGCCGACCGGGCGCGTCTACCACCACGAGATCCCCGGCGGACAGCTGTCCAACCTGCGCACCCAGGCCATCGCGCTCGGTCTCGGCGACCGCTTCGAGGACATCGAGGCCATGTACGCCGCCGCCGACCGCATGCTGGGCCGACTGGTGAAGGTCACCCCGTCGTCGAAGGTCGTCGGCGACCTGGCGCTCCACCTGGTGGGCGCGGGCGTGTCCCCGGCCGACTTCGAGGCCGAGCCGGACCGCTTCGACATCCCCGACTCCGTCATCGGCTTCCTCCGCGGCGAACTCGGCACCCCTCCCGGCGGCTGGCCCGAGCCCTTCCGTACGAAGGCGCTGCGCGGCCGGGCCGAGGCCAAGCCGACCGCGGAACTGTCAGCCGACGACCGGGGGGCGCTGGTCAAGGACCGCCGGGCCACCCTCAACAGGCTGCTCTTCCCCGGCCCCACCCGAGAGTTCGAGGCACACCGCCAGAGCTACGGCGACACCAGCGTCCTGGACAGCAAGGACTTCTTCTACGGCCTGCGCCAGGCCAAGGAGTACGCCATCGACCTCGAACCCGGGGTGCGGCTGCTGATCGAGCTCCAGGCCGTCGGCGAGGCCGACGAGCGCGGCATGCGGACCGTGATGTCCTCGCTGAACGGCCAGTTGCGGCCCATCCAGGTCCGCGACCGGTCGGTGGCCTCGGACATCCCGGCCACCGAGAAGGCCGACCGCGCCAACCCCGGCCATGTGGCTGCCCCGTTCGCGGGCGTGGTGACCCTCGCCGTCGCCGAGGGCGACCAGGTGGCGGCCGGGGCGACGGTGGCGACGATCGAGGCGATGAAGATGGAGGCGTCGATCACGGCCGCCAAGGACGGCACGGTCTCGCGGCTCGCCGTGAACCGTATCCAGCAGGTCGAGGGCGGCGACCTGCTGGTGGAGATCGCCTAGTCCCGACGGCAGTACAGGAACAGGTGGGGCTCAGGCCCCGCTCCGGGGTGGTCCGGAGTGAAGACGGTGCTGTTCCGCGACAGCACCGTCAGCCCCGCCGCCTCCACCATGTACGTGAGGTCGTCCTCGGCGAAGCTGGTCGCGCGGACCGGGCGGCCCATGAAGACGACCTCGACGTCCTCCACGTCGGCCGGCACGGTGGCCAGGACGAGGTGCCCGCCGGGCTTGAGGGCCAGAGCGAGCCGCCGCATGAGGCTCGACTGTTCGGCGCGGGTCATCTGGAGCAGCGAGAAGAACACGCAGATGCCGTCGAAACGGTCCTCGTCCAGGGGCAGTTCGCGGATGTCGGCGTGGCGGAACTCGGCCTCGGGGACCTGGCGGGCGGCGAGTTCCACCATGACGGGGGAGACGTCTACGCCCAGCACCGAGTGCCCGGCCGCGGTGAGCAGCGCCGCGGTGGGCCGACCGGTTCCGCTGCCCACGTCCAGCGTCCGCGCGGCCGGCGGCAACCGCTCGCTCAGCCACTCCAGAGCGGCCAGATGCGCGGGGGCGTGCGCGAACGCCTTCTCGTAGTCGGCGCCCAGCACGTCGAACAGGGCGGCGGCGGGCGGACGTTGGTCCTCGTGCGTCACGGCTGGTCTCCCTTTCGCTCGTCGGCCCGCATCGTCGCACCCGGTGGACGCGGGCCACAACGACGGCCCGGTGCGCGTCCGCGTGCCCCGGGCAGGGGAGAATGAGGACCCAACCGACGGTCGAACCTTGCGGAGGAGCCGGGAGATGCAGCACGAGCGAGCGGGTCAGGTCGCCGGGCCCGAGGACCTCATCGATGTGGCCCGCCTGGTCACGGCGTACTACGCGCTGCACCCCGACCCGGCCGAGCCCGGGCAGCGGGTGGCGTTCGGCACCTCGGGCCACCGCGGCTCGGCGCTGGCGGCGGCCTTCAACGAGGACCACATCGCGGCCACCAGCCAGGCCATCTGCGAGTACCGCACCGCCCAGGGCACCGACGGCCCCCTGTTCCTCGGCGCGGACACCCACGCGCTGTCGGAGCCGGCCAGGGTCACGGCCCTGGAGGTGTTCGCGGCCAACGGAGTGACCGTCCTGATCGACGAGGCGGACGGTTACACGCCGACTCCGGCGGTCTCGCACGCCATCCTCACCCATAACCGCGGCCGCGCCTCGGGCCTGGCCGACGGTGTGGTGGTCACCCCCTCGCACAACCCGCCCGCCGACGGCGGCTTCAAGTACAACCCGCCGAGCGGCGGCCCGGCCGGCTCCGAGGCGACGTCCTGGATCCAGGACCGCGCCAACGAGATCATCACGGGCGGCATGAAGGACGTACGCCGGATCCCGTACTCCCGCGCCCTGACGGCTCCCGGCACCGGCCGCTACGACTTCCTCGGCACGTACGTGGCCGACCTGCCGCAGGTCCTGGACCTGGCGGCGATCCGGTCCGCCGGAGTGCGCATCGGCGCGGACCCGCTGGGCGGTGCCTCGGTGGCGTACTGGGGCCGGATCGCCGAGGAGCACGGCCTGGACCTGACGGTGGTGAACCCGCTCACCGACCCCACCTGGCGCTTCATGACGCTGGACTGGGACGGCAAGATCCGCATGGACTGCTCCTCGCCGTACGCCATGGCCTCGCTGATCGAACAGCGCGACCGCTTCGACATCGCGACGGGCAACGACGCCGACGCCGACCGCCACGGCATCGTCACGCCGGACGGGGGCCTGATGAACCCCAACCACTACCTGGCGGTGGCGATTTCGTACCTGTTCTCCCACCGGAGGGACTGGCCGGCGGGCGCGGGGGTCGGTAAGACCCTGGTCTCGTCCAGCATGATCGACCGGGTGGCGGCGGACGTGGACCGACGGCTGGTCGAGGTCCCGGTCGGCTTCAAGTGGTTCGTGGACGGCCTGTCCGACGGCACGCTCGGCTTCGGGGGCGAGGAGTCGGCGGGCGCGTCCTTCCTGCGCCGGGACGGCTCGGTGTGGACGACGGACAAGGACGGCATCATCCTGGCGCTGCTCGCCTCCGAGATCACGGCGGTGACGGGCAGGACGCCGTCCCAGCACTACGCGGGGTTGACGGACCGGTTCGGCGCCCCGGCGTACGCCCGCGTCGACGCCCCGGCGTCCCGCGAGGAGAAGGCCCTCCTCGCGAAGCTGTCCCCGCGACAGGTCACGGCCGACACGCTCGCCGGGGAACCGGTGACGTCGGTACTGACGGAAGCACCGGGCAACGGCGCGGCCCTCGGCGGCATCAAGGTGTCCACGGCCAACGCCTGGTTCGCGGCGCGGCCTTCGGGCACGGAGGACGTGTACAAGATCTACGGGGAGTCCTTCCTCGGGGCGGACCATCTGGCCCGGGTGCAGGAGGAGGCCCGGTCGGTGGTGCTCGGGGCACTGGGCGGCTGACGTGGACGACGCGGTCGTCTCGGCACTGATCGCGGCGGGGGCCGCGATCGGTGGCGGGGCGTTGACGGGGGTGTTCACCTTCGCCGCCGCCAAGCGCCAGGCGGAGGCCGCGTGGGCGGCGGGCGAGCGGCAGGCCGCGGCCGCGTGGGAGGCGGGCCGCCAACAGGCGGCCGCCGCCTGGGACGCGGGCCAACTCCAGGCGACGGCCCAACTCGACGTGGCCCGCCGAACGTTGACCGAACAGACGCTGGCGAATCAGCGGGCAGTGCGTCGGGCGGCGTATGTCACGTACCTCAGCCGGACCGACAGCGCCCATGTGGCCCTCACGGCTTGGCAGAACGCCATCGGCACCGGGGACGAGGCGGCGAGCAGGCGGGAGCACGACGTGGCGATGGCGGCGGTGGGGGAGGCGCTGAACGTCGTACGGCTGGAGGGGCCGGAGGCTGTGACTGCGGCGGCGGAGACTCTGCGCGGCACACTCGCCGCGGTGAGTCCCGGCAGCGGGTATGCCACCGCGCAGGAGGAGTTCTTGAACGCGGCGCGTAGGGCGCTCACTCCGGTCCCGTCCGCGTCGGGCGGATAAGATCCACAGTGCCCGAAATGATGGGGGATCCGGTGCAGCTGCAGGTGTCGTACGAGGGCCGAGCCGAGGACGTCACCGTTGTGCGGGTCGCGGGCGACGGACCCGGCGGCGTATTGGACGCCGACTCAGCCTCGCAGCTGCGTTCCGTACTGAGGGAGATCAGCGACGCCGGGCGGGTGGTTCTGGTCGTCGATCTGAGCGCCTTGGACGCCATCGGAAAGGCGGGCCTGCGTGTGGTGCTCGGTGCCCTGAAACGGGTGCACTGCCAGGGCGGCAGTCTCGTTATGGTTGTCGGCTGTCCGCAAACACGGCAGATCCTGGCCGAAACACGGCTGGACCCAGTCCTCCGTGTCCACGAGACCGTTTCCGGCGCCGTCGAGCAACTTGTCGCCGACTATGCCGAGACGAGTGCCGAAGACCGTCGCGCGGCCCTGGCGGAGCGTGCGAACCGTATCAAAGCTGCGGGCGGGCATTCCTATGAGCACGTCACCGAGGACGTCACCCTGGTCAGACTCGTGGGCGAGATGGACGTGTACACCACTCCGGACGCGCGCAAGCTGCTGGTCGACCTGGTGAACCACGGAAGGCGGTTCCTGGTTCTGGATCTGACGGCGATCGAATGGCTCGATTCGACAGGAATGGGGGTGCTGCTGGGCGCTGACAGACGCGTTCGCGCACACAACGGCGCGGTGGCGCTGGTCGTGTCGAGCGAGAGAATTCACAAGCAGTTGCGGATCACTGGATTCATCAAGATCTTTCCCACGTTCGCCACGGCGGACCGCGCAGTGGAGCACCTCGGCCGGAAGGCCAGGGAACATGCCTGACGGTGAGACCGGTACGCGCACCGCCGCCCAATGGGGTGCCGTACGCCTCGGAGTTCACCCCGCTCCGGGCCCGGACGGTTCCGTCGACCTGATGTTGCCGGACTACCTGCCTCGCCCGCACGACGAGACCCTGCGACAGCGGCTGACCCGTGCCGCGGCGACGAACGACGCCGTGTTCGTCCTGCTTGTGGGTCGTTCCTCAAGTGGCAAGACGCGTGCGGTCTATGAAGCCGTGGCGGCTGTGCTGCCTGACTGGCCCGTGCTGCACCCCGTTGACGCGGACGAGTTGATCGCGGAGGACGTCGGGCCCCGAACCGTGCTGTGGCTCGACGAAGCGCAGCGTTATCTGAGCGGTGCGACGGGCGAGGGCGCCGCCCGGCAGATCGGGCGGCTGCTCGACAAGGTGGCGCCGCTCGCCGTGGTGGGCACCATGTGGCCCGAGCACTTGCGGCGGTTCGCGGAGAGCCGTGACGAAGCCCCGCACGCCTGGGCGCTGTTGACGGGGCGGCACCCGACTGTCACGGTGCCCGACACGCTGCCGGGAGACTCCCCCGCCGTAGCGGCTGCGGCAGCCCGGGATCCGCGTATCGCGGCCGCGGTGCGGGCTGCAGGCGCCACCGACCGCGTCCTCCAACACCTCACCGGCGGACCCGAGTTGGTGCGCCGCTGGGACATGGGACCCGATCAGTGGTTCACGGCGCCCGAGCATGCCGTCCTTACCGCGGCCGTCGAAGCACGCCGGCTCGGCCATGCCGGCGCCGTACCGGCACGGCTGCTGATGGAGGCCGCCGTCGGGTTCATGGACTCCGGCGCCCGAGCCACCGCCGGCAAGGAGTGGTTCCCCGCCGCCGTCAGCGCGTTGACCGCCCCCGGACGCGGCCCGGCACCGCTGATCGCGGAACGGCACGGCCCCGGCGTCGGCGACCCCGACAGCTACCGCCCGGACGACTACGTGGAACAGCACATCCGCCGCGTCCGGGCGCATCGCGCACCGCCCGCCGAGTTCTGGACCGGCGCCGCCTGGGCCCGTACCCCCGATGACCTCTACGCCTTCGGTCGCGCCGCCGAACAGCGCCGTCGATACTCCTGCGCCGCGGCGCTGTACGAGAACGCCGTGCGGCAGGGCCACAGTCGCGCGCGTACCGCCTGGGCCGTCCTGCGCGAGACCACCGACGGTCCCGCCGCCGCCGAGGAGACCGCCGCCACGGACCCCGGCGCGTGGGCCGCGCTCGCCGTGTCCAGGGAGAACCTCGGGGACAGGCAAGCCGCCTACGACGCCTACCTGCGTGCGTCGGAGGCCGGAGACGCCTGGGCCTGGTCGGCCATGGCCCGGATCCGTGAAGAGGAGGGCGATCCGACCGCCGCCGACGCCGTCGCGGCCCTGGCCGCCCATGCCGGGCAGCCGCTCGCCTGGCGCACGCTCGGCCGGATGCGCGCGGCCCACGGCCCCGCCGCGGCCAAGGCGTTCGAGCAGGCCGTCAGCGTCGGCGACGGGTGGGGGCACATGGGGCTCGCGCAGGTCGCCGAGCGCGGCGGCGAGATCCCGGAAGCGGTGGAGCACGCCGGTCGGGCGGCCGCGGCGGGCGTCACCGCCGCCTGGGCGCTTCTCGTACGACTGCACTGGGCGCTCGGCGACCCCGCGTCCGCCGTGACCGCGGCCACCGCCGGCGCGGCTGCCGGGAACCCCGAGGGCTGGTCCCTGCTGGCTCAACTGCGGTACTCCGAAGGCGACTTGTCCGGGGCCGCCGCCGCGCACCGCGAGGCCGCCGCCCTCGGGGTGGGGGCCGCCTGGCGCGAACTCGCCCTGCTCGCCGAGTCGGAGGGCGACCTCCGCGCCGCCGAGGAAGCCGCCGCACAGGCCGTGCGCACCGGGGACCCCGAAGCATGGACCGCCCTGGCCGAAGCCCGTCAGGAACGCGGCGACGACACCGGCGCCGCGCATGCCGCGACGGAGGCCGCTCGTGCGGGCGACGTCGAGGCATGGATCAACCTGGCCCGCGCCCGGGAACGCGCCGGGGACACCGAAGGCGCGGAGACCGCCGCCGACCTCGCCGCCGACCGTGGCTCCCCGGCGGCCTGGGCCGCGCTGTCCCGGATGCGGGAACGGGCCGACGACCGGGACGGTTCCCGGCGCGCGGTGCTCAGGGCGAGCGCCCTGGGTGCCTACGACGCGTGGACGGCCCTGGGGCGCGTACGAGAGGCACGTGGTGACGTGGCCGCCGCCGAACGCGCCTACCTCCGCGGCTGCGAGGCCGGTGACACGGAGGCGTACGCCGCGCTGGGCGCCCTCTGCCTGGAGCAGGGCCGTACGGCCGACGCTTGCACCGCCTACCGCTCCGCCGTGGACGCCGGGCTCCCCGACGCGTGGGAAGGCCTCCTGTCGGCCCTGGCCGCCAAGGCGCCGCGCCCGGCATCGGCGCAGATGGTGGAGCGGCTGCGCAGGGAAGGACTTCCGCCGCAGGACTGAGAGGAGACTGGCATGGCCGCCACCTACGACGCGCTCGGTGCCCAGTACGGCCGCACTCGGCAGGCCGATCCCCGGATCGCCGCGCAGATCCACGCCGCACTCGGGGACGCCGCGGATGTGATCAACGTCGGTGCGGGGACGGGCTCCTACGAACCGGCGCGGACGGTTCTCGCGGTCGAGCCCAGCCGGGTCATGATCTCCCAGCGGCCGTCGGGGGCCGCCCCTGCCGTGCAGGGGGTCGCCGAGCACCTCCCCGTCCCGGACGACGCCGCCGACGCCGTCATGGCGCTGCTCACCGTCCACCACTGGAGCGACGTGCGGGCCGGGATCAGGGAACTGCGCAGGGTCGCCCGCCGCCGCGTCATCGTCCTGACCTGGGATCAGCGCCTCTTCCGTGAGCGGTTCTGGCTCGTGCGGGACTACCTTCCGGAGGCGGCCGACTTCGACGACACCCGCGCCGTCCCGACCGACGAGCTGATCGACCTGCTCGGCGGCGGACGCACGGAACCCGTCCGCGTCCCCCACAACTGCGCCGACGGGTTCGCCGCCGCGTACTGGCGCCGCCCCGACGCCTACCTGGACCCGCGGGTACGCGCGGGAATCTCCCTGCTGGCCCAGACCGGCGAGACCGTACTCGCACCGGGACTGGCCCGCCTCGCCGAGGACCTGATGACCGGACGCTGGCATGCCCGGCACCAAGACTTGCTGACCCTCGACGCGATCGACGTCGGATATCGACTGCTCGTGACCGATCTCGAGTCCAGGCCGCACTCTGATCCGTGACCGAGTCGCCTCACGGGCCCCGACGCCAGGGCCACCCCACGGCTCAGACCAGCGGCTCGAAGAACGGCCCGTCGGGGGCGAGGTGGTGAGCGTGGACGGTCATGTCCTCGCCCCTGAGATACGCCAGCAGCCAGTCGCCGAACGCCATCTCGTGGAGCACGAAGCCGAAGCTGTCCCACTCCTGCACGCCCACGGCCCAGGGCCCGGAAGGCTCGTCGGGTATGCGCAGGAAGATGTCCTCCGCGGTCGAGGTCGTCGCGACCGGCAGCAGTTCTCCGGGACCGGAACCCGGTGCGCTGGTCAGGAAATCCGCCGAACCCTCTTCGCGATAGAAGTCGAGCTGTTCCTTGATGTGGCCTCGCAGGTTCCTGACCGGATGGCCCGGGTGGTCCAGGTACACCTGCTTGTTGATCAGCACGGGACCGTAGGCGTCGGTGACGGCCCGGAAGTCGGAAGGGAACGACACTCCGAGATCCTCCTCCAACCGGACCCAGGGCTCCGGATCGGACCAGTTGAACCGGGGCTCACCCAGCAGTGCCGTGATGTCGTCGAGCGTCGCCATGCTTCCCCCATCGCCGAGTACCGCGCCGAAGACTACGGGGCGCCACTGACAACGGGCTCAGCCGAGCCGTAGCTGCATCAGCGTCAGATCGAACCAGCGGCCGAACTTGGTCCCGGCCTCCCGGACCCTGCCGACGTGCTCGAAGCCCCGACGCTCGTGCAGCCGCACCGACGCGGTGTTCCCCGACTCGATGCCGGCGATCATGCTGTGCTGCCCGGTGGCGCGGGCCGACTCGATCAGCGCGGTGAGCAGGGCGCCGCCGATGCCGAGACCGTGGTGCTCGTCGCGGACGTAGACGGAGTCCTCGACGGTGTGGCGGTAGCCCTCCAGGGCCCGCCACGGCGCGTACGCCGCGAAGCCCGCGATCTCTCCCGCCACCTCCGCCACCAGCGCCGAGCGCCGGTCGAGATGGTCGGCGAACCAGGCCCGGCCCTCGGCGGGGGAGTGCGGCACCTGGGTCCACAGCGCGGTCGAGTGCTCGACGGCGTGGTTGCGGATCGCCACCACGGCCTCGGTGTCCTCCGGCCGGGCCGCGCGGACCGTCACGCCTCCTCGCGTCTCGTATATTGGAATCATGTCCAATATGATAGATCCTCTGGTCGAGCGGATCGCCACCCGGATCCGGGTGGAGCGCGAGCGGCGCCGATGGACGCTCGCCCAGCTCGCGGACGCCTCCGGCGTGTCCCGGGCGATGATCAACCGGATCGAGCGCGGCGAGAGCAACCCCACGGCCGTCGTGCTGGGCAAACTGTCCGCGGCCTTCCAGCTCAGCGTGGCCTCCCTGCTCGCCGTGGCCGAGGAGGTCCCCGTCGAGGAAGGGCCCCAGGGCGTACGGCGGCGGGGCGACGACGTCGAGTGGACCGACCCCGAGACCGGCTACCGGCGGCGCCAGATCACCTCGCCGCGCTTCCCCGCCGAGATCGCCGAGATCCATCTGCCGCCCGGGGCGCGTGTTCCGTACCCCGCGGCCGCCTTCGCCTTCCTCCACCAGCTCGTCTGGGTGCAGGAGGGGTTCCTCACCTTCCACGACGGTGACAGCGTGCACGAGCTCGGGCCCGGGGACGTCATCGAACTCGGTGATCCCGCCCCGCGCGTCTTCGTCAACTCCGGTGCCACCGCGTGCCGTTACGCCGTAGTCCTGAGCCGGACCAGCCGCCCGTGACCGCGATACCCGGCCCGGCCGCGACCCAGCCCCTCCGCCGCGGCACCACCGCCCTGCTCGCCGCCCTGGCCGGCACCGCGACAGCCGACAACTACACCCTCCAGCCCGCCCTCAGCGTCGTCGCCGGCGACCTGGACGTCCCGCTCTCCGCCATCAGCCTCGTCCCGTCCGCCGCGCTGGCCGGCTCCATGACCGGCTTCGCCCTGCTGCTGCCCCTCGCCGACCGCGTCGCCCCCCACCGCCTGGTCGCCGCCCACTTCACCGCCCTCGCCGCCGGCCTCCTCCTCGCCGCCACCGCGTCCGACGCGGCCGTGCTGGTGGCCGCGCATCTCCTCATCGGCGCCGCCGCCTCGGTCGCCGCCCAGGCGAGCGTCATCGCGGGACGCCTGGCCGAGCCCGGCCGACGCGGAGCCGCCGTCGCCCTGGTGGCCACCGGCCTGTCCGCGGGCATCCTGCTCAGCCGCCTGGTCGGCGGTGCCCTCACCGACCTCCTCGGCTGGCGCGCGATGCTCCTGGTCTGCGCCGCCCTGGCCCTGCTCGGCGCCGGTACGGCCGCGACGCTGCTGCCCCGCACCCGGCCCGACGCCCGCGCCTCCTACCGCGCCGCCCTCGCCGCGCTGCCCCGCCTCCCCCTGCGCGAGGCGAGGCTCCGGCGCGCGATCGCCACCGGGGGCCTGTGGTACTTCGCCTTCACCCTGCTCTGGCTCGGCCTCGCCCTTTCCCTCGCCCGGCCGCCGCACTCCCTCGACCCCACCGCCATCGGACTGTTCGGCCTGGCCGGACTGCTCGGCTTCGCCGTACTGCCCTTCACCGGACGTCTCGTCGACCGTCGCAGCCCGCACACCGTGATGACCGCCGCCGTCACCGCCGCCGCGAGCGGCACGCTGCTCATCGCACTCGCCCCGGACAGCGTCCTCGCCATCGCCGCGGGGCTCGCCGTGTTCGACGCGGGCTGCTTCGTCGCCCAGGCCGCCAACCAGAGCCTCGTCATCGGCATCGACCCCGCCGATTCCGGCAGCCTGAGCGGCACGTACCTCGTCTCGTACTTCGCGGTCGGTGCCGTGGGCACCGCGCTCGCCGGGCCGCTGGTCGACGGCATCGGCATGCGCGGCACCACGCTCGTCGCCGTGGGCGCGCTGGCCGGGGCGGCACTCCTGGCAGGCGCCGCCGAACCCCTCGTACGAGTGAGACAGAAAAGGTAGAGCCGGGGCAAGGCCGGGAAACTCCGGAAGAATCCTGATTACGAGTCGGCGTCAGGAGACACCCGTGGAGTACTACGACCTCGGCCCGCACGGCCGGACCGTGACCACCGCATCGCCCGAGGCGCAGCTCTGGTTCGACCGCGGGCTGACCTGGACGTACGCCTTCCATCACGAGGAGGCCGCCGAGTGCTTCCAGCGAGCCGCCGCAGCCGACCCCGACTGCGCCATGGCCCACTGGGGGCTCGCCTACGCGCTCGGCCCGAACTACAACAAACCCTGGGAGTTCTTCGACGAGCGGGACCTGGTCCGGACCGTCGAGCGCACCCACAACGCCGTCGAGGCCGCCCACGCCAAGGCCGCCGGCTGCACCCCCGTGGAACAGGCCCTCATCGGCGCCCTGCGCGCCCGCTACCCGCAGGCGAAGGCCGTCGAGGACTGCTCGGTGTGGAACGCGCCCTACGCCGACGCCATGCGCGCCGTCCACCGGCTCGCCCCCGACGACCCGGACCTGGCGACCCTGTACGCCGACGCGCTGATGAACCTCACGCCCTGGCAGCTGTGGGACCTGCGGACCGGCGAGCCGGCCGAGGGCGCCCGGACCGTGGAGGCGAGGGAGGTGCTGGAGCGGGTCGTCGACTCCCCGCAGGGCCGGCTGCACCCGGGCGTCCTGCACATGTACATCCACCTGATGGAGATGTCCCCGACGCCCGAGGTGGCCCTGACGGCCGCGGACCGGCTGCGCGGGCTCGTGCCCGCCGCCGGGCACCTGCACCACATGCCCTCGCACCTGGAAGTGCTGTGCGGGGACTACCGGCGGGTGGTCTCGGACAACACGATCGCGATCCTCGCCGACGAGAAGGTCCGCGAGCGCTCCGGCGCGATGAACTTCTACACCCTGTACCGCGCGCACAACTACCACTTCAGGATCTACGGCGCGATGTTCCTCGGCCAGTCGCGGGTCGCGCTGGAGACCGCCGACCAGTTGGAGGCGGCGGTACCGGAGGACCTGCTGCGGGTGGAGAGCCCGCCGATGGCCGACTGGCTGGAGGCGTTCCTCGCCATGCGGGTCCACGTGCTGATCCGCTTCGGACGCTGGCCGGACATCCTCGAACTGCCGCTGCCCGCCGACCCCGAGCTGTACTCCATGACGACCGCGATGCTCCATTACGCCCGTGGCGTCGCCCTCTCCGCCCTGGGCCGTGTTCCCGAGGCCGAGGCGGAACAGCGGCTGTTCCAGGAGGCGGTCACCCGGGTGCCGGAGACCCGGATGCTGTTCAACAACACGTGCGCCGACATCCTCGCCATCGCCGCGGCCATGCGGGAGGGCGAACTGGAGTACCGCAAGGGCCGGTTCGAGGCCGCCTTCGCCGCGCTGGAACGCTCGATCGAGCTCGACGACAACCTCCCCTACGACGAACCCTGGGGCTGGATGCAGCCCGCCCGGCACGCCTACGGCGCCCTCCTGCTGGAACAGGGCCGGGTCCCGGAGGCCGAGGCGGTCTACCGGGCCGACCTGGGCCTGGACGGCACCCTCCCACGGGCCTGCCAGCACCCCGGCAACGTGTGGGCGCTGCACGGACTCCACGAGTGCCTGATGCGGCAGGGCAAGGACGCGGAGGCGGGCATCATCGCCCAACAGCTGCGCATCGCGGCCGCGTTGGCGGACGTGCCGATCGAGTCGTCGTGCTTCTGCCGCGTGGAGAGGTCGGAGAACTCGGAGAAGTCCGCGAAGGGGGACTGCTGCTCGGGCGATTAGATGGGTGTTGTCCCCGATGGTCGGGGTCCTTCCGGGCGTGGCACGGTGACGTCGTACCGGCGAAACCGTCGCCGCCCCGGACGAAGGAGGGCCGCCCATCCACCCCCGCAAGGCCGCCAGCATCCCGAAGCTCAACCGGCCGAACTTCCCCCGGCTGAAGACCCACCGGCCCGAGCCCCACCGGTCGAAAGCCCACTGGTCCGAGCCCCACCGGCCGGAAGCTCATTCGCCCGAGGCCCATCGGCTGGAGGCCCACGGGCTTACGGCGCACCGGCCCGAGGCTCATCGGTCGGGAGCCCACCGGCCCGAGATCCGCCGGCCGGACCGCCCAGGTCGCCGCGGTGCTCCAC